>CAYRJR010000021.1:10585-22764 GCA_964424655.1 uncultured Chitinophagaceae bacterium
GGAGACACGGTAAATACAGCAGCCCGAATGGAACAACACGGTGTGCCGGGAGCAATCAATATATCTCAGGCAACTTACCTGCTTATAAAAAGCCAGTTCCATTGTGCTTATCGTGGCCGGGTGGAGGCTAAGCACAAAGGCGAGATAGATATGTATCTCGTGAACGAACCGTTGGATTAGAAGCATTACCATTCCTTCCTCCTTTGTTTTCTGAGCGGAGCTGTTGCAGCAGTATCGGTTTCATTTTGCCCGCCCGCTATTTTCCCCGACCTTCGCGCCGCAAAAAAATTTAAGCATTACACGATGAGCGTAACTATAACCGCACAAGACGTAAAGAAACTTCGCGACCAGACCGGAGCCGGCATGGCGGATTGCCGCAAAGCACTCGAAGAGAGTCAGGGCGACTTCGAAGGCGCTATTGACTACCTGCGTAAGAAAGGCCAGAAAGTTGCCGCTAACCGCCAGGACCGTGAGGCCAAAGAAGGCGTGGTCATCGCACGCACCAACGCTGATGCTAATTATGGTATCATCATTCAGCTTTCTTCCGAGACCGATTTCGTGAGCAAGAATGCTGATTTCATCAAGTTTGCCAATGACGTGGCTACGATAGCTGAGCAGAACATGCCCAGCAATATTGAAGGCCTCAAGGCACTGCCTATGGAAGGCGCTACTATAGCTGAAAAGCTGAGCGAAGTAGTTGCTAAGATTGGCGAGAAGATTGATGTAGTTCGTTATGAACAACTGAGCGCAGACACCGTCGTTTCATACATCCACGGCAACTACCGCATTGGTGTTTTGGTTGGTCTGAGTACTGTGAAAGGGGAGCATGTGACTGCTGCAGGTAAAGACGTAGCCATGCAAATTGCTGCCATGAATCCACTCGGATTAAGCCACGAGAGCATTGAAGCACACGTCATCGAGCGCGAGCGTGGCATCGTGATGGAGCAAATGAAGAACGACCCGAAAATGGCAGGCAAGCCCGAAGAAATGATTGCTAAGGTTGCTGAAGGCAAACTGAATGCTTTCTTCAAGGAAAACACACTGCTGGCTCAGCCTTTCGTAAAAGACAATGGCAAGAGCGTGGCAGACTATGTGAAGAGCGTGGACAAGAACCTGAATGTTACCGGCTTCAAGCGGGTAGCAATCTAAGCGCTGAATAATCGCAGGTTTCCCATTGAAAAAACCTTCCTGGCCAATGGTACCAGGAAGGTTTTTTATTTCCGAACTATGGCTACGGTGAGCCTGCTCATGCAAACAGGCTTCCCTGCTTCATTGTGGATTCGAATGTCCCAGACATGCGTTTTTGAACCCAAATGAATGGGCCTGCATACCCCTGTAACAAGCCCGCTTTTCACCGGACGGAGGTGATTGGCATTCACTTCAAGCCCTACGCCAATAAACTTCTCCTTATCTATGATCAGATTGCTGGCCACACTGCCCAGGCTTTCTGCCAATACCACCGAAGCCCCGCCATGCAAAATGCCGTAAGGCTGATGCGTTCGGGTATCAACTGGCATGGTGGCGGTTAAGGATTCATCATCAAAGGCCGTGAATTCAATACCAATTAAGTGAGCTAGTCCACGCGGAAATTCATTGAGCCGGGCCAAGTCAGGCGTGTTCTTCCAAATCATTGGATTCGAAGATTCAAATTGATTAATGATTCCTTAGAAAGGACAATGAGCCGTGCTATTAATACACATGCTGGCCACCATTGATGCTATAGTTTGCTCCAGTGATGAAACTTGCTTCATCGCTGGCCAGGAAGCTTACCAGGTGGGCCACTTCGTGTGTGCCACCAAGGCGTCCGACTGGTATCTGAGCCACGATTGCATCACGATATTTCTGCTCTACGGCCATCACCATATCCGTACCGATATAACCCGGAGAAATCGTGTTGACCGTCACGCCATATTTAGCCACCTCCATTGCTAATGTTTTGGTGAAGCCGTGCATCCCGGCTTTGGCTGCCGAGTAATTAGCCTGACCGAATTGACCACGTTGCCCATTGACAGAAGAGATATTGATGATCCTGCCAAACTTGCGCTCAATCATCCCGTTGATGACGTGCCGGGTGGTATTGAATACAGAATTGAGATTCGTATTGATGACATCATGCCATTCCTCCGGGCTCATTTTTGAGAAGCGGATGTCGCGGGTGATGCCCGCATTGTTTACTAAGATGTCAATAGGGCCAAGGTTTTGTTCAATTTCCAGGATCATTTTACCCATGCTGTCGAAGCTGGTGACATCACCTTCAAAGACAAAAACCTCAATTCCCTGGTCTTTCATCTTTTTCTGCCAGGCATCTGCCTTTGCTTTGTTTCGAAAGTTGGCGGCTACGCGATAGCCATCCCTGAAAAGTTCCATGCACATGGCAGTGCCGAGTCCTCCGGTTGCACCGGTTACGAGAACAATGTGGTTGCTGGTTTTCATAATTCTTATTTTGAGACTAAGATGTAAAGTATTTTCTGGAAACAGGCAGCATAAGAAAAGTGTGCCGTAAGCTTTGGGTCAGCAAGCCAAGCCAAGCCTTACATTCGTTGACACAAGGTCATCAGAAAAAATTTCTTTCCTGTAGTTCGTCCCCAATATGTCTTCCCGGAAGATTTTTACGCTGATACTGCTCGTTCTGGGGCTATTCTTTGTCGGTATCGTCATTCAGGCAATTAGTCTTTATTCAAAATCAGAACGGACGCATTTAAAAGCGGTCAATACGGCCCGTTCCATTGAGGACTTAGAAGACATATACATTGGGTTGGGCAAGATTACCTGGATTCATGAGCAGGGAATCAGGTCGGATTCGCATCAGGTAGCCGATGCAAACTTGTTACTCCTCTTTCAAAAGTTGCGCAATAGTGTACAGGCAATACCTGAAAATATTTCCAAAATTGACAACCTCGAGATCAGGGTCAAGCAACGTTTGGTGTACCTGCATTCCCATGCATTGGAAGGCTCCAATTCAGTTATTCCGGAAGATTCATCATTGATTGATTCTGCATCTGCCTTGCTCAATCAGCTCCGGCTCCAATTGCGTCAGCAGGCTTCCGAGTATGAATTCTTTAGCCAAAGAAGACTGATTTATTCACTGGGCGTGTATTTGCTGCTTGGTCTTTTTCTGGTATTAAGCCTGCAGCAGGTGTCCCATCATTTTAAAGGGCGGAAAATTGCTGAAGAAAATGCCCGCCAGGAAGAGCGCCGTTCCGCAGATATACTTCAGGGCACTGGCTTTGTGAGTACAGAAATGGACCTGGAAGGCACGATACTCTTCACCAGTGATAACATGTATGATCTGACTGGTTTTCGATCTGAAGACCTGGCAGGCAGGCCATCTACACTTTTAATGCCCGATGCCTTACGATGGGATGAGCCGGGCTATCCATTTGCCCGAACTCAGGAGCTAAAAATCAGAACGGCTGATGGAAATGATAAGTGGATTTCTTTCCGCTTTTTCCCGCTACGCGATGCACAGGGCAAAATCTGCAGATGGCAGACTGTATCCTGGGACATTGATGCAGAAAAAAAGATGGAAGTGCAGCTCAAGTCGCTGGCCCAACAGCGGATGCAGCAACACCGACTCACTCAGGAAATCATTGATAATATCCCTTCTGCCGTTTACATCAAAGACCTTGAAGGCCGCTACATGGTGGTCAATAAAAAGCTCTGCGAAATATTCGGCATGACTCCTCAGGAGCTGCTGACGCATCGAGATGCAGACCTCTTCCACAATGACAGCACACAAAATTTCCGCTTCGCCAATGAGCAGGTCATTCTGCACCGCAGCATGGTTACTTATGAAGATGTGGTGATGCGCAATGGCATCAAACACTACTTCTGGGTCGTGAAATTCCCGCTGCTCAACAGTGCCGGTGAAGTGCAGAATATCTGTGGCCTGGCAACGGATATCACCGAGCGCAAGGAAAATGAATTGCAGCTCATGCAGGCCACCCGCACTGCCGAAAGGGCGCGCAGCGCTCAGGAAACTTTCCTGGCCAATATGAGCCATGAAATCCGCACGCCCATGAATGGCATCATGGGTATGAGCAACCTCCTGCTGAGCACCAACCTTACGGCAGAGCAGCGCGACTATTCCGAAAATATCCTCGAATCGGCCAGGCAACTGTTGGCTATCATCAACGATATCCTCGACTTCTCTAAAATCAAGAGCGGGAAATTCCGCCTTGAGCATGTTTCTTTCAAGCTGCGGCACACCATCAAAAAAGCCATCGTCCCACTTCAGTTTAAGGCAGAAGAAAAGATGATTGACTTACGTGTAGAGGTGGATGATCTGGTGCCAGATGTGCTCATGGGCGACCCATTGCGTCTGCAACAGATTTTGATAAATCTGGTGGGCAATGCCCTCAAGTTTACCAGTCAGGGCGGTGTGTTTGTATTGCTGAAATGCGGAGAGAGCAATGCGGGTATTTGTGATCTGGAGATGCAGGTTCGGGATACTGGCATTGGCATAGCTGAAGACAAACTGGAAATGATTTTCGAGTCATTCACACAGAACAACTCCAATACTTCCCGTAAGTATGGTGGCACCGGACTCGGCCTCGCCATCGTGAAGCAATTGGTGGAGCTGCAAAACGGCAGAGTCTGGGTGCAAAGTCAGTTAGGTATTGGTTCCACATTTGGATGCAGCATTGCTTTCGGCATCTCGAATATGCCGGTGGAAATGCTCAACTTCCCATCGGATCAAAACAGCAATGAAGAGCGCCCCCTCGAAGGCCTGAACTTGCTGGTGGCAGAGGATAACCTGATTAATCAGAAAGTAGTGCTCCATACTTTATCCCGCCAGGGAGCCAGCGCGAAAATTGTCAACAATGGTCAGTTTGCCGTGGATGTATTGCGGGAAGGGAAAGAGCATTTTGATGCCGTACTGATGGATTTGCAGATGCCTGATATGGACGGCTACACCGCTACCCAACTGATTAGGCAAGACTTGCTCAGTAAAATCCCTATTATTGCCATGACCGCAGATGCCTTGAAAGGGGAGGCAGAACGCTGCTTTGAAAGCGGAATGAATGGATACATTTCCAAACCCTTTGAACCACGCGAATTATTTCAGGAAGTCCTTCGACTCACAAAAAACAAATCATCAAATCCGGAAGGAGAAGAACTAGACATTATGAGTACTGACATCATCAATTTTACGTACCTCCTCGAGCTTTCTGGCAATGATTCTGGCTATATCGCCGAAGTGCTGGGACTTTTCTTAGGCACGATGCCAGAAGGCCTTCGTCAGCTTGGTGACCTCGTTCGTGATGGGAAAGACTTTGATGGAATCTATAAGCAGGCACATTTCCTGAAAAGCAGTGTCTCAATCGTACAGGTACGGGATATGTACGACAACTTAACTGCCATAGAAGCTATGGGCAAATTGCATGCTCCCCAGGAAGAAATGATGCCCGTGATGATCAGTATGGAAGAGACTTTTGCAAAAGCCTATCCTATACTCCAGCGAGAAAAAGAAGCAAGAAGCAAAATCGCAGCCCGATAAAAAAGGGGGGCATACGTAAAAAGCCAACTTGCCACTCAGGCTTTGCGACAGCGCATCATACTTTCCCAAAGTTGGTTTGCTGAATGATCCCAGTCAAACTTACCTGCCTGAATCAAGGCTGTAGCTTTTAGTTGATTGCGTAGCGCTTCGTCTTTATAAATCCTGCCCATTTGAGCGGCAATTTCTTCCACATCGTTTGGGTCGGCAAGCAGAGCCGCATCACCAGCCACTTCGGGCATCGAAGAAGTATTGCTCACCACAGCCGGAACACCACATTTTAAGGCTTCCAGAATGGGAATGCCAAATCCTTCAAACATGGATGGATAAACCAGTGCATAGGCAGCGCCAATCACCTTGGAAAGCCTCTCTACGCCGAGGTATCCCGGCCAAACCACATCATCTTTGAATGGCATCTCTTCACGCATGGTTGCGAGCTCTTCAAACTTCCAGGCCATCCTGCCTACGATGACTAACTTGATGGGGCTGCGGTGTCGTTTTTTGAATTTTACGAATGCCCGAAGCAAAGCCACTACATTTTTTCGCGGATGCAAGGCCCCGGCAAAGACAAAATATTCCTGTCCGTCTGTGTATTCAGTTTTCACCTGTTCCCGCTCTTCCCAGCTCAATGGCCGGTATGATGGGTGCGCACCATTGTAGGTAACGTCAATCTTGTCAAGTGGAATCTGATAGCGTTCAGCAATATCTTTTTTGGAAAATTCACTGACGGTTACAATCCGGGTAGCTTTTTTGGCAAAAAGGGGGGACCAGCGGCGCAAGTACAAGCGATGACTCAGCTTGAGATGCTCCGGGTAATGCTCGAAGGCCAGGTCATGCATGACGAGGCAGGTAGGAGTCTTCGTATTCAGCGAACAGAGGCCATCGGTAGAAAGGAAAATATCTGCCTTGTATTTGCGCAGCAGGGCCGGTATCATCCATTCAAACCAGAGGTAAAATAGTACCGCATGACGAGCCTGAGGGTGAGCAACAATGGGCTTTACATTGGGTGCGAATATGAATGAGGGGTCGTATGGCCGGTCGAAGAGGAAAAGGAATTCATGTTCTGGATGTGCCCGTACGATACGCTCCAACATTTGATGTGTGTACCAGCCAATACCTTCCAATTTACCTTTCAACAGGAGCCGTGTGTTGACCGCTATGCGCATGGGCCGCGAAGTTAACAGACTGTGTGGCGCAGGTAAGAATTATACTGTCCAAATATTCAGAAAAGCAAAGAAGCCACAGAGAGCTGCGGCTTACTTTTTTGGGGGTTTAGAGGGGCTGAAAAATTCAGATTACCGCATCACGATAAAGGGTTTTATCCAATCATCGTGTTCATGTTCCATCTGGAGGAAATAGACTCCGGGTTGCAGGTCGGCTACAGGAATGGTGGCTATGTCATCTCCGGCGGGCAGTTCATAATGATTGCGTGAATTGCCGGAGGTGTCATACACCGTCACATTGAGCGGCTCGACAAACTTTTTTGCCAATTGCAGCCAGAGCTTATCATTGGCTGGGTTAGGAAAGAGTTTTACAGTCACAATTATAGTTTTTCGGATAGGTGTTTCGAGGGGCCGGGTAGTGGACAAATGGAATATATAGGAGTTGTATTCGAAATATTTTATTGAGTGATGCCCGAGATGCGATGGCTTACTTGCTGCACATCTTCAGCAATGTGAGTTTCCGCATTTGAGTTATCAATTTGCCGGACACGGTAAAACAGAAATCCAGTTTCGTGGATGGGTACTGTATATGAATTGGGCAGGGCAGAATTCCCTTTTGCAAAGACCCGGGTCAGGCGCTCAAAGCTGACGAGGTCCTGACTTCCTTCAATGACATAGCAACGAATATTTTCTTCTGCTTTCACTGAAAATGAGAGCTGATGTTTCTGCAACCCTTGCCGAATCCCAAGGTGGAAAAAGGCTTGCGCCGGAATGGCCAGTACGACAGGGCAACTGTTGGGCTTTTGATCAATCATGGCTGGAGGTTGAAGGTGTATCGGGTTTTTGCTTGTCCCTTCGGACATCACAAATGTTGCCCTAATGCACAGCCCTATCAAGAGGGATTGCCCCAGATATTGAGCGGGTTATCCCTCGAAATTTTCGGGGGCTTCCCCTCCTTTTGTAATATGATTGCGCGTACATTTCACTGATTTTTTCCTGCGACCCGGAATAAATCAATGTGTGATTTTTCTCGTCTTGCAGGAAAACTGAATTTTCTCACTGCCAATCATCACTGCAAACCCCATTTTTTTCGTTTAATAAACACCCCAATAACAAGTCCAAAACATGAGCTCACAAATTCCTCTTGCCTGTCAAGGCGTTGATCCTTGCACCAATGTGGCCTGCCAACAGGCTCTTGTGAAAGAACATGAAATCACCGAATCAGATTTTCAAAGCCGGATTATTCCTAGTGGGGGCGCTCCATTGGTGAAGAGTGCTTCAGAAATCCAGGGAATAATGGATGGCGGTGTTTGCGGAACGGATGGATTGCAACTAAACCAAAACGTGCAAACCAATGCCGAACTGAACCCTATTGCAGCTCCTTACGATTCTGCGTTTGTTTACTATAGTTTTCCTTTCCTGAAAGGCTTACTATTGACCAATCCGGAATCCTTCAGTTTCTATCTGGCTACCGGCGGGACGCATGGGACAGACGTTATTTTCAGTGTAGCTTATCCGGATGCTACAATGAGCTATTTTGATTGTACAAATAAATGGCCTTATGTGTCTATAAAATGAACTGGTACATAGTAATAGTCAAAAAGCTATCCATATTTTCTACACTTCCTGCCATATGGCTGGGCAGGAAGCAGCGGGGTTATCTATGGTATTATGCCTGGGCAAGTTTTCTGGCCGATCTTCTTTTATCCGATAACATTTGCAATCTATTCCCATTCATAAATAGAATTGCAGGTGGCCTCGCCAACCTGTTTTTCTTGTTCCAGTTGACGATTCTTAGCTTGTATTTGATTAGCCAGTTATCGTCTGTAAAACTGAAGATTGCAGCTAAGGCAATCTTAATTGCTTTGGTCGCATTGTTTCTGGTAAGTGCTGGCAGCGATTTTCTAAGCCTGATATTCTGGAAGGAACAGGTATTTGGCCACTTCTTTATGATGATTCTGTGCGTACTGGTGCTCTTTAAAGTGATCCAGAATATAGAGCATCAAAAGATTGAGAAATCTCCAGTCTTTTTGTTTGCTGCTTGCTATTTATTGTTTGAGGCTTATTCGGTACTGCTGTTTTTGTTCACCGATCAGTTTGCGAAAGCATCTCCTTCAGTAGCTCAAAATGTGTGGTCTGTTCATAACCTGCTTAATATTATGACCAACTTGGTCATTGCCCGTATTTTTTACCTGCAGCAGCGTTCTGCTGATATTCCACCATTCGGTAGCGATAAGCTGTAACGCCGTGAGCCTCACTTTCCTTGTCAGCTTTGCTGCAATCACGATGCTGGTACTTGCCGTGGGCTTAGTCTTTTTTGTGTTTGCCTATCAGCGTCGGGTCATCAATCATCATCAGCAGTTAAAAGATTTCAACGAGAAAAAGCAGGAAGAATTGATTCAGGCCTCCATCCGTAGTGAAGAAGAAGAGCGGATGAGGATCGCATCTGAGTTGCATGATGATGTGGGTGCTACCCTTTCTTCGATTCGGCTGATGCTGCATCAGGTGGCTCGCAGCAGAAACGCTGGCCCGGCCGTGCAGCAAGTGCAAAGCCTGCTCGATGAAAGCATCCAAAAAGTGCGTAACCTCTCTCACCAGTTACAGCCCGGCACCCTGCATTACCTGGGCATCGTCAAGTCTATACAATCTTTAGCAGAGACACTGAACAAGACTGGGCAAATCACAGTTCGTATAGAAGATTCAGCCAACTGGCCAGGAATCCATTCGGAATCAGAACTTGCATTGTATCGAATCGTGCAGGAATTGCTGAACAACATCATCAAGCATGCCGGTGCCAGACAGATTATCATCCAAATGTTTCAATCCAACGGCAAAGCTCAAATCAGGCTGATGCACGATGGAGATGGCCTGACGGACGCCAGCTATCATGAACTGCTTTTTAAAAAAGGAGCAATAGGTTTGAAGAATATTGAGAATCGCCTCAAGTCGTCACACGCTACCATCAGCTTCCCCAAGCCCAATACCCCCAGTTTCTCTGCCGGAATATTATTATGCCTGCCCATCACCGAACCTGAAGAAGAATCATAATGAACAAGCCGCTTACTTTTTATATCACAGACGACCATCAGATATTTCGCCAGGGGCTGCGCATGGCCCTCAGTGATGACCCGGAACTGGAGTGCATCGGCGAAGCCGGTAATGGGAAAGAGTTACTCGAGCAACTGAAATTCCAACAGCCTGATGTCATCTTGCTGGATTTGAAAATGCCTGAAATGGACGGCATGGAGGCCACCCGCGAAATCCGCAAACTATTTCCGGATGTGCGTATTCTCATCCTCACTATGCACGATGATGACCAATTGGTGATTCATCTGCTCGAAGCCGGCGCCAATGGCTACCTCGTGAAAAATACCGATGCAGATGAAATAAAACTGGCACTGCATTCCTGTCGTGAAACCGGATTTTACTTCTCAGATTACGTCAATAACCTGATGCTGCGCTCCATCATCAAAAAGAATGTGAGCTCATCGAACTTCCGGGAAGATGTAACGTTAACTGAACGCGAGAAGGAAGTGCTGCTGCTCATTTGCGATGGCTGCACCATGGCTGAAATCGGTGAGAAGATCTTCCTCAGCCCCCGCACCATCGAAAAGACGAAGACCTCGCTGTATGAAAAGACCGGCGCAAAAAACAACGCCGGTCTCATCATGTATGCTGTCAAGCAAGGCCTGGTAAACTAAGCACCCTCGCAGCGCATTCACAAGCCAGTGTTTTCGCAGTTATTGGAGTTCATTTTTTAGTCGGCAATTGCAACCCGACTCAGCATTCGTTGCGTCGCACACTTCAGCCATATTTCGCTGCCGGGCTTTCCCCGTAAGGTCACCACCCATCAACCGGGAAAAGCTCAATAGCGGACAGAACCCCTCAGTGTGCGACGCAACGGCAGCTTCAAAGCATTCCAAAAGCTGACCCCAAAAAAGCGACCCAACTAATGCCCTCGCCAGGGTGTACAATCTGAGGTTGTTGCGCCTCACAGATCCCTGCGTTCGCGCTCCCTTGGGAAGCTGAACAGCACACTTATCGCTTTGCCGTTTCGCTGAAATGAGAGGCTCGATTTTTTACTGGTGTCCACATCATGCAGTGCATGCTCAAGCGCATCCACTGACGGAATATAGTGGCCGCTAAACTTCGTAATGACATCCCCCGATTGCAAGCCCGCTGCCTCTGCCGCCGAGCCGGGTTTCACCTGAAGCACCGTCACGCCGATTCCGTCCGCACGATCTTCCACCGACACGCCCAGCTTAGGCCCCTGGCTGGAAGCAGCCTCATCGCGGAATGGGTCCCATGAATCAAAAGGACGATTGAGAAAAAATTCCTGCGGATAGCCCCGGCCACGCATATTGGGGGCCATTTGTGAGGCGGTAGCCTGCCCCAGGAGGGCCTTCGTATCAAATTCCTGTCCCTTCCTTTCGTAGCGGATGTTCACTTCATCGCCAGGATGGTGTTGCTTGCGGATGGCATCTACCAAAGCAGAGGCATTGGCTAATATTTTATCATCCACTCGAGTGATGATATCGCCTTTTTGCAAGCCAGCTTTGGCGGCTGCTGATCCGGGTAATACCTCTTTGACCACTACGCCCTGCCTGCCGGTTGCGTCAGCAGTCATCACGCCAAGCTCGGCAGGGGGCGCCATAGCGGAGCCGGGCATATCAGGGAAGTCGGGGGCAGGGTCATCGTTCCAATTTTCAGCGGGGGCATGCTGCGTAATCGGTCCGTTTTCTACAATGATTTTTTTATGTACCCGGGTTGCATCTGCATCACGGACACTCATGATGGAACGGCCATTTACATACACAATCCCGTCTTTTATTTCCACTACCGTTCGCCCGCCGGCATCCGGGCTTTTGATGATGACGGTCTCGTCTTTTGTAATGATTTTTTGCGGGCTTTTTTTCGCGCTTTGCGCAAAAGAAGTCAAACTCAAAAAGCAGCCGAACATCAGCAGGGCCGCAGGTTTTTGCAAGTGGCGTAGCATGGCTTTTTGTTTTAAGAAAAAATCTGGATGCAGGCGAAATTAGAAGAGCAAAATAGTGGCATGCGCCAAAGGAGCGTTAAATGGACTTTAGCTGAAAGCCGCATTGGGCGTGGTTTTAAGAAGCTTTTAAAGAATGCTGTTACGTGAAGTATGGTAATGCCCGACAGCGGTCAGGAGGATTGCTTCATTAGGCTGTTACCTTTGCGCCCATTCCAAACAAATCTTCTCTAAATGAAGCAGACGCCTTTTACAGATAAGCATATCGCACTCGGTGCCAAGATGGCTGAATTTGCCGGCTACAACATGCCCATTTCTTACACCTCCATCAACGAAGAACACCAGACAGTGCGCACGAATGCAGGCGTGTTTGATGTGAGCCATATGGGCGAGTTTTTGCTGAAAGGTCCCGCTGCCGTAGCGCTGATTCAGCGCATTGCTACTAATGATGCTTCGAAGCTCAGTAAGGGTAAGGCGCAGTATTCCTGCATGACCAATGACCAGGGCGGCATCGTGGACGACCTGC
>CAYRJR010000022.1:0-18518 GCA_964424655.1 uncultured Chitinophagaceae bacterium
GGTAAATAACATGCTAAACAGCCTGTATAGCAGCAACGGCTACACCTACAGCTATCTTTCCGGTGGGCAGCTTTACACGCAAAACAACTACTTCCCGCAGGCAGGATTTAACTGGCTTTTGAGCATGAATTGGCAATGGTGACGGCCCACACTGACTTTGCCGGTGATACCTTCATGCAGTCCTGTCAGCCTGTCTGGCTGGTCTGTCTTTTGAAAGGAAAAGAACTGCTGTATCAAAACAGGAAAATCAAAAAATGGCAAATCCATTTATTGGCTATTACCTCATCGCGGGCATTATGTTTCTCGTGGGCCTGATGGTGAGCAACCGGCTGAAAGCGAAGTTTAAAGAGTATGGCGAAATCCCTCTGGCCAATGGGCTGAGCGGGAAAGACGTGGCGGAAAAGATGCTGCACGATAATGGCATTTTCGATGTGCAGGTGGTGAGTGTGAATGGATTCCTGAGTGACCACTACAACCCTGCCAATAAGACGGTCAATCTTTCGCCCGAAGTCTATTCCGGAAGAAGCATTTCATCTGCTGCCGTGGCCGCGCATGAATGTGGTCATGCTGTGCAACATGCCCGGGCTTATGCACCACTCAGGATGCGCAGTGCCCTGGTGCCGATAGTGCAAATCAGTACCACCTTGTCGCAATGGGTCATCCTGGCCGGTGTGGGCTTCATGTTTGGCCGCGCCAACCCGACCATCCTGCTGGTGGGCATCCTGCTCTTTGCAATGAGCACCCTCTTTTCGCTCATCACCCTGCCTGTGGAATACGATGCTTCAGCCAGGGCCTTGCGCTGGATGGAGCAAAGCCATGTCACCAGTACTGCAGAACACGACAAAGCCTCAGACGCACTAAAATGGGCTGCCCGCACCTATCTCGTTGCGGCCATTGCTTCCGTGGCCACCTTGCTCTACTACATCCTGCTGTTCACGAATGGCCGCAGCCGCGATTGATACCTTTGCAAGCTGCCCAAGTGACCACTGACTGCCGTCATTTCAAATAATCCGCACATCAGGATCTTTACCGCAGGCAAAATAGAAACCACATCTTCCACGAGGCCCAGGCCTGAAAACTTCTTTAGCTATGTACATCCAGCAGCTCTATACCAACTGCCTATCAGAAGCAGCATATTTCATTTCCCACAAGGGCGAAGCCGCAGTCATTGACCCGCTCCGCGATATTGACACCTACCTCGCACTGGCTAAAGAGCAGGGTGCTCAGATTAAATACATTTTCGAAACGCACTTCCATGCCGACTTCGTGAGTGGGCATGTGGAGCTGGCCCAGGCTACCGGAGCTACCATCGTATATGGCCCCGGCGCCGAGACCGGTTTCAAGTTTTATGAAGCCAAAGACGGTGAGCGTTTCCATATCGGCGGGCTGGAAATAGAAGTGCTGCACACACCCGGCCACACGCTGGAAAGCAGTTGCTATTTGCTGCATGATGAGCATGGGAAAGCCTATTGCATCTTCACTGGCGATACCCTCTTCGTAGGCGATGTGGGCCGCCCGGATTTATTCTCCGGCAACCTCAGCAAAGAAGAGCTTGCTGACAAGATGTATGACACCCTGCAGCAAAAAATCAAGAGCCTGCCGGATGATTTGATTGTGTATCCGGCACACGGGCCCGGCTCGGCCTGTGGCAAGGCTTTGGGCAAAGAAACCTTCTCCACCATTGGCGCACAGAAGGCCGGCAACTATGCCCTCGCCGATATGAGCCGCGAAGATTTTATTAAGGCGGTAACCGAAGGCTTGAATGAGCCACCTGCCTACTTCCCCATCAATGCCCGCATCAACAAAGAAGGCTATACACCTATGTCCGAGTTGATGGATAAAGGCCTGCGTCCGCTGGATGTGGCCGCATTTAAAACGGCAATGAATACAGGCGCCTGGGTGCTGGATACGCGCAGTGCGGAAGTATTCACGCAAGGTTTTGTGCCGGGCTCAATTTCCATTGGTTTGGATGGTCGCTTTGCTGAATGGGCCGGCTCGCTGCTGCCCTTTGAGCAGCCGCTGCTCCTGGTGACGGAACCTGGCAAAGAGCGGGAAAGCGTCACCCGCCTGGCCCGTGTGGGTTTAGACAAAGTGCAGGGTTGCTTAGCCGGCGGCATTGAAGCCTGGCGCACAGCCGGCGATAAGCTGGACATGATTGTGGATGTAGAAGCCGATGAGCTGGCCATGGACCTGCCCTTCGATCAGCGACTGGAAGTGCTGGATGTGCGTAAGCCCTCCGAGTTTGAATCTGGCCACGTGCAGGGTGCCACCAATTTCCCACTCAGTGAGATGACCGATATCCTGCAGCTTGCTGCTGTGGATGCTGACCACAACTTGTATGTGCATTGCGCGGGCGGCTACCGCTCTGTGATTGCCTGCTCGCTGCTCAAGCGCCAGGGTTTTCACAACCTGCGTAATGTGCTGGGTGGCTGGGCCAGGATGAAAACAATCCCCAACCTGCCGGTGGTGAAACCCACCGCAGCATAGTTTTCAAAGCATGCGCTCAACGGTTTGAGGCTGTCCCGGCGGGACGGCCTCTCTTGTTTTCGGGCAGGCTTCATTGTGTTTCCTGATTTTTTTTGAGGTCGGCTAAGGTGCCCTGATGCAGCATCCGTTGCGTCGCACACTGAGGGGCCAGTGCTGCTATTAGGCATGGTACCCTAAACGTGGAAGTAGCATCTACCCGCTGCATACGGGCAAAGCCTGGCAGCGAAATCCTGCTGAAGAGTGCGACGCAACGGATGCCTGGCAGCGAAATATAGCCGATAAAAAAAAGTAACATCCTCTTCATACAAATGAAGGGGCAAGCGGCATGTTGGCCTGGTCAGTGCCTGTAGTTTTGCCACATGGAAACCAGTGTGGACCCGATACGCAACAAAGTAGCCGAGAGTGGCATCCTGACGCTTGACCTGGCGCCTTTCATCCCCGCAGCATACAGCCTTGCCTTCTTCGACCTAAAGCCATTTCTTTTTATGGAAATGATGCTTCGTGAAAAGGACTACCGTGCTGCCTTACAGGCACAGGACTGGCATGACTTTGCAGGGAAGCATGTGGCATTGGGCTGCAGTTCAGATGCCGTGATTCCTGTGTGGGCTTATATGTTGGCAGCTGCCTATCTGCAACCAGTTGCCGCTTCCGTTCATTTTTCAAACCAGGAAGCTTTACCTGCCTTGGTCATTACAGCAGCACTCGCTCAGCTTGACGTTTCGGAATATGCCGGCAAGCGGGTGGTGTTGAAAGGATGCGGCGATGTATCGGTGCCTCCGGAAGCTTATGTAGCTGCAACCACACTGCTCCGACCAGTGGTGAAGTCGCTGATGTATGGAGAACCCTGCTCTACTGTGCCTGTATTTAAGGCCAGGCCTGCCGCGTAAGTTTCCAATTCTATTTTGGGAAGATTCCGGTTAGTGAAGTGGTTTGTCTTGGCTTATGGCACCCTGATTTTTCTAAACGGTTAGATTCGCGCTTCCCCCAAACCAAAAGCGAGTACGACTGATGCGTGTTTTCCTGAGTTTCTTTTTCCTGATTTGCCTGGCCTCGCAGCCCATCAGCCTGCTGGCACAGCCCCGCCCCACCAACATCAAACTACTGGACGAATACAAGGATGGCAAAGGCAATCTGGTGCGGGTAGTGCAATACAATCAGGGGTTGATGCGCGTGACTGAAACCATCATCGAGCCACTACATCCCCGGATTGACATCGTAGTCCCTATCCGTATGGATACTGCCAATCGCGACCTGATCAGCATCTACATTTCCAAGAGCCAGTATCGCCTGACAGTAAAGTATGGCCGGAAGCCCATCCGCTCATACAAGGCTGTGTTTGGCCCAACACCTAAGGCCAACAAAAACATGGAAGGCGACCGAAACACACCCGAAGGCTTGTTCCGAATTGTGAGCAAAAATCCTTCTTCTAAATACGACCGGTTTCTGGCGCTAGACTATCCGAATGACTCAAGTATTGCCCGTTTCACCCGGATGAAAGCGGAAGGCAAATTGCCCGCATCGGCTCGCATCGGTGGCAGTGTGGGCATTCACGGTGTGTGGCCCGGTGGCGATGATTTAATTCAGATGGGTGTAGGCTGGACGGACGGCTGCATCGCCATCTGCAATAAAGACATCGAAGACCTGTACAGCCTGGTGGAAGTGGGCACGCCAGTTTATATCCGGAAGTAGCTCACCATTCGTAATCCCGTTCTATTTGTTTTTTTAACCGCAGCACCAACTCATAGGTGGCTGGGCAGCGCGTGACGTTACCGATGAAGGTGTCGTTGTATTCATCAAATGGCTTCTTATTATGGTGCGGGAATTCGGCACAGTCTGCCGGGCGCACTTCATAAATGCCACAGCGATTGTCGGGCTGCAGGAACTGGCAGGGCTGCTGTTTGTTGACCCAATCTCCGTTTTCCTCATCCTGCTGCAACCATTTTTCCTGAAAGTCTTTCGGCTTCATACCGAGATGGTGGGAGATGCGCAAGATATCCTTCCGGCTGTATGTGGGCGTCATGGTTTTGCAGCAATGAGCGCACTGGGTGCAGTCCGTTTCAGCCCAGACTTCAGCATCCGTTTTTTCCACGAGTGCCGGCATGTCTTCAGGCACTATTTCATCGAGTTTTTTTAAAAAAGAAACGAGACCGGCCTCATTGCGCCTGGCGCGGCGACGGAATTGCTGTAAGTCCATAGGGTAGTGAGCGGCCTAAAGTTAGGTATCACAATTACGCCTTTTGAAGTAAAAATGGCCGGCTGTCTCAGCCAAAAAAATCCTTTGCCGACCAGAAACAAGTCGCTCGCCTACGATTTCGGGAAAGCCATCGCTTGCGGCTATTTTGCTTTGTCGTTTCCCCGCTGCATGGCCAACTTTACAGCCCTGCCCTATGCGCTGTTGCATTTTTTTCTTACTGCTGTTCACAAGCTTGCTGCCAGCTCAAAGGCTTCTTGCTCAGCAACGCAATGATCAGCATCTGGTGGACTCATTACTGCAGGTGGCAGATAGCCTGAATCATCATGCCGACTCTTTGCTTCGGCATCCTCAGGCGACGATAAAAGACAGCACACAGGATAGCCTTCATTCCATTGTGCAAAACCCTGTAACGATACCCCTTCATGGTAGTTATCTAATTACGGGCATTGTGCGGGATAAGGGCACGGGCGAGGGTGTGCCATTTGCTAATGTTTTTTTCCCGGGCAGTGATGTGGGCATCCCTTCTGACATTGACGGACATTTCAGCCTGAGCTTCGAGAAACCTCCGGGCGACAGCCTTCGGGCAACTGCCATTGGTTATAAGAGCACGACAATCCGTTTTCGTGCAGCAGGCGACCGGCATCGGGAATTAGAAATAGAACTGGATCGTGAAGTGACGAGCCTGAATGAGTTTGTATTTCATGCCGGAGAGGATCCTGCCCTGGCTCTGCTGCGACAAATCATCGCTCATAAACCAACAAACAACACGGACAGGCTGCGCAACTACAGCTATCACGTCTATAACAAGCTGGAACTGGACTTGCGCAACCTGAGTCGCAAACAATTCGAACACTTGCCGGTGCCGATGATTAAGAAGTTTGGATTCATCTACAACAACCTCGACAGCACCAGCGAGGCTACTCCTTTCCTGCCTTTTTTCCTCACGGAAAGCAGCTCTGATTTTTACTACCAACGAAACCCGAAAAAGACTCGGGAATTCATCAAGGGAATCAACATCAAAGGCATCCGGAATGAGAGTATTGACCAGTTTCTGGGCACAACACACCAGAATGTAAATGCCTACGAAAATTTCCTGCCTGTCTTCGATAAATCATTCGTCTCACCAATTTCTGACAATGGTGCATTCTATTACAAGTACCGGATAAAGGACACTCAGTCGGCCTATGGGCACCCGATTGTGCTGGTAAATTTTCGCCCCCGACGTGCGGGTGAAAATTGCTTTTATGGAGACTTCTGGGTGGTGCTTGATTCTATCTATGCCATCCAGCGGATCTCGATGGAGGTGCCTAAAAATGCAAACATCAATTTCGTGAGCCGGGTAAGCCTATATCAGGAGACTGCCCCTGTAGCCGACTCGGTCTGGTTTACGGTGAAGGAGAAGTTCGTCACGGATTTTATGCTGCCTTACAGCCCAAAGCTGCCTGGATTTATTGGGCGTAAGACGACGCTGTACAGTGATATTTCTGTCAATCAGGACAGCATCGCCCAAGTGCTCGACAATCCTTCATTTAAGCGTGATGTAATTGTGGCCAGCGATGCTCGCAGCCATCCGGACTCCTTTTGGGAAGGCCACCGTCCGGAATCTCTTTCTAAAAATGAAATGGCTGTCTATACGATGATTGACACGCTGGACCATCTGCCCATCTTTCAACGCTTCAAAACGTTTGTGAAACTGGTGGGGCTGGGTATTTATAGCATTGGTGATTTCGACATCGGCCCCTACTGGAATGTGTATAGCCACAATCAGGTGGAAGGGAATCGCTTCCGTATGGGTCTGGCAACGAATAAACGCCTTTGGAAGGACCTGCGGCTGAGTTCTTATCTGGCTTATGGCAGCAATGATCAAACCCTAAAGTATTTCGGCGATGCCTTCTGGATTTTCCAACGGGAACCGCGTGCCTATCTATACGCTTCTTATCGCAATGACCTGGACCGTAGCAATAATTATTACGACAATTCCGTAGGCCCGGACAATATCTTTTCGGGCATCATCCGCAAGAGCAATGTGCCTTACAAACTGGCGCTGATTAAGGATACACGCCTGGAACTGTACAAGGAATATTTCAACGGATTCTCAAACATGCTGACGTTCCAGCATCGCATATTTCATCCCTATGACCCGCTCCCTTACAAGGGCATTTTTACGGATGACAATGGAAATGAACGGCAGGAAATCACAAACACGGAATTCGGCCTCCGACTGCGCTATGCTTTCAAGGAGACGTTCGTGGAGAGCAATTATTACCGCAGAAGCCTGGGCTCGGATTTCCCCATTGTAGAACTACGTGCCTCTGCTGGCCTGAAGAATTTTCTGGGCGGTAATTATGATTACCAAAAGGCGGCAATCTCTGTCTCTGACTATTGGAACATAGCGCCATTGGGCACGCTTTACTATAATTTTTTCGCCGGTAAGACGTTCGGCACTCTGCCTTACCCGCTGCTGGATGTAGCACCAGGAAATGAGTTTTACTACTACCTGCGCAATGCTTTCAACATGATGAATCGCTTCGAGTTTATCTCGGATCAATACGCAGGCTTTAATCTGGAACATGAAATCGGCGGGGGCATTTTTAATTATATCCCTTACCTGCGTCGGGCTAAACTGCGCCAGTTCTGGACGGCAAAGGGAATTGTCGGCTCACTATCGGATGCTAACCGCAGCCTGAATCTACAACCAGGCGGCTACCCTTTCCGCAGCTTCGAGGGACATCCATACCTCGAACTGGGCACAGGGGTGAGCAATATTCTTCAGGTGTTTCGGATAGACTTTGTGTGGCGGGTGACTCCACCCCTGCTGCCCACAGAGACTAAGGCACATTACTTCGGCATCTTCGGAAGCGTGAGGTTTGATTTTTAATAGTGAGACTTATGCTGAAGTGGGGGACATGGAAGCCTGGAATTTTTGGGAATTTTGACGCGGTTGAGGGCTTCCAGGTCTTAAAGACCTGGAAGCCCTTCAACCCAAAACCATGCCTTTCGACATCCACCGTCCTTTCCCTCCTTCCGGCGACCAGCCAGGTGCTATTGCTGAATTAATTAATGGCATTCGCGATAACGAGCCTTACCAGACACTCCTTGGGGTAACCGGTTCCGGCAAAACATTCACCATTGCCAACGTGGTCCAAGAGCTTCAAAAGCCCACACTGGTACTCACGCACAACAAGACGCTCGTTGCCCAGCTCTATGGTGAATTCAGGCAATTCTTCCCAAACAATTCCGTTGAATACTTCGTCAGTTATTACGACTACTATCAGCCAGAAGCCTATATCCCTACTTCGGACACCTATATCGAGAAAGATCTTTCCATCAATGAAGAGTTAGAGAAGTTACGCCTGCGCACCACCTCATCCCTGCTTTCAGGAAGGCGCGATATCATCGTAGTAGCGAGTGTCAGTTGCATCTATGGCATGGGAAATCCCGTGGAATATGCCAATGGAATTATCCGGTTACAGAAAGGGCAGAGTATTGGTAGAAATGCCTTCCTGCATGCCTTAGTCAATGCGCTTTATATCCGTTCGCAAGGTGAGTTTGGGCGAGGTAGCTTTCGCGTCAAAGGCGACACCGTGGACATCAACTTGCCCTATGTGGACTATGGCTACCGCATCACCTTTTTTGGTGATGAAATTGATGAGATAGAAAGCCTCGAAACTGACACCGGAAAGCGCATTGGCACCATGGACAATGCCGCCATCTTCCCGGCCAATCTCTACATGGCACCCAAAAACCAGATGGGCCAAATCATTCATGAAATTCAGGATGAGCTACACAGTCAGATAGAATACTTCAAGAGCCTGGGCAAGCATTTGGAGGCTCAGCGAATCAAGGAACGCGTGAACTACGACCTTGAGATGATACAGGAACTCGGCTTCTGCTCCGGCATTGAAAACTATTCCCGCTTTTTGGACCGTCGTTCGCCCGGTACAAGGCCATTTTGCCTGCTTGATTATTTCCCCGACGACTATCTGCTGGTAGTGGATGAAAGCCACGTCACCATCCCGCAAATCAGCGGTATGTATGGTGGCGACCGATCACGCAAACTCAACCTGGTTGAGTTCGGTTTCCGCCTGCCTTCGGCATTAGACAATCGTCCACTCAACTTTCATGAATTTGAAAACTTAGTCAATCAGGTAGTGTTTGTGAGTGCCACACCCGCAGGCTATGAGTTAGAGAAAAGCGGAGGTGTAGTCGTTGAGCAGGTAGTTCGACCTACCGGCCTGCTCGATCCACCCATCGAGGTACGACCTTCCATCAATCAGATTGACGACCTGCTGGGCGAGATAGACCATCGGGTGAAAAAAGGCGACCGGGTTCTGTGCACCACCCTGACCAAACGCATGGCTGAAGAGTTAGACAAATACCTGCACCGCATCAACATTCGCAGCCGATATATTCATTCTGAAGTGGACACCCTGGAGCGGGTAGAAATCCTGCGTGAATTAAGGCTGGGCAATATTGATGTGCTGGTAGGCGTGAACCTGCTGCGGGAGGGATTAGACTTACCGGAAGTCTCGCTCATGGCCATTTTAGACGCAGACAAAGAAGGCTTTTTACGCAATGAGCGTTCCCTGACACAAATGGCAGGCAGGGCAGCCCGCAATGCCGATGGCTTAGTCATTTTTTATGCCGACCGAATCACCGCTTCCATGCAGCGCACCATTGACGAATGCAACCGAAGGCGGGATAAACAAATCCGCTACAATCAGGAACATGGCATCATACCCCGAACGGTACACAAGGATGTGGAGCAAATCATGGGACAGACTTCCGTACTCGACATCAAAGGCTATGATGCTGCCGGCAAGTATGCCTTACAGGATGAAGACAAATTTTCAATGGCTGCAGAAACTGAAGTGGAATACAAAAACATTGCTCAGTTAGACAAGCTAATTACCTCCACGAAAAAAGCGATGGAGCAGGCAGCGAAGAATTTAGACTTTATGGAAGCCGCTCGGCTGCGAGATAAGATGCTCGGCTTACAGCAAGAAAAGGAAGGCATGAAGTGAAATTTTTGGGACAGCAACAGCGTATTACTTACGTCCTAAAAATGTTGAAGTAATCGTCAAAGCGATACACCTTATCCCGCTTTGCTCCGGTAATTTCTTTCAATATTCCCAGCCTTTGTAAGTCACGAATAAGGCTATAAGCAGATGGCAGGCTTGACCCTCTAGCTTTTGCAACAAGCTCACTCTGGCTGAAAGCTTTTATAGCTCCCCTGTTTGATATAGTGACTGGCTTTAAACTACTTCATATGCTAATTAAGGAAACGCAAATAAAAATGGCTCCTAATTAAGCTTGGAGGCCGAAACTTAATTAAGGGCATCGCCTATTTAAGTTTCGTGCGGTTTGTGAAGCAGAAATGGACTGAAGTATTGTTTCTGTAATTAAAACTCCTACACCACTTCCTTCCCAAAGGGCATCAGCGAAATTTCAATCAGCTTAAAGTGCATCTTACCAAAGGGTATGCCGATAATGGTCAGGCAGAGCAAGACACCAAAGAAGAGATGATTGATTGCTGTCCATAGTCCGCCACAGAGCAGCCAGATGATATTGAAAAGGCCACTCAGGCCACCTGAATCTGAAGGGCTACTTACGATTTTTTTGCCGAAAGGCCAGAGCACGATGCCTGCCAGCTTAAAGCATTGCATGCCGAATGGGATGCCTATAATCGTGAGGCAAAGCACCAGCCCGCCAAAGAAATATCCGATTGCAGACCATAGTCCACCAAAGACAAGCCAGATAATATTTCCCAGAAAATTCATACGGGCATTGAATGTATGAAACATAAAAATGGCCCAACCTATCTCTATTCTACCCCAATAAGCTGGCTCCATACAACCCACATCAAGCCCTTATTCATAGCGTCAAACTATATCCCTGGCTACACCCAACCTTATTTCATTTCCAGCCGTCTTCCCTGCTTTCTTTTGCACATATCCGCTCCTTATGAAACGATTTTTTAGCATACTGCTACCCCTTTTTCTGATGGCTGCCTCTGCCTCCGCTGCCGATACCTTACGTGTACTGTTTGTTGGCAACAGCTATGTTCAAGTCAATAACCTCCCGTCAATCATCTCCCAATTAGCCGCCAATCGCGGCGATGTGCTCCTTGCTACTGATGCCTCTATGGGCGGATACACATTGCAAAACCATTCCACAAATGCCAATACCCTTAGCCTCATCGCCACTAAGGGTTGGGATTACGTCATCCTGCAGGAGCAGAGTCAGCTTCCTGCCTTCCCAGATGCCCAAGTGGCCAGCTCCTGCTACCCTTATGCCCGCGCTTTAGACAGCCTCATTCATGTGGCCAACCCCTGCGCCAAGACTGTCTTCTACATGACTTGGGGTCGTAAGAATGGCGATGCCGGCAACTGCCCTTCCTTCCCACTAATCTGCACTTACAATAGCATGGACAGCTTGCTGCGCACACGCTACACCATCATGGCCCAATCCAACAAAGCAGTTCTGTCGCCTGTGGGAGTTGCCTGGCATAAGATGCGGGATCTCTATCCCAATACCGACCTCTATCAGTCCGATGAATCGCACCCTTCTGCTGCCGGCTCTTACCTCGCAGCCTGCACTTTTTATTCCGTGCTCTTCAAGAAAAATCCAGCCGCAATTACATACGACTACAGCCTTTCTACCAGCGATGCAGCCAACATCCGGCAAGTGGTGAAAGCACAGGTCTGGGACAGCCTGGCTAAATGGTATCAATATCAATCTGTGGCGCTCGCTGCTCAGGCTGCTTTTACGGATAGCCTCAATGGTCGCAGCGTACAATTCAATAACACTTCTCAAAATGCAGTCCGTTACCAATGGAGCTTCGGCGATGGCAGCAGCGATACTGCTTCTTCACCTGCCCACACGTACACCGCTAATGGGAACTATTCCGTTCGGCTCATCGCTTTCAACTGCGATGGACCAAGCGACACGGCCACCAAGCAAATCATCATCGGCCCGAACAGTATCCATCAAACCGGGCTTCCTCGCATTTTGAGCCTCTTCCCCAACCCTGTATCTGACCGCCTGATCATCCAATGTGCAGCGATTCCTGTTCAGCTTTTGCTCTATGATACCCACGGCAGGCGTTGCCAGAATATCACCCACCTGACTTCAAAAGAAATCAGCCTCGATATGCGGACGCTGCCTGCTGGTAATTATTTCCTACTTGTCTTGTCCAAAGACGGCAGCTCTGATTCCCGGCTTATTCAGGTGCGACACTGAGTATCGGGCTAAATACCGTATGCAGATTGTAATCCCAATTGGTCAAGTGAAAACAAACTTCATATTCGGCTTGACTACTTTAGATGCATGATTCGGCTCGCAAGCCCTTCGGATGCTGCAAAAATCCTGGCCATTTATGCACCCTACATCAGCAATACCTCCCTCACTTTTGAAACGGAAATACCTGATTCATCCGCTTTTGCGGACAGAATAAACCGTTACCTGCAACAGTGGCCCTGGCTGGTTTGGGAGACCGAAGGACGTATAGCCGGCTATGCTTATGGTTCGCAGTACAGAGAAAGAACAGGATATCAATGGTGCGTGGAAAGCAGCGTGTATGTCCATGAAGAATTTCACGGCATGGGTATCGCAAAAGCATTGTATGCTGCCTTATTCAGACTGCTGAAAATGCAAGGATATTTCAACGTGTATGCGGTCATCAATCTACCCAATGACCCGAGTACGCATCTGCATGAAGCTTGTGGATTCAGGTGGTTTGCCAACTACGAATATGTTGGATATAAGCTGGGGAAATGGAAGACTGTAGGCTGGTGGAAACTTCAACTGAGGGACTATATTGACGACCCGCTTCCTCCAAAATCCTTCAGCAGCTTGACAACTGAAGACGTATATCATGCACTAAACACAGCTTGAAATATGATCACTCCAGTGCAACCTTAGATTTGTCTCATGCCTTTCCCCGGCTTCACCAACTTCTCTTTCCGCGAGACGCTGTCCGTCACGCTGACGCTTTTTGCCGTGATTGATATCCTCGGCTCGATACCGGTCTTGCTGTCGCTAAAAAGCAAGATGGGGAAGATTCATGCGGGCTTAGCCACCGGCGTTTCCGGCTTTCTCATTCTGCTGTTCTTCTTTGCCGGCGCACCTCTCCTGGATGTACTCGGCCTCGATGTAGGCTCATTCGCCATTGCGGGCGCCATCGTCATCTTCATCATCGGCCTCGAAATGGTACTGGGCCATGAGATTTTCCGCAGCGAAAACAGTGGCAGTAGCGGCAATATTGTGCCTATCGCATTCCCGCTTATTGCCGGCTCGGGCACGCTCACTACAGTCATGTCTTTAAAGGCTGCTTTTCATGCCGGAAACATCCTGCTTGGCATCCTGATCAACTTAGTCATCGTCTTCATCTGCCTGCGCTCCATTAATTTTTTAGAGCGCCTGCTTGGCGATAGTGGCATCGCTGTGGTGCGCAAATTTTTCGGCGTAATCCTGTTGGCTATTGCTATCAAGATTTTCAGAAACAACGTCGGCTTCTAAGCCTCAGCAAAACCGAAAATCACTGCGACTTCTGGCCATGCATCTGCCGCGACATATCATTCGCTACGGACAGGAAGTAGGCAGCGGTCTGATCATCCGGAGTCAGGGCTAAGACTTTGCTCAGAGGCGCTTTGGCCGAGTCTGGCAGGCCCAGTCTGAGGTAGCAGGCGCCCAGGTTCAGGTAGGCTCGGGCATAGTCCGGAAACTGCTCCATATTGATGCGGCATTGTTCTGCCGATTCATGGTATCGTCCCATTTGGAAATAAGCACCTGCCAGGTTGTTGCGCACAAAGCTGTCGCGGGGATGAAGCATCAGCGCACGCTGAGAGAAATAAGCCGAAGAATCGAAGCGATGCAGGTTCAAAAAGGCGGAACCAGCCTGTGCCAACGTCAGGCTATAATGGGGATAAATAGCGATAGACTGAAGCGCATAGCCGCTTGCTTCGCGCCATAAGGCCCGCTGCCGGGCTGTGTCGCCTTGCGCCTCGTTGGCTTTGTTGAGCGTGGCGGAAGTGAGGTAGTAAGCCAGCCGGAAGCTCTGCGGCGTTCGCGCCTGGTCGGCTTTGGCCAGGCTGTAATTGTCCTTCCATTCTGAATTCCGGTAGATACTGATACCCAAAAAAATCAGCGTGACTGGGGCTAGTACCAGCCACAGCTTTTTTTGCGACAGCAAATCCTCCTGCCCTTTCAGCATCCGGCTAAGGAGCAGGGCTATGGCCAGGCAAAAGCCAACCGAAGGGAAGAATAAAAAGCGCTCGGCCATCGTAGCTCCGACTAAGAAAAACACATTAGAGACCAGCACCAGCGGCCCAAGAAAAAACAGAATGCTGAGTGCAAAGACATCTTTCCTTTTCCTGCCAAGCTGCCACAGAAAATAGCCAATGAAAAACAAGAATATCGCAGCAGCCAACAGCACGGTCCCCTCCGAAAAACGGGCAAGCGGAATGGTGTTGAATGAATAGTCTGCACGCAAAGGCCAGGGCCAGATCAGGAGCTTCAGATACCAGCCCAGGATAAAGATGGCCGTTGCCAGGCGTGTCCCGTAATGCTGTGTTGCAGCCAGACTATTTTCTGCAAAACCGATATGGAATGGATGATTGGCATTGTTTGCATTCAGCACCCAAAGACGCAAAACGAAAGCCACCACGGCAATAGCAATCACACTGATGGAAACAACAACGAGCCTGCTCCTTTTGGGCTTTTCCCAGTAAAAAAACAATAGCGGCACAAGAGCCACAAAGCAGTAGGAAGTCTCTTTGGAAAGCAGGGAAAGCAGGAACAACAGCGAAGCTGCAATCAGCAAACTCATGTTTCCTCCCCGTGCAAAGCGTAGCCAACACCATAAGGCCGCAAAGCCAAAAAGGAAGCAGAGCAACTCATCGGCACTCTTAATGTTGGCCACTACTTCGGTGTGAATGGGATGCACGGCAAACAACAACGAAGCAATAAAGGCAAGCCCGTTACGGCTTGGAAGCAAGGCCATCAAAAAGAAAAAAAGCAACAACACGCCAGCCGCATAGAGCAACACATTGACAGCATGAAAGCCCATTGGGTTTTCGCCGAATGCAGAGTGCTCTGCCGCAAAAAGAGCAAGCGGCATGGGCCTGTAGAGGTCATTGCTGTCGCGCATGGAACCATACAGGAATGGGCGATGTAAAATCTCAGGAATGCTTTGGATCCCCTGCGTCACGAGTGAATTTCCAGTGATGACAGCATCATCATCGAGGGCAAAATCATTGTGCAGTGTATTGGCAAAGCTGAGCACACAAGCCAGCAGCAGCCACAATACCAGCTTGCCGGGATGATTGAATAATACGCGCAAGCCTCGGGCAGGAATATCAGTCATGAATAGGGATTCATTCAAAAATAAGGGCGAGACATTACTGCCCCGCCCTGTTGGTGTCTTCGCATTATTGCTGGCTCATTCGGCTTCGGCAGTTTCTTTATGATAGCTATCTGAAAGCTTCTTTTGAATCTCAGCATTGACGGCTGCATAATGGTCAAACTTCATCCTGAAACGTGCCCGACCCTGACTGAGGCTGCGAAGCACTGAAGCATAACCAAACATCTCCGCATGAGGCACCTGAGCTTTGATGACAGTGAAATGTCCCTCTGCATCGAAGCCTTCTACGATAGCTCGCCGACCCTGAAGGTCGCCCATGATGTTGCCGGTAAGCTCATCCGGTGCTAAAACTTCCAGTTGAAAAATAGGCTCGAGTAGTTGTGGATCGGCCTGCTGGAAAGCCTCGCGGAAAGCCATCATACCGGCAGTCTTGAAGGCCATGTCATTGCTGTCCACGGGGTGCATCTTTCCATCATACACACACACCCGGACATCGCGCACGAATGAGCCGGTGAGCGGGCCGCGCTGCATTTTTTCCATCACACCTTTCATGATGGAAGGAAGGAAACGCTGGTCTATCACACCGCCCACGATACAGTTGAAATAAACCAGCTTGCCGCCCCAGGGCAATGGAAATTCTTCACGCCCGCGCACATTAAGGCCTTGTGGGTCGGGCATGCCTTCATACCAGGGCTCGATGCGCAAAGTCACTTCACCAAACTGACCGGCGCCGCCACTCTGCTTTTTGTGGCGATAAGTAGCATCGGCTTTCCTCCGGATGGTTTCGCGATAAGCAATACGCGGTTTGCCATATTCCACATCGAGGTGATAAAGATGTTCGAGTTTCCACTTCACTACTGCCAGGTGCATGTCGCCCATGCAATGCAGCAAAGTCTGTCCCAGTTCCTGCGACACTTCCAGTCGGATTGTCGGGTCTTCTTCGTGCAGATGGTGCAGCGCCGTTGCCAGTTTTTCTTCTTCTCCTTTTTTCTTGTTTGAGATAGACACATTCATCAAGGGCTCGGGGAAAATGATAGGTTTCAGTTCGAGCGCCTTTCCCTTCTCATGCAGTGTGTTGTTGGCGTGTGTGTTTTTGAGCTTCAGCGTTGCACCAATATCGCCAGCTACAAGCTCATCTACGGGTGTGCGTTTGTTGCCCTCTACCACGAATAGCTGACTCATCTTTTCCGACACACCTGTGTTTTCATTGACCAATTCCATTCCCGGTTTCAGGCTGCCGCTATACACTTTGAAAAAGCTCAGCTCACCCACATGTGGTTCGCTCACGGTCTTATACACAAACAGGCAAACAGGGCCGGCAGTTTTACAAGTCAATTCAGTCCCGTCCAGGGTTTGCTGGGGCGGCATCTCGGTAGCAGCAGGGCACACATTGTCTATGTAGCTCATGATTCTGGCTACAC
This sequence comes from uncultured Chitinophagaceae bacterium, assembly GCA_964424655.1. Classification (GTDB taxonomy): domain Bacteria; phylum Bacteroidota; class Bacteroidia; order Chitinophagales; family Chitinophagaceae; genus UBA1952. The sequence goes on from CAYRJR010000022.1 coordinate 16,466, forward strand.
CCCGGAGCTGCAGGGCTGAGGCACAGAAGATGGGGAAGAGTTCATGGCGAATCATGGACAGACGCAGGCCCTCGCGCATCTCATCTTCACTGAGTGAGCCCTGATCAAAATATTTTTCCATCAGTCCTTCATCATTGCCTGCGATGGCTTCAATCAACTCTTTGTGCATGGCTTCCGCACGCTCACGTTCTGCATCGGGAATAGGCTTCTTGTCCGGCTTGGGTTGGCCTTCATGGTATTCATACATCACCAGGTTCAACACGTCAATAATGGCGCTGAAACCAGGGCCTGGGTTGATGGGATATTGCACCACGACGAGGTGGCTGCCAAAGTTTGATTTTGCCTCGGCGATGGTTTTTTCAAAATCAGCCTTGGGGTGGTCCAGCTTGTTGACCACAAAGAGGGTCGGGGTCTTAAACTGTTCAGTGTATTCCCAAATAACTTCTGTGCCGACTTCCACACCCATGCTGGCATTGAGCAGGATGATGCCCGTGTCGGCTACACGCAACGCACTAATGACTTCGCCCACAAAATCATCAAATCCGGGTGTGTCAATGATGTTGATCTTGTAACCACGCCAGGGAGCATGCAACAGTTTTGAGCTGATGGAATTGCCGCGTTCCTGTTCCAGTTCGGTATAATCCGATACGGTATTCTTTTCTTCAACACTGCCGCGACGATGTGTGATGCCTGCATCAAAGAGCATCGCCTCGGCCATCGTAGTTTTTCCGCTGCCGGAGTGACCCAGCAGCACGATGTTTTTGACGTGATCGCTTGTGTATTCAGCCATAGTATTTGGTTTTTGGAAGTATTAAGATAAAAAATGAGCAATAGTGGGATAGCATTTGAATGGCTTTCCGTAGGTCAGAAGGAAATTCTGATGAACAATCAATATCGCGCCAACAGGCACATTAGCTTGGCCTGAGGAATTGTTTTCATTTGCCGGCACTAAGCTTAGCCGCTACCTTTCAGGCATGACTCGCCATTGTTGTTCTCTCTTGCTGGGTTTACTCTTATTCAATGCTTGTGCGGCTCAAAATCATGCAGAGCGTAAGCGGCAGGCTGCACTTCATTACGGTATGACTCATGCCCAGGCCTTAGCTGTAATCCCCAATCGCAGCGAAATAATTATTGGCGAATTCAGTTTTCCCGAAGGGCATATGCAGGCTTTTCAATACACCCGCTATGGTAATGATGCCTTCAAGGTGCCGAAGTATTATCTCTATTTTCTAAATGACACTTTGGTGCGGAAAAGCCCTGAAGAGGATTTACGGGAAGGCGCTAAGCTGGCCTTACAAGATCATGCAGCTATGTTGGCCAGGAAGGAAAAGGATGCACTCACGGAAGAAAAGAGGGCATCAATAGCCGAAAAAAAAGCTGCAGAAGATGCGAAGATGAAAGCGAGGGCTGCAGAAAAACAAGCTGCCATAGCTCAGAAAAAAGCCGATGAAGCTGAAAAGAAAGCTACAATTGCCAGAAAGAAAGCCGAAGAAGCAGAGGCACTTCGTCACGCCCATGAATTAGCACAAAAACAAGAAGCGGCTCAGCCAAAAGAAACGCACAAGGAAAAAGCAAAAAAGCAGCGCGATGACTACGATGATGATTAGTCAGACTGGTAGTACCCTGCTTCATATCCTGAAAAGACACCGGTAATTCACCGATTCCTTTTCAAAAAGAAAATCCCGGATGGCCCGGGATTTTTTTTTACTCAATTCAGCAGGTTTCCGCTTGTGTTTTGTCTTCGTACAACTGGCTTTTCTACTGGAATCAGGCCCCATAGCTCCCGGACGGCAGCACAGATTCCGTCAGCGTCGAAGCCACATTCATGATGCAACTCTTCGGGCTTACCATGCTCCACAAAACGGTCAGGTATGCCCAGCATTTTTACCTCAGGTGTGTAATGATGCGCTGCGAGGAATTCCAACACGGCAGACCCGAAGCCACCCATCACGGAACCATCTTCGATGGTGATGATTTTTGAAAAATTGCTGGCAATCTCATGCAGCAGTTCTTCATCTAAAGGCTTCACAAAACGCAGGTCATAATGTGCCGG
>CAYRJR010000022.1:18568-22737 GCA_964424655.1 uncultured Chitinophagaceae bacterium
TAGCGCAGGCTTCCACCACAAAATTGCCCGGATGGCCAATGCTCAGTATCGCAATTTCTTCACCTTCCCTAATGATGCGTCCCGTGCCGATTTCAATCTTTTCAAATGGAGTTTTCCATTGTGGCATCACGCCTTGCCCGCGTGGGTACCGGATACTGAAGGGATGGTTTGTCTCTTCAAGCTGGGCAGTGTACATGAGGTTGCGCAATTCACTTTCATTCATGGGGGCGCTCACAATCATGTTGGGCACACAACGCAAGAAAGCCAAATCGAAAGGCTACATCATGTATCACCATATCATATCCACGTTGCATGAAGGAGGAATAGATGTTGCAGAAAACCTTCATGCCCTGTGTAGCCAATCCGGCTGATAGTGTGACCGCATGCTGCTCGGCAATGCCTACATCTAAAGCCCGGTCGGGCATTTGCTCCATCATATACTTTAGCGAGCAACCGCTGGGCATGGCAGGCGTAATACCCATTATCAGGGGGTTCTGCTCTGCCAGCTCAATGATGCTGCGGCCAAATACATCCTGGTATTTCGGCGGCTCGGGCACAGGGCTGTGCTTCTTGTTGATGATACCGGTAATCTTGTCGAAAGTGCCGGGAGCATGCCAAAGCGTTTGATCTTTTTCAGCCAGTTCGTATCCCTTTCCCTTCACTGTTTTTATGTGTAGCAGCTTCGGCCCTGGTATCTGAGCCAGGTCTTTGATCGTCTCTGCCAGCTTGATGACATGGTGCCCGTCAATAGGGCCGAAATAGCGCATGCCTAAAGCTTCAAACAGATTAGCCGAACCACTAACCATCCCTTTCAGAGTAGTTTCAATTTTAGCGGCCATCTTCCGTTGCGCCTTGGGGTAAGGCATCTTGCCCAGCAGATTCCAGATATCATCGCGCATCCGGTTCCAGGTCTTCGAGGTGGTGATGTCGGTGAGATATTCTTTGAGCGCACCCACATTGGGGTCAATACTCATGTTGTTGTCGTTGAGGATAACGAGCATGTTGGCCCCACTAACGCCGGCATGGTTGAGTGCTTCAAAAGCAAGGCCTGCAGTCATGGCTCCATCACCGATTACAGCCACATGCCTGCGGTGCAATGCTCCTTTCAAGCGCGAAGCAATCGCCATGCCCAGCGTGGCCGATATCGAAGTTGAAGAATGGCCGACACCAAAAGCATCATATTCGCTTTCGCTTCTTTTAGGAAAGCCGGAAAGCCCGCCATACTTGCGATTGGTATGAAACTGCTCGCGGCGTCCTGTAAGGATTTTATGGCCATAAGCCTGATGGCCCACATCCCAAACGAGCTGATCGTCTGGCGTATTAAGTGCCCAATGCAGCGCCACTGTAAGCTCCACCACACCCAGGCTGGCACCGAAGTGCCCTCCATAAATGCTTACATCATCAATGATGAATTGCCGTAACTCTTCGGCTACCTGAGGCAATTGCTCAATAGATAGCTTGCGCAAATCATCTGGTGAATCAATTTGGGCAAGCAGGGGGCCGGGTACTATGAGGTCCATGAAAGAAATATCGCTACTAACAAGCGTTAAAAATAAAAAATGTGGCGCGGCTCTAATCAGGCTTTCTGAATTTGGAGCCTGTCGCATCAATCCATCAGCACATAGCGTTGCACATCTGCCTTCGAAATTTTTGCTCCATCAGAAAGAATAATCAACCGTTCTACAGCATTACGCAACTCGCGAATGTTACCACTCCAGTCATGCTCCTGCAAAGCCGCCATCGATTGTTTGTCGAGGCTCTTTTCGGCCTGGTTGTATTCGGCTGAAATGGTATTCAGGAAATGCTCAGCCAACATAGGAATATCGCTGCGGCGCTCATTGAGTGAGGGTACTTTGATGAGAATTACGGACAAGCGGTGATAGAGGTCCAGGCGAAAACGTTTGGCTTCTACCTCTTCCATCAGGTCCTTATTTGTTGCTGCCACCACGCGCACATCCACTTTTATTTCCTTGTCGCCACCCACTCGGGTAATCTTGCCTTCCTGCAACGCACGCAACACTTTCGCCTGCGCATCGAGGCTCATGTCGCCGATTTCGTCCAGAAATAATGTGCCTCCACTGGCACTTTCAAACTTGCCGAGCCTTTGTTTGATGGCAGAAGTAAAGGAGCCTTTTTCGTGACCAAACAACTCGCTTTCGATAAGTTCAGAAGGTATGGCGGCGCAGTTCACTTCAACCATGGGGCCTGATGCCCGCGGGCTGTGCTGGTGCAGGCTGCGGGCCACTAATTCTTTGCCCACACCATTCGCACCGGTGATGAGCACTCGTGCATCTGTAGGGCCAACTTTCCGGATGGTATCCCGAATGGCTTTCATGCCTTCACTCTCGCCAATCATATCTGTCTCTGCCTTGCGGGAGACTTTGCTGCGCAAGCTGCGTGTTTCGGTAGCCAGCGAGCCTTTGTCCATCGCATTGCGGATGGTGATGAGCAGGCGATTGAGGTCTGGAGGTTTGGCGATGTAGTCGAAGGCACCCTGCTTCACGGCTTCCACTGCCGTTTCAATATTTCCATGACCAGAGATGACGATGAAAGGTGTGTCGGGCCTGGATTCGCGGGCAGCAGCCAACACTTCGAGGCCGTCCATCTTAGGCATCTTGACATCACAGAGGATGCAATCAAACTTGCCTTCTTTAATTTTTTTCAAGCCTTCCGCACCATCGGCAGCTTCATCTATCTGAAAGCCTTCGAGTGAAAGAATATCCCGCAGGGCACGTCGAATGGCCTGCTCGTCGTCAATGATTAATAGGGACTGAGGCATGATGCTGAAAATTGTCGGAAAGCTTATGCAGGCTTATGTCTTTAAAAAAAAATCCAGATTCAGGAAGGTGCGGGTATGAATGACTAACGCAATTCATTTCCTTTCTCATCCCATTGTTTCCATTTCCCTTTCTTCTCGCCATTCTTATACATGCCTTGTGATTTCAATTTCCCGTCAGGATAAAATTCTTTCCAGATGCCGTTCTTCTGGTCGTTGCTGTAGAACCCGCTTTCGGTAACGTTTCCATTATCTCCGTAGGTGGCAGCATCGCCTTCCAGCTTGCCCCGGTCGTAGGTGTATTCTGCAAGCTTCTGGCCGTTTTCGCGATAAAAGGTGCTCTTCCCATCGTGGACATTATGGTTGTAATTACTGTGCTCCTGCATGGGGCCATTGAGGTACCAGCGGGTGTACCAGCCGCTGCGCACACCTTTTGAATAATAGGTTTCTTCGGCCACATTGGCCCCTGGATAATACTTTCTGGAAGGTCCGTCGAGGAGGTCATTGGTATAGCTTACCATCAATTCCACCACACCAGTCCTGAGCAGTTCCACATATACCCCATTCTTCTTGCCATTGGTATAAGAAATAAGGGTATGCGGCAGTAGGTTTTGCCAGAATTCTGTCCAGACACCCTGGCGGAGCCCGTGTTGTGTCTTGCCTTCACTGATCACGATATTACCCCGGCGCACCTGAACAAACTCCCAGCCGTCCGGGTCGCGGCGGCGAAGCGTATCCGGCAATTGCGCAAAGGAAGAGGTGGCCAGGCACAGCAGGCTGGCAATTAAAAAATAGGAATGCTTCATTGGAGGAAGTAAGGACAAGGACGGGGCAAATTACGGGAACACGTATGGCTTGGAGGCGTTACAGACTAGCCAAAAATCAAAGCAAAACAACATCAGTACTACCTTCGGAGGGTGCAGGAAGTCATTGAAAAATTGCGCCGCAGGCTGAGCGAACCATTACCTGGACCTGCCGCTCAGGCAATCATGAAAGGCAGGTTCCGCCCCATGCCGGAACATCCTCCGGCAGATGCCCGCAACAGCGCCGTCCTGCAGCTCTTCTACCCTCATGATGGAGCACTCTTTCTGGCACTCATCCGCCGGGTGCATGATGGCGGAGCACATAGCGGGCAGATCTCATTCCCAGGTGGACGTTTCGAAACGCAAGACAAAACTTTCGACCAGACCGCTCTTCGCGAAGCAGAAGAAGAGATAGGTGTATCTCGCAACTGTCCCGAAATGCTCGGTGCACTCACTCCGATTTACATCCCGGTTTCTCACTTTCTGGTGCATCCTTTTGCTGCCTGGCTTGCCTATCGTCCACATTTTGATGCCAGCCCGAATGAAGTGGCTGAAGTGATTGAGGCACCCATCTCCGAACTCTTTGACCC
>CAYRJR010000023.1:0-21850 GCA_964424655.1 uncultured Chitinophagaceae bacterium
TTGACATCAAAATTGTATGGGCCTCGCTCACGGGGGAAGTAGGTAAGGTCGAAGGTGCTGAGTGCATTTTGCAATACCACTGAGCTTACGGCAGGAAAGACATCCTGCTGCTGCACCATGCGGATGTAATGTTGGTGCGGATCGTTTTTTACATAATCCGGCAAGCCACCCACCGGGTCAACCAGGGTAGGCTCTATGATATACCAGGCCAGCCGGGCACGGTTGTAACCATAGTTCAGTTTGTCGCTCAGCGTAGCCTCCGGAAAGAGTGCATTGCCGTAGCGATCCGTAGCACCCACGGGCGTAGAAGCCAGTGCCCATGCCGATGCGGGATATTTCAAATCGTAGGATGACCGCGTGCCTTCAAAATCGTCTATGTAAGCTGAGCCACCAGAGCCATCCAGCGCATTGATTTGCTTTGGGTGGCCAGGCATAATGGCTGCGCCTTCGGCGGATGCAGAAATGAATGAAGGTGCTGTGGTGCTATAGATGGGTAGCTTATCTATAAGGCGAGTCAGGCCTGGTGCTTCCGACTGATAGCTTCCATCCAGGCCAATCACTGTATTGCGAATAGGGTCTTCCCCAAAGGAGACTTTTTGCGTGAAGGGCCTTTCCGTAAGCCGCATCAGGGTGCCTCCCAATGTCAGTTTGTTATTCGCATAATAGTCGAAACGAGCCCCCATGAAGTTTTGCTGCTGGAACCCGAAGGTGGCATTGTCTTCATACGACACATTGATGGGAATACCGGATTGCAGGATGCCTGTATTGATGATTTTCAAACGCCCGAGGCCATAGTCAATCTGGTAGTCCTGATTCTCGATTAGCTTCTGTCCGCCTGCACTCACGGTCACAGAGCCTTGTGGAATATTGAAGCCGCCCAGGAATATTTCTGAAGAAGAAGCACTGCGGTAGCTACCCCGCATGATGTAGCGGTTTTGCTGCTGGAACTGTCGCGCTACGGTCTTGGTAGAATCGTAAAGAATCTGGTAGATGTATCGTCTTTCGTCCTGCGTATTTCCCTTCATGGCAGGCACCAGATCGGCACCGAAAGGCTCCAACACCGGGAAGATGATTCGGCCTTGTTGCGGTACGATGGTAATGCCTTCCACATAGTCAAAAACCCCATCAGGCTGGGGGTCATTCTGCGCATTGAGTCGGTCCAGATTCAGCAGGGTCAGCAAAGGGATACCGGCACTGGCACCAGTAGGCAGATATCTTTTCTCTCCTCCCCCGGGGTCCTGGTAAAGCACGTTCAACCGGAAGTCTTCTTTACTGATGCCCATACCACCGAGGGCATACACGTTTTTCATCATCAGCCCCCACATCGGCAAAGTCGGGTTAGGGCTTTGTGCCTTCAGCATTTTCAGGAAAAGAACCTTGGGGTTCGTGGTGTCGGGCGGCAGGTCTTCGGCAAACTCGCCCACCTGATACACTTTGCCATTGTAGGTATAGCGATAGGCCACACCGAGCACATCATCAGGATTCACCTGCGTGTTGAGCGAGAGGTATCCGAGCTGCGGATTGAAGCTGAATTCTGAGGCATTGAGTTGGCGAGCCGTTGTCCGTGCGAAGTCTATACCCTGTCCACCGCTTTGCTGGGGCGAAGGGAACAGGCTCTGGGCAACATTAGTGGCTAATGAAGACTGCCGTGCCTGCGGATTTTGCTGGAGCTGGTCATACAGGTTATTGGCACGGTTATCCGGCTGCTCCGGACGGGTTGGGTTTTCTAAGTTGGCGCGGTAAGGATGGCGCTCACCGAGGTCCTGAAAGCAAAGCACATCCCGCACCCCTTGTGTCGCTCCGGTACGGTTCGTCACCCACACTTCAATCTTATTGATGGTGGCCAGGCTTTGAATGACCGGGAAATTCTTAAGGGCATCATTGTAATGCGCACGGAAATATTGGCCCAGCAGGTAGTGCTTATTCTCTTCGTAGTCGTCTGCCTTGATGGAAAAGGTTTGGGTCTGCGCACCGCCTTGTAATGTGATGCTCTGCCGCTTGCTCTTTTGTTGCGAAACGGCTGCCGTCACCCACAGTTTGCCAAATTGCAATTGGGTTTTTAAACCAAACAAAGACTGCACACCCTGTACCAGTGTGGAGCGAAGTGGGAAGCTGATGTTGCCGGCTTCAATCTTCTTGATAATCTCGTCTTCCTTGCCAGTGTATTCGAGCTTTTGAACATTCTGATAATCGAAGGTGGCCTTGGTGTTATTCGAGATGTTGAGTTTGAGTTTATCACCCACCTGTGCCAGCAGATTGATGTTCATCTGCATATCGAAATCGAAGATGCCATACTTCTGCGCACGCTGCACCAGCGTTGGGTTCTGGATGTTTTGCCAGTTGCCGCCGAGCGTTACATCCACATTCCCCTGTGGTCGCACGGATATAGTATTGTTCCCGAAGATGCGGTCGAAGATGCCATCTTTATACATCGTGGGCAGCATCGGCTTTTTGGAGAACATGGTCAGCGCATCGAGGCGGCGTTTCCAGTAATTCTGTTCTTCCTGCTGCGCAGAATATTTCTGGTATTCGTCAAACGTGAGAAAAGATGGGTTGCGGATAAAGTCTTCGCCAATCTTCTCATTGAGGTTATAGCGGTTGCTGTCCGGGTCGTATTCTATAGACTTGCTAATGTTTCTGGGATCCTGCAAATCCATACTGTTGTGGCGGTCCTGGCTCGGGTCGCCGCTACCGTCATGAATAGGAAAACGCAGGGTGTCCTTTGGGGCAGTTTGTACAGCAGGGCTATCCGGCTCAGGGGCAGGCTCCGGCATATCGTATGGGTTGTGGAAGCCGCGCGCTACAAAATGCGCCAGCATGCCTGCACCAACGACAAACAAGAGGACCTTATATCCGAAGTTGCTCTTACCCTTCAAAATTTTCTGAGATGACTGTTTTTACGAATTGCTGCAATGCCGGTTTGCAATATTGGCCCCTTCGGTTTAGAAAACTGGCTTTTCGTTTGTGAACTTATTGTAGTTGCAAAAAAATCCCATTGCCCACCTTCACTTGTCCATGCAGGGCAAGCTTCTGGAAACCGAAGCATTTTTCCAATAGAAAATGAGTATTTCATGAAAGAGAAGAACCTGCGCTTATCGGGCAAAAAATTACAGCACTTTCAAGGCTGCTTTGATTAATTGCTCCACATCGGTCGCTGCGCTTGCGTCCACCTTGCGGATGGCTTCCGTTGCTGCACTGCGGCTGATGCCCAGGTTCATCAATGCAATCAACGCATCTTCTTCCTTCGTATTGTGCTTAGCAGGCTTTCCGGCAGCCACGAGACCTGGATCTGTCTGAAGTTTTCCTTTCAGCTCCAGCACGATGCGCTGTGCCGTCTTCGCACCAATCCCTTTCACAGCCTGCAATAACTGCGTGTTATCTGTGGCCACAGCCTGCTCCAGCTCGCCGGGTGTGAGCGATGATAGGATGATGCGCGCCGTTGCTGCCCCCACGCCCGAGATGCCCAGCAGGGCACGGAAAGTGCTGCGTTCAGCCTCGTCAGCAAAACCATAGAGCACCCAGGCATCCTCACGGATTTGCAGGTGCACGAGCATATGTGCCCGCTCCAAATGCTGAATCTTGGTATAGGTCTGTAGCGTGATGGCAAGTTCATAACCCACACCATTCACGTCTAAATGAAGCAGAGAGGGACTCTTGTATCGGAGCACCCCTTCGAGGTAAGCAAACATGAGGTAAAGAAATGACTACTTCATCTGGCTACTGAAGTGCATTCAGCGTAGCACGAAAATCCTGTGGATCCACTTGCTTCAACTGCACTTCGTAAGATGAATCAGTAGCAGGAGCGGCAATAGGGACAATGCCTGCATAAAACACACCTTTATTCACACCCATCACGGCCAGGTGCAGGGGATTGACCGGAATCTGCTGTGCATACACAACATTGTTTATTGCTGACGATACCGGATAAACGGCCTTCATTCCATCCATCGAAGCAACGGCTAATGTCTGTTCTAATGACACCGGCGAATTGACCTTCACTGTGAAGTTGGCGAAGCCGGAATTAGGTATCAGATGTGAAGCCGCTATGTAATAGAGCGAGTCGGTACGCATGGCCACAGTGTCTGCCAGCATGGTGTAGTTAAAGCGGCCCGCTGTGTCAATTCCATACCAGTTCACGGTGTTTACACTGCCTATGATTTTCCGGCCCAGATAGAGCTGATCACTGCTGCCCATCAGACCATACTGCGGGAACAGGATAATGGCATAATAATTCTGCCGCAAACGCACCGGCTTGCCATTCTGCGTCACTTCCACATACAGTTGTCCACTAGTCGCCATCGCCTGATTGTCCGCTACAGGAAGCACTTTGCCAAAAGTCATATCTCCCTGACGCACCCAGTCCTGCACCTTCACGTCCACACTTCCGGTCACAATCTGCCCCCCATAGGTCTGAAAAGCATCTATTGGGAAGTAAACCACCGTACCGCCACTGGACACAATCCGGGCACCAGTAGCCACCTGGAACGAAGCCGTAGTAGCCGGTAAAGAAGTGCGCGCAAAGATGTCATCCAGCGTTGGATAAGTGCCTGGAGCGACCGTATTCAGCCCATCATTGGCTTTGTTGCAGGCTAAGAAAAACAGCCCGAAAAACGCGGGCAGAAGTAGATACAGAGAACGTTTCATGAAATTGGTTTCGGGTTTTCCGGATAAGACGGCAATACCTGAGATTTCGTTGGGTGCGTAAACTACAAAAATATTTTGCGCAGCAACTCGAAAGCAAACTTTTAGCCCTAAAAATCTGGGAGAAAGCAAACAGTCCCACTGATGCTGTCCTTTGAAAAGCATGCAACAAGCCGCAACAGATCCCTGTCTTGTTTCAATCTTTTTTGAGCCAGCTTTCGGATTGCTATGGAGCTGCCGTTGCGTCGCACACTTCAGCGATATTTCGCTGCTGGGCTTTGTCCGCAACTTGTGTTTTGATTTCCGCCAAATTGAGTCTGCTATGCTGAGATGGCTCGATTGATTTGAAAAAAATGGAAAATAATTTCAAGAACAAAAAAAAGCGACGCCTTTCAGCATCGCTTCCCTATCAAAAAAAGGATCTTAATAAACCCCGGGTCCGGGCTGGTACCACCAGGGGACGCGCTTGGTCTTGATGCGGAAGAACACCGAAATAGACAGTGTGGAATAGGCATCCTTCGTGCTGGACTCACCGCGCAAATCGCCGGGCTTGTGGCTGGCGTTTTGGTCAATCAGCCAACTCTTGTCATACATATCCTTAGCCATTTGTGCCTTCTCCGGGTCGTTTCGGTGGATGATGTCGAAGACTTTCGGGTCCACATAAGTAGTGCTCACATTATCCAGATAGTCGGTGAAGGTGTAGCGATACACATACTCAATACCCAGTGAAACCTGATTGGCGATATCCCAGCGTACACCAATACCACCGCATACTTCCGGTACCCAAAACTTGTTCATGGCAGTAGGGAGACTCAGGTTTGCCTCGCGAAGCAAAGAATCCGTTACAGGATCAGAAGGCCCCTGATTCTCAAGATAGAGGTCGTCCAGATTGACCCTGCGGCCCTGACCATTTGCCTTTCCGTCCGTACCGCGTGGCACATAAGTACCTTTAGCACGGAAGTGGAACATACCACCTCCCAACAAGATGTAAGGCTGCATCCGCTTCTTGGCGGCCCTGCTTTCTAGGTTGCCGATACGAAGCGGGTTAATTTCAAACATGATGTTGCCTTCCCAGATATTGCTTTGCACATCAAGGTTCCGCATGTAGCGCTTAAATGCTTCGTTGTCCGGGTCAGTGGCGCCTTCGGCCTTTTTCTCGTTCCAATTGTCGTTGGCATACACTGAGCCATAGTTAACGGCAGCGCGGAACACGAAGCCGGGGTGCAAGGCATAGCGGGTGAAAACGCCCCCCATGAAATGCGGCGAACCCCAGTATTTATTATTGGTATAGTGGTCAATAAACGACTTGGTGCCTACATCGCCCCAGAGATCAGCCATGCCGAATGTCATGCCTACACTCCAGCCTGGCCGCTCCACAAATTCCGGGGCGCGGTAGCGAGTCCACTTTTGCTGAGCCTGAGCAGTAGGTGCAGCAATAGCTGCAATACAAGCACCTGCAACAAGATTACGGAGGAGAGTTATCCGCATCGTAAGAGTTAATTTTTGAGCGTACAAGATAGGAATTTTCAATTTTCAGCAAGGACATTTACATGGCAATAAAAAAACCAATCCCTACATCATTTCCCACTGAAAGAAGGTTTGCGCTTTTCCAGGAAGGCACTGGTGCCCTCGCGCATGTCCAGCGTTTCGAAACATTTCCCGAAGCGCAGTATTTCATGCTCAAAGCCGGCAGCCTCGCCACGAGCAGCATCATTCACACAGGCAATTACCTGACTGATTGCAAAGGGAGCCTTGGTGCCAATCTTATTTAGCAACTTTCGGGTAGCGGCTATCAACTCATCTGCCGGGAATACATGGTTCACCAGGCCCAGGTTTTTCGCTTCTTCTGCGCCTATCATATCGCCAGTCATCATCAGCTCCATAGCCTTTCCTTTTCCAATGAGTTGTGTCAGGCGCTGCGTGCCGCCATAACCTGGGATTAGGCCCAGGTTCACTTCAGGTTGTCCAAATTTTGCCGCTTCGTTTGCCGTGCGGAAATGGCAGCTCATAGACAGCTCACAGCCTCCACCCAGCGCAAAGCCATTCACAGCAGCTACCACAGGTTTGGGGCAGTTTTCAATTTTGTTGAACACCTCCTGCTGACCGCGACGAGCGAGGCTTGCACCGCCTTGTGCATCCAGCTCAGTAAACTCAGAAATATCAGCGCCGGCGACGAAGGCTTTTTCGCCTGCACCGGTGAGCAGCACGCTCTTGATTTCAGGATTGCTATATGCTTCATCAATGGCTGCACCCAGTTCGGTAATGACGTCTTTGTTCAGCGCATTGAGCTTGTCAGGACGGTTGATGGTGATGGTAAAAATTCCTTCAGAAAGTTCGGTGGTAATGGTCGCGTACATGAGGAGATGAAAAACGGGAATGGTTTGATACGAAGGTTAAAAAGAAAGTTGTGTTGTTGAACAAAAAATGTAGCATCAAAACGAGTCAGACAAGCTGGCAAAGGCTTTGTTGGGCATTATCAGGAAACGCGTCGCTCAGTGACCCATTGGCGGATATAATCTGCGATTTCATGGGTGGGCGCACCGGGCGCAAACAGCCGGCCTACACCTTGTTGCTGCAACTGCTTTGCTTCGTCTTCGGGGATGATGCCGCCACCGGTAAGCAATACGTCGTCCAATCCTTTTTCGTGCATCAACTGGATGATTTTAGGAAAGACTGTGTTGTGTGCACCACTGAGGATGGAAATGCCAATGGCATCCACATCTTCCTGCAAGGCGGTATTGACGACCATCTCGGGTGTTTGGCGCAGGCCGGTGTAGATGACTTCCATGCCGGCATCGCGCAGGGCAGTGGCTATCACCTTGGCTCCCCGGTCGTGGCCGTCTAAACCCACCTTAGCCACCAGCACACGAATGGGACGATGTTGAGATTCTGACATGAGCGGGGCAAATGTCGGGGAATAGAACATTCAGAAGATGCCCAAAATCAGGCGTAGCTCAGCTTACAAGCGAAGCAGCAGGAACCCAGCTTCTGATTGAATTGAACAAGTATTCGGCGCGTGTGCGTTACAGCAACAACCCTACTCAACCCTTTTGGGGATAGGCTTTCCGGGCCTGTCGGTAGGAGGCTCCCAGATGATGCGGGTGCCGTAATTCTGCGTAGCTACAGAAGCAGGTATGCGCGAGATGTGGTAGTGGATATCATTATGCCCACCCCGGTCGGATACAAACTGGAAGATGACGATGGCATCTTCAGCCATTGTAAAATTCAGCTTAGGGCTTTTCGTCTCGCGGTCGCGAGCCAGTTGTTTTTCGGGGTATTCAAAAGCCAGCACCCGTTGAATTTTTTTGGTGCAATGGGCAGTCAGCTCCACTACATCTCCCTTGGCAAAAGCAAAGCCTACTTCCGCAGAGCCACCTAAGCCTAATGAGACAATCGTGCTGTCTGAAACAACCACGGGGGTCTGTGCGCCTGCGGCGAAAGAACCAAGCAGCAAGGCTGCCCATAGAATTACTTTCATGATGGAAGAATTTTAAGCTTCGCAAAGATGTAACCGTCAATTGCATTTTAGGCAGCGCATCGGGAACCACTGCTCCGCAATGAGCTGTTTAGCCGCTGTACTGCCATCGAAAAATCCATTTGCTCTCGCATTAAAAATACCAACTTGCGGTTATGGCATTGAAACGCCAACATACCAAGGGCATGCTGGAGGCGGGCTGCGATGAGGCAGGACGTGGCTGCCTGGCTGGCCCTGTGTTTGCTGCGGCTGTCATCCTGCCAGAACAGTTTAGGCTACCGCAACTGAACGACAGCAAACAACTCAGCCCGGCACAGCGTGCCATACTTCGTCCACTCATCGAAAGCAAAGCACTGGCCTGGGCTGTAGCCAGTGTGGCTCATGATGAGATAGACCGCATCAACATCCTGAAGGCTTCTTTCAAAGCGATGCATCTGGCCATTGCAGCACTGCGCCTGCGCCCGCAACATTTGCTGATTGATGGCAATCGCTTCACCCGTTTTGAAGACATCCCGCACACCTGCATCATCGGTGGTGATGGAAAATTTTCGAGTATCGCCGCCGCCTCTGTGCTGGCAAAAACACACCGGGATGAATACATGCTACACCTGCACGCGCAGCACCCTGAATATGGCTGGGATGTGAATAAGGGCTATGGCACCAAAGCCCATCGGCAGGCCATCCTTCATTGCGGCTTATCGCCCTATCACCGCCGTTCATTTCGCATGGGGCCGGAGCTGCAGCAGGGCGCATTGTTTGATTCAGCACTCAGCCACGGGGACGCAGGACAAAGTGCTGCTTTTCTAGAAATTCTTTCCTGAAAAAAAGTAACCCCACGCGACCTATGTCCAGGCTAAGGTTGACGCGTGCATCTGCACACAGTTCGTCCCAGACAGCCTGTCGTCCGGGTGTGTGATGTATGTCCGGGATGAGCAGGCAAAGGCCTTCTCGCAGTGCGGGTAAATGCTGATTTGCGGTATGCCTGAGTGTTTCTGGTGCTGCATTGAGGATTCTATATCCGACATCCTGAGTGCTGCCTTCTTTTTTCAAAAATTGTGTGCAGCGGGCGAGCAGTTTGCGCGTCCTGGGACGGTACTGGCAGGGGTCTGCTTCGCAGAATGCCTGAAGAGCCTGCGATTGCAAAGGAGGGCGTAGAAATTCTTCAACAAAACGATAAACAAAGGGCGAATGAATGCCGTGCCGGCTGAGGGCTTTGCGGCGATAATGCCACCAGGATTGTAGCCCGAACAAACTCATGCCGGCTTGCGCTCCCAGCGCTGAAAGGTGAAGGCATATTGATTATGCTCATCGGCAGGATGTGCTTCTTCCCAGGCCAGCACAAAGGGTGTGTAGTCTATCTGTGGGAAGAAGGTGTCGGCATCGGGCACCCGGGTGTGTACGCGGGTGATGTGTAGCTCATCGGCCAGCAAGGCGGCTTCGGCAAAGAGTGAAGCCCCACCAATGACGGCTATGGCCTGATGGCCCCTCACTGTCGCGGCATCAAGGGCGGCTGCTAAGGATGGCATGAGCAGGACGCCTTCGGGTAGCTGACTGAGGCTGTGGGAAAGCACGATGTTGAGTCGTCCTGGCAGCGGTTTCCCTTTGCGTTCTTCCCAGGTGCGACGGCCCATGATGACGGGCTTGCCGAGGGTTACTTTTTTGAAGTATTGCAGGTCGGTGGGCAGGCGCCAGGGCAGGCCCCCATCACGCCCGATGGCGCGGTCTTCGGCAACGGCAACGACGATGATGAGATGCATGGGGCAAATGTCGGGCAGGATGGCGCCAATGGGTGTGTACGGCTTGCGTGAGGGATGGTAGCGGAAAGCCCGGAGCGCAGCGAGGACTTGTAGCGGACAGCCCGACCCGCAGCGAAGCGGAGGGGCACGCCCAAATTGATTTTAGCCTGCTGGCTTGGTGAGGTTATTCTTCGGATACGGGGAGGTCGAAACTCTGGAGGGTCTCGTTGATGACGGTCCAGGTGAGTCCTCCGCGTACGGTCTGAGGTGGCGACAGGAGCGGGTCCCATCCTTTTGCGAAGAAGTAGTTGCCGAGTTTGAGGCTGCCGAAGGTGGCGATGGGGATGCCGTTAATGAGGACGCAGCGGGCGGAATCATCATAGGAGGAGTCAGCAGATGGGGGATTTAGGGTGTTGTATTTTACATAGACCATGCAACTGTCTATCTGCCGGCCATGATGACGGGGTGTGATTTTGATGGTGGCGAGGCCACCAGGGCCGCCAACAGGGGGCGTTTCATCTCCTCCTTTTTTACAGGAAATGAGTAGCAGTGGAACTGCCAGAAGCAGGAGGAGGGCTTTCATACGGATGATTTTTGGGGATGCGGGTGCTGCAAGTTATTGTGGCGGATGCAGGCTGTTTTGGGGTACTTTGAAGGGTGCTAAAATTTTAAGCCTGTGGCTTATTCGTCCATGCCGAAGTAGTGGACGATGCAGGCTTTGAGGATGCTCTCCTGCTCGGGCATGGTCATCTGTGGCATGGGGTTGATGGTCTCGAAATGGGGCCAGCCATCGGCATCACGACCGGAAAATCGGTAGTAGTCGAGCTGGGTAAGGAGGGTGCAGACGGCGATGTGCATGAGGTCTTGCTTCTGCTCTTTGGAGAATTTTTTTCGTGCGGGTGCCTGTCCAAATTCATTGATGCCTATCAGGAACAGGATGCCTTCGAGGTCGGGGATTTTGCCGAATCGTTCGTGTAGCATGGCTTCGACGCCTTGCCAGCCTTTCTGTTGCTGTGTTGTCAATGTATGATGGGGGTGTGTGAAATGAGGATGAATGCGAGAAGGGAATTGCCTGTCTGGGACATTGTCTTCGGGCACAAAACTCGCGCTAAAAGTTTTTCTAAAAACTGGCGGCGGCTGATGTGCTGTTGCCCTGCCCGTTACTTTTGGCGCACTATGGAATTTCCTTCTGCAAGTACCGCACCGGACATCCGCGCCCTGAATGAGCGTATCCACGCCCAAAGCGCTTTTATTGATTTGCTGATGATGGAACTGAATAAGGCTGTGGTGGGGCAGCGTATGATGACGGAACGTCTGCTAATCGGCTTGCTGGCCGGTGGCCATGTGCTGCTGGAAGGTGTGCCTGGCCTGGCAAAAACTCTGGCAATTAAATCTCTGGCTTCTGCAATTCATGCTAAGTTCAGCCGCATCCAGTTTACACCGGACTTGTTGCCGGCTGATGTGCTGGGCACGATGATCTATAACCCACAGGCTCATGAGTTCTCGGTGCGGAAGGGACCCATTTTTGCCAATTTCATCCTGGCTGATGAAATCAACCGAGCACCTGCTAAGGTGCAGAGTGCGCTGCTGGAGGCTATGCAGGAAAGACAGGTGACTATCGGCGACCATACTTACAAACTGGATGAACCGTTCCTGGTACTGGCTACCCAAAACCCTATCGAACAGGAGGGCACTTATGAACTGCCGGAAGCTCAGATAGACCGTTTCATGCTGAAGGTGGTGATCACGTATCCCGAAAAGGAAGAAGAAAGGCTTATCGTCCGCCAAAACCTGAACCCCGCTGGCGCCGCTACGATTAATGCTGTGGTGGATCCACAGGAAATTGTGGCTGCCCGCAAATTGGTGCGTGAGGTGTATATGGATGAGAAAATCGAACAGTATATCCTGGATATCGTATTCGCTACTCGCTTCCCGGAAGCAGCTAAACTGCCTAAGCTAAAGGCTCTGATATCTTATGGCGGTTCACCCAGAGCTAGTATCTCACTGGCCCTGGCTGCTAAAGCTTATGCGTTTATCAAAAGACGTGGCTATGTGATACCTGAAGATGTACGTGCTATCTGCGCAGATGTCATGCGCCACCGGATTGGGGTGACTTATGAAGCAGAGGCAGAGAATATCACTTCGGAAGATGTGCTGCGCCAAATCCTGAATGCAGTGGAGGTGCCGTAGGGGGAGGAGGAGGACAGCTTCCAGGTCTCAAAGACCTGGAAGCTGTTACTCAACATTCAGTAGATGCACATCATCCTGAGGATTTTCAAACAGGCTGGACAAGTCGTCTTCCTGCACTATGAATTCCTGATGCAATGCCTGAAATGCTTCCACGCCTGAGAACCATTCCAACACTTGCTTGCGACACAGCAATGTAGGTTCCTGACTGAGTAGGGATGCATAGGAAGAAAATTTACAGTCCATCAAATCAACCGGAATGCCATGATGATTGGCATTAGTGTGGATATACAAGATGAGTCGGAGGAATCTGCTTTCTGAAGAAATTTCCTTACGTCGAAAGTTTTTTCGGAACAGGCTACCGCTTCGATCATAACCTTTATTGATGGCCTTTGCATACGCACCAAACATATTGGCAAAGCAGCGGGAAATCTGTTTGGAAGATACTTCTGCACCATTCCGGATTCGGATGGCCACGTGAAAATGATTGGGCAACAAATGGTAGGCAAACGTATCCGCGAAGGGATAAATATGGCGCTTCCATAGCTGGAGGAAATAATAATAGTTGCGCGGCTCCCTGAAGAGAATTTCCCTGTTGTTACCCTGATTATAGATGTGGTAGTATTTGTGTTCCTGGAGCAGCATAGGATGAAAATAACATATGGTGCGTTGGGTTGTATGATACAGGCCTTCCAGGTCTTTAAGACCTGGAAGGCCTGTCCTCCCTGTATCTTTGTCCACTTTCGCTTCCCCGAACATGCTCTCTATTTCCCTGTTCCGACAGTCTCCAAATCTCATTCTTGAAGGGCTCAGCAAGAAACATTTTCCCGAGCCAGAGTTAGTCAACCAAATTGCTCTTCTGGATGCCTCCCGCCGCCAGATACAGGTAGAGGCAGAGGCTGCTGCTGCATTCATTAATAGTTCCAGTAAGCAGATAGGGGCCCTCATGCAAATGGGTAATCGGGAAGAAGCCGAAGCCCTGAAGGCAGAAGTTGCCCGGCATAAGAGCAATGAAAAAGAACTGCAGCAAAAGCTGGCTGATGCAGATGCTACGATTCAGGAAATGCTATTACGACTACCCAATCTGCCGCACAGCAGTGTGCCACAAGGCAAAACCCCAGAAGACAATGAAGTCGTCCGGGAAGGCGGCAGGAAACCAGATCTCAGCGCGCAAAAGCTTCCGCACTGGGAGTTAACTGCGAAATATGGGTTGATAGATTTCGAGCTTGGGACTAAGATTACCGGCTCTGGCTTTCCGGTGTATATGGGGCAGGGTGCCCGACTGCAAAGGGCACTCATCAGTGCCTTTCTTGACTACAACATACAGGCAGGATATCAGGAATATTATCCGCCTTATATGGTGAATGAAGCCTCCGCTTTTGGTACGACACAGCTTCCCGACAAAGAAGGTCAGATGTACTATGCTGCTGCCGATGATTACTATCTGATCCCAACAGCTGAAGTTCCACTCACCAACCTATATCGAGATACGATAACGCCCGAGTCACAGTTGCCCGTCCGAATGACTGGCTACACCCCTTGTTTCCGTCGGGAAGCAGGCTCATATGGTAAAGACGTACGTGGCCTCAACCGGGTGCATCAGTTCGATAAAGTAGAAGTAGTGCAACTGGTGCAACCCGAGCGCAGCTATGAAGTATTAGAAGAGATGGTGGCGCATGTGGAAGCGCTCTTACATAAGCTGGAATTACCCTATCGTATCCTCAGGCTTTGCGGAGGCGACATGAGTTTTTCCTCTGCCCTCACCTACGATTTTGAGGTATGGAGTGCGGCACAGGAGCGTTGGCTGGAAGTAAGTTCCGTGAGCAACTTCGAAAGTTTCCAGACCAACCGACTCAAGGCACGCTATCGGAATTCGGAAGGAAAGACACAAATCCTGCATTCGCTCAATGGCTCATCGCTTGCGCTGCCCCGTATAGTAGCCTGCCTGCTCGAGAACAATCAAAGCCCCGAAGGCATCCGGCTGCCCGAATTCCTTAAGCCTTACTTTGGTGGGACGATGATTTCATAATTAATTTTTTGAAGCTCAACAGAACGTTCATTCCATTGCGGAAAGCCTCGAAGGGGAAGTAATTTCAGAATCCATACCGAGGCTAAACAGGCAAAGGATTATCCTCATCATTTTTTGAAATAAGCATGATTCAACGCATCCAATCCCTTTGGCTATTCCTGGCATCCATGCTCAATGGGCTGCTTTTTCTGTTTCCGTTGTACAGCTATAAGACGGCAGGCATTAGCGACCCGCGATTCGAAGGAGTGCGCCAACATATCCCACTCTTCATAGTAGCTGCTGTGGCCACCCTGCTACCCATGATTACCATCTTTTTCTTCATGGCTAGAAAGAAACAGATGCGGTTAGTAGTAATCAGCATCCTTGCATCCGTCCTGATTATCGGACTGATGATGATGAATGTTTCATCTTTGAAAACAGGTACGCCGCCAGCTACCGAAGTTGACTATGCCATACCCGGCTTCCTGGGAACTGTCCTTGCCATCCTATTTGAGATTCTGGCTTTTATCGGTATCCGAAAGGATGATAAACTCATCAAAAGCTTAGACCGACTCCGTTGAGGAATCCGGCCCGGCAATTATTTCTTCTTCATGGCTGCTTCAATCTCCTCGATGGTGATGGGGATATTTTTCATCAGATCCTGATTGCCGCTACGGGTTATCCATACATCATTCTCAATGCGGATACCGATTTGTTCTTCTTCGATATACAGGCCTGGCTCCACCGTAAACAACATGCCAGCTTTGATTGGCTCTACACGGGTGCCCAGGTCATGCACGTCCAGTCCGAGATGGTGAGTGACACCATGGTAGAAATACTTGCGGTAAGCAGGATTTTCAGGGTCCTGATTCTTGATATCCGTCTTTGAAATCAGTCCGATTTTAAGGCATTGCTTTTCGGTTTCATCATTCACTTTCCTGGTGTAGTCATTGATGGAAATGCCTGGCTTCAGGATACCCTTGGCAAAATTGTGGACATGTAATACCGCATTATACACTTCCGCCTGACGCTTGCTGAATTTGCCATTGACCGGAATACTACGAGTCAGGTCTGCTGCGTAGTTGCCATATTCAGCTCCGAAATCCATCAATACAATTTCTCCGTTTTTGCATTCCTGATTGTTCTCCACATAATGCAGCACACGGGCACGATCACCGGAGGCGATAATGCAACCATAAGCATGACGCGTGGCGCGGTTGCGCAAAAATTCATGGGTGATTTCTGCCTCCAGTTCATATTCCATCATACCCGGACGTATCGTTTGCATTACTCGGCGGAAAGCCTTTTCCGTGATGTCTATTGCCTGCTGCACCACCACAATTTCTTCCTTCGTCTTGATACTCCGCAGCTCTTTCATGATACGGGCAGCACGCTCATAGTGATGTAATGGGAAACGATCCATCCATTTCCGTACAAACTCTAAATCCGGGCGAAACAAATTGCCATCCATGCGGTCGTTCTCATCCGTATTCAGATAGACGGTATCGGCATGGTGCATCATAGTTTGCAACAAGGCATCTACGCTATCAGCATACTGCACGTTTTTGATGCCTGAAATGGCTGTTGCCTCTGCCTTCGTCAGCTTGTGTCCTTCCCATTTTTCAAGTTGTTCATTGGGCCGTAGAATCACCAGCATTTCCTGGGCAGCAGTATCGGGATTGTTGGGATACAGTACCACCATGGTGTGCTCCTGGCGGATGCCCGAAAGCCAAAGCACATCTGAGTTTGGTACGTAAGGATGTGTCTGGTCGCCATTACTGAAGAAGCTCAGATTGCCCGGGAAAATGGCCAGGCTGTTTGGCTTCATTGCTTTGGTGAATCTTTGGCGATTTTGGATGAAAAGCTTGGGATTAATAGCTGAATATTTCATGGCTTTCTTTAAAAAGGACATGAAGGTACAGCTATGCAAAACGGCTCAGGCATTGATTACCGTCAACTTGCTTTCTTTCACCCCAAAATCACCCCATCGCAAGCCTGCGTTCAGCAGCAATTCGGGAACGAGGCTCCTTAGACGTTGAAACGGAAATGCATCACATCTCCATCCTGCACCACATATTCTTTGCCCTCGATGCGCAGACGCCCTTTGTCTTTTGCACCAGCCTCACCACCAAGCTGGATGAAATCATCATAACCGATTACCTCAGCTTTGATAAAACCTTTCTCGAAATCGGTATGAATGACACTGGCAGCCTGAGGAGCTTTCCAGCCTTGTCCGATAGTCCAGGCGCGCACTTCCTGCACACCCGCAGTAAAGTAAGTAATCAGGCTCAGCAGGCTGTAGGTCGCTCGAATCAGCCGGTTTAGGCCCGGCTCTTCGAGGCCATATTCTACCAGGAAAATGGCCTTGTCATCTTCATTGTCCATCTCTGTAATCTGAGCTTCGATGGAGTTATTCATCACAATGATACCCGCGCCTTCCGCATGGGCCGCAGCTTCCAGTGCCTTCGAATAAGCATTCCCGGTTTTCATGCCCGCTTCATCCACATTCGCCACATAGAGCACTGGCTTGGCCGTGAGCAGATGGATATCATAAATAGCCTCGGCATCTTCGCCTTTCAGGCCTAAGCCACGCACGTTTTTGCCTGCCTCCAGGTGTTTTTTCACAAGCATGAGTGTGTCATACACCTTGCGAAACTTGGGGTCCATTCTAGCCTGCTTTTCTACGCGAGAAATTTTCTTTTCAACACTGGACAAGTCGGCTAGCTGTAGTTCTGTGTCAATGATTTCTTTGTCGCTAACGGGATTGATAGCACCTTCTTCTCGCAGCACATTATCGTCTTCAAAGCAGCGAATCACGTGTACAATGGCATCCACTTCCCGGATATTCCCCAGAAACTTGTTACCGAGACCTTCCCCTTTGCTGGCGCCTTTCACCAGGCCGGCAATATCCACAAACTCGATAGTAGTAGGCACAATACGCTGTGGGCTGACAATGGCAGACAGCGCCTCCAACCTTTTATCTGGCACATCCACGAGGCCCACATTTGGCTCAATGGTGCAAAAACGATAGTTCGCTGCCTGTGCCTTAGCACTATTACTGACAGCGTTGAAAAGAGTTGATTTGCCCACATTGGGCAGGCCTACGATTCCGGCTTGTAAAGCCATACTGTTTGAAATTTTATCGCTTAAAAATGGGCCGCGAAAATAACCCTCGGCTCGGGAAGCTTTTGCTAAGAAAATATAGAGCACAAGTCGAAGACTGATGATCGCATCAAACCGCGCCTTGGATAGGCACAGCAAAAAATTTTTATGTCGGCTGTATTTCGCTACCCGTCATCCGTTGCGTCGCACTCTTCAGCAAGATTTCTTTGTTCAGCATTTTCCGGAAAAGGGACCTCACTTACGAATACCACTGGCTAAGCTTTATAGTAGCACTGGCCCCTCAGTGTGCGACGCAACGGCAGCATGACCAGGGAGATCAAGCTGACTAAAAAAAATTTCAAAAACAAAAAAGAGAGGCTGCACTCTGGCAGCCTCTCTTTCGAAAGTTAAATCCACATACTTAGTTGGCCGTCTTGGTCACCTTGTCAATGCGCATGGCATTGCCGTTCATGTCGTAGATGAAGAGCAGATAGGTACCATTAGCCACGCGGCTGATGTCCATTTGCTTCACATCCACAGCTTCTGCAACCACCTTACCGGTCACGTCATGCAGGGCCAGTTTCACCTTCACCGGAGCATCAATCTTTAGGATGCCGGTAGTCGGGTTCGGATAGACCTTGATAGCAAGGCTGGTGGCGGTCGGCGTGATGCCTACGTTCTGGATGAACTTGAGGTCTGAGTAGCCTTCGCAACCGTTAGAGTCAATGACGCGAACCTTGTAAGCACCGTTTTCAGTGGCTGTGTAGCTCTGGTTGGTTGCCCCGCCGATGGCTACGTTATTCAGGAACCACTGGTAGCTGGCGTAAGTCTGCGTAGTAGTCATGGTAACATCCGTAGTAGAGAGCGTCGGATGCGGAGCAGGCCAAACGGTTACATTCAGGGTATCAGAGAAGCTGGAACAGCCCAGGTTGTTGGTCGTACGGAGAGAATAAACACCGGTAGCCATCGCCACAAAGAGCGTGGAAGAGTTGGTAGTCGGTGTATCGTTCACATACCAGAGATAAGTAAGACCAGAAGCAATGTTGGCATTCAGGGCTACGGCACTGCCTTCGCAGAATTGAAGTGGCGTGTTGTAGGTGATGTATGCCGGAGGTGCCGGGTTGACGCTGATGGATACGGCAGCGGAAGTAGAAGAGCAGGTACCGAGGCTTACCGTTACGGTATAGCTGCCCTGGCTCTTGGCGTAGAAGCTGCTGGCCGTTGCGCCTGCAACCGGGCTACCATTGAAGTTCCACTGATAGCTTAGGCCGGTACCTGTGTTGGCATTCAGCAATGAGCTGTCGCCTTCGCAGATGGTGCCAGCACCTACACGGGTGGCCGTAGCAGGAGGCGGAGTCGTGGTGATAACCGTGACAGCCTTAGAACTGTCGGCACAGCCTGTCAAATTGTTGGTCACTTTCAGGCGATAGACACCTGCCGTACCAGTAGTGTAGTTGCAAGCCGTAGCTCCACCAATATAGCCAGTAAGGTTACGCCATTGGTAGCTATAGGTCGTGTTGTTACAAGGGGCACCGGAGATAGTCGTTGTCGTACCACCGCAGATGGTGACTGTATCGGTTGGTGAAGTCGTAACTGAAGGTAGCGGGTTCACCAATACACCAACAGGAACAGAAGTATTCGAGCAGCCGTTGTTGTCAACCACGCTGACGGTATAGTTTCCGGTAGCGGTTGCGCTATAGCAGGCTGAGGTGCCTCCGGAAGCCACATTGGTGCCTCCAACTTTCCACTGATAAGTGATGAAGCCGGTCGGTACACAGAGGGTCACATTGGAGAGAGAGCAAATAGCTGTCGGGCCACTGGCAGTAATGTTCACTGAAGGAAGCGGGTTCACCGTTACCACAGTTGCATTTGAAGTATCGGCACAACCTGCTCCGGTAGTAGCGGTTACGGTATAGCTACCGCCAGACTTAGCCTTGTAGGTCAAGGCAATAGCACTCGTAATTGGTGCACCATTCAGGTTCCACTGATAGCTGACACCGCTGGTGCCTGTGTAGGTAAGTAGGACGCTGTCGCCGGCACAGAAGGTAGTAGATGAACCTGCTGAGAAGCTGGCTGTCGGTGTCGGGCTTAGTGAAATAGCAGTTGCCGAAGTAGTTGTCGAATTACAAGAAGGAGTGCTGGTAATTGCCACATTAACTGTGTAGTTGCCGGAACCCAATGAAGGGATATTGCTTACCACCAGTGATGAGGAATTAGCACCTGTAATTGCTGAGCCATTCTTATACCACTGATAGCTGAGGCCAGGGGCTGAATTAGTGTTCAGCGTGACGCTACCGCTGGAGCAGAGAATTATAGAACCGGAAGGTGTAATCGCAGAAGAAGGAGCAGCACCTACCGTGACCGTAGTGGAAGAAGAGGTAGAAGCACAACCCGTGCTGGCACTGGATACAGTCACCGTATAGATGCCTGAAGCACTAGCCGTGTAGCAAGAGGAAGTGGCACCAGAAATAGCACTACCACTGGAATACCACTGATAGGAGTAAGGTGAGCCTGCACCGCTGGTTGGAGCACAGAGCTGAACGCTGCCGCCTGTACAGAAAGTAGTCGTTCCGGAAGGTGTAACCGTATTCGGAACAGTAGTAACATTCACAGTAATCGCAGATGAAACGCCAGTGCAACCATTTGCCTTGGTCACTTCCAGGTGGAAGCTACCGCTGCTCTTCGCAACAAAGGTTGAGCCAGTGCCCTGAGGTGCACCTATGGCTGTAGTACCATCATACCATTGATACACTGCACCAGTACCGGCATTAGTCGTAGAGCTTAGAACCACACTGTCTCCATTACAAATATTTATCGGACCGCCGGCACTAATAGATACAGTGGGCAGCGTGTTGACGGTAACTACAGTAGCTGCAGATTTAGCCGTACAACCCGTTGATGCGTTCGTAACCTGAACAGAATAGCTACCTGCAGCGGTTACTGTATAGCAGTTGCCCGTTGCACCTGTAATGGCCGTAGCACCGTTATACCACTGATAGGTCATCGTAGAACCACTGGGAGCACAAAGCGTCACAGAATTGCCAGAGCAAATTGCTTGTGGCCCGGCAGGAGAAATGTTGGTCGGAGGAGCAGGATTTACTGTTACTGTATCCGCATTGGAAGGATTAGACAAGCAACCATTCGCATTCACCACAGCGGTATAGACCTGAGTGGTAGTTGGTGCAGCCCAAACTGAGCTGATACCATCTGTAGTGCTGACCGGATTGCTTAGTGGAGGATTGTTCTTATACAGACCAGTAACATTGGGCCTCCAGTTGATAGCATAACCATTGCCCCAGCCAAAAAGCATATTGGGACGAAGTGATGAAGTGCTTCCATAACCACCAGGAGGGCAGCTGGCAACCGTACAGTTACCATCATCGTAGTTGTAAGCTACAGAGGTGAACGGTGTGGAAGTATAACGTACACTTCCTGAACTGGACCAGTCAAAGCCACAACTCGGACTGGCATTATCAAAGCTTACATCCACAATGATGTTGGAAGTACCATTCCAGTTGAATGGTGTCGAGAAGTTGAATAATTGCCAACCTGTTCCGGATGGTGTAAAGGTTGCAGCACTATACACCAAGGTAAAGCCACTGCACTGGTATGTAGAAGAAGCAGTCGTTTGGGTGGTATGGGCAATCTTAATCTTGTACAGCTTCATGGTGTTGCCATAGTATGTAGATGACAAGTAGAAACTCAGACTGGTGATAGGCCCAGCACCCATACCTATAGCCGTCAACTCACTGGCCCGTATCAGGTATTGATTATGGCTGGAAGTATAAAACTGATAGAAAGGAGTTTCGGGTCCACTCATTGTAGATGTGCTGGTTCCCAAAGTAGAAGTCCCGCCAAAAGGATTCACAGGTGTGGCCGTAAGCTGTACCGGGCTGCCTTGGCAAATGGTAGGATTCACAGGCGTAATGCTGGGTGCCGGCTCCTTGGGTGTTACATTCAGGCAAACTGAATCTACAGCAGTACAACCGGAAAGCACATCGGTAGCAAGTGCATAATAGCAAGTCTTAGCAGTGGGATATACAGTCAATGGCGTACCGGAACCAGCTAAGCTACCTCCAAAGGTTGGGCTGTACCAACTGTAGAGATAAGTACCATTGGTAGATGTAGCTGTAAGTACAGCAGAGTCACCAGAGCAAATACCCGGTACACTGGTTGAACTGGCGGTAATCGGCGTTGAAGGGTTCACTGTAGCGGTAATCGGTGTGCGGGTACCACTCTCACATGGGCCAGAAATCACGTTGTCGTAGAAGAACCAATAGTAGTAGGTATAAGGAGTCGTACCTCCAATTACTGCACCCGTCATCTGCGCCCGTCCAGTCATAGTCGAATAGAAAGGATAGCCAATATTGGGATAATGATAATTGTAATGCAGGTACAGTGAGCTGGAAGTAGAGCCGGGGTCAGCAACTAAAATATAATCTCCCGGAGGGATATTCATCCAGTTCAGGTTAATCACCAGTTTGGTGTTCAAGCTGCCCATGCTGGCAGTAGTGATATTAATGGTTGAGCTGGTCTTGATTGCATTACCATAGTTCGGACTGCTGGGATCATTATCTACCAATGTCAGTACCATCTGTCCCGTAGTCTGCGGGTAAACAGTAGTGGAATAGAAGTTTGTAGTGTCCTGGAACTGGAAGATTTCACCATAGCCATAGTACGGCGAAGTGTAACTATAGTAAG
>CAYRJR010000024.1:0-10311 GCA_964424655.1 uncultured Chitinophagaceae bacterium
AGATGGCCGTTGCTAGTGGTGTACCCGGCTTGGAGCCCACAGAATGGGCCAGGGTGCAATTGGGCGATTTATATTTCAATCAGGGGAAGCTGGACAGTGCTGCGCTTGCTTATGAATATTCGCTTGGATATCGGCCTGAATATCCACCGGCACAATCAGGCCTGGCTCGTGTTCTGGCCGCTCAAGGTAAAATTGACAGCGCTATTCATTTGGCAGAAGCAGCAGAACGTAACCAGCCAGAGCCGGATTTCAGACTCTTACTGGCCAGACTCCTTGAACGAAAAGGAGCCTTAGCTCAGGCTCAAAAAATCAGGCAGGGGTTGATTCAGGATTTACAGACAACCGATGCACACGAAGCAAAATCGCCTTCATTAAAACACGACCGAACCCGCGATTTTGCATTAGCCTACCTCGCCGCTGGCCAAGCAGACAAGGCCTTGCTTTATGCCCAAAAAGACTACGACTTACGCCCCAAAAACATTGATGTCAACGAATTGATGGCCTGGCTCAGCTTTAAAAAAGGAGACTTCAAATCTGCTCAATCTTTTGCTGAAAAAGCGTTAGCAACTGGCAGTAAGAATCCGCCCCTTTGGTATGAATGTGGTCAGATTTTTACGGCAGCAGGCGACCCTTCGCGAGGCCAGGCCATGATGCAGCAGGCACTTACTGTAATGCCTTACTTAGACCTGATGACGTTGGGTGGAAAATAGTCCCGGCTCATTAATCCTGAAGATATTGGAACTCGCGAGGTAACCTTGTAGTCCGTAATGTAACAGAAGTAAGAAATGACTGATTCTAAAATTTTTTCCAGGAAGACCATTTTCATCTCAGGTGCCAGCCGGGGTATCGGCAAAGCCATCGCCTTGCGTTTAGCCAGTGAAGGCGCTCAGATTATTATTGCGGCAAAGTCTGTCCATGAAGACCCACGTCTGGGCGGTACCATTTTCAGTGCTGCCGAAGAAATAGAAGCCGCAGGAGGCAAGGCTTTCCCGGTTGCTTGCGATATCCGTGATGAAGCCCAAATCCAGGAAGCAGTGGCTCAGGGTGTAGCTCACTTTGGCGGCATTGATGCCGTAGTGAATAATGCCTCTGCCATTTCGCTCACTCCTACAGAAGCTACAGAAGCAAAGCGTTTCGACCTGATGCACAACATTAATATCCGCGGCACTTTTCTGGTAACAAAACACTGCATACCCTGGTTGCGACGTTCCACCAATCCTCATATCCTGACCCTTTCTCCGCCTATCAATCTGGAGCCACGATGGCTGGGGCCGCACATTGCCTACACACTAAGTAAGTATGGCATGAGTATGCTCACACTGGGCTGGTCCGCTGAATTTCGGGATGCAGGCATTGCTGCCAATACTCTTTGGCCTGCCACAACCATTGCCACAGCTGCGGTTCAAAACCTGCTGGGCGGTGATGCATTGGCCAGACACAGCCGGAAAGCTGACATTGTAGCTGACGCTGCATTTTTCATCCTTAGTAAAGAAGCAAAGACCTTCAGCGGGAATTCCTGTATTGATGAAGCCGTATTACGCGAAGCAGGAATCACAGATTTATCCGGCTATGACGTAGTGCCTGGAGCAGCTTTGCAAAGGGATCTTTTTTTATAAAAATTACTCCAGTAAAATATTGGAAATGCAGGGTTAACGACAAAGTGATTGCCTCGCAGCCGGGTAATTTAGCAACCTTGCATGCCTCTGACAGCCTCCCGACTTTCACTGATTTTTCTGCTACTGACTGCTGCCGCTTTGCCCAAAGCAGGCCATGCGCAGTTGGCAGAACCTATCCCTCGCTTTTCGACGATTGGCGTCAATGAAGGGCTGTCGCAAAGCTCAGTGTATGCCATCCTGCAAGACCGGAAAGGATTCATGTGGTTTGGCACAGGCGATGGTCTGAACCGATTTGACGGTTCCAATATTCGCAGTTTTCGTTTGCCTGCTCCATTAGGCACTGTGCCTTCCACATTCGTTCGGGGTATCCTTTGTGAAGATGATAGTGGCAATATCTGGTTTGCCAATGAATTTGGTTTGCATTGCTGGAATGCAAGCCGGGAAACTTTGGAAACAAGAATGGCACGAGTGCCTGAGGAGAGCGGATATAATACCTTCCTGACTGCGTGTACGGATGACAGTGCCCTTTGGTTGTTCAGCAATTCCAGCGGTGTCGTTCGCTATGATTTGTTTCGAAAAAGTTGTCTGACTTATCCATTCCCCGACAGCCTAAAGAACCTTGCGGATATAAATAAGATGCCGTTCCCAAGCTTCAGCATTGGTCCCAACAAGAGCATTTGGTTCAAGCGATTTCTGGATGGACCATTCCATTATTTTGACACACATAGCCGTTGCTATAAACGGGATTCTGAACCCAGCGAAGGACAATTCATTTTTTTTGGAAAAGGCAGGCATTATCTGATAGCAGACAGTCAGCTGGGCATTTATGATAGCCTGAGCAAAACCATAAGTTGGCATACACTGGAAGGAGAACAGCCTGTGATTACGCCGCTCGATGTGGTGGAAGATCGTTGGGGACGGGCCTGGGTAGGCACCTTCAGTGATGGTATCTTTTGCTATGAAAATTCGACTGGGAAAATGCGCCATTATATGCACAGCAATGTGAAACTGGCGTCCATCCCTATTGACCTAATCCCATCCATATACATTGACCGTGCCGACAATCTCTGGGCAGGAACCGATGGTGGTGGCGTGTGCCGGCTCGACCTGAAGCCTCCCCGCTTTCATCTCTTCCCGCTCAATGAAGGCGACTACCCCAGCCTAAGCGACTATTTCATTAAATGCTTCTTTAAAGACAAAAATGGTCTGCTCTGGTTTGGCACACACAGCGATGGGTTTTGCATACTGAATACTGCCACTGGTACTCTCCAAAATTTCAAGAAATATCACACGCCTGCCGGCATCAAACCACTACGTGTTGTAGGTGCCATTCAGGAATCTTCAGACGGGAAAATCTGGATTGCACACACACTCGGATTTTCAATTTTTGACCCGCAACAGAAACTGTTCGAAGACGTTCCCATCCATCCTGCTCCTGCAATTAATTCCTGGGCAGGTTATGGCTGGGTATTAATCAGGCTTCAGGACGGACGCATGCTGGGCGGCACCAATTCAGGAATTGTTGTTTTTCAGAAAAAAAATGGCCGATGGCAAGGGAAAAGCTTTATACATACCAAGCCACTCAACTCATTCGTAACCTCGCTATGTCAGTTGAAAGACGGCAGTGTGTGGATGGCCTGTAAAGGCCCGGGTATCCTTCGCCTGGAAGCAGTGGGAGACAGTTTTCGCGTTGCAAAAAAATTTATGGAGGGCCTGAATGTACGCGGCCTGCACCCCGACGAACAAGACGACAAGGTGCTTTGGATAACCAGCTCTAATGGTTTGATCCGGCTTGATACACGCAACGCCCAACTGAGCTTCATCGGTGCAGCCGATGGGCTGAGCAATACATACATCTACGGGGTGCTGGAGGACAAAGCGCATAACTTCTGGATGTCCACCAATGGCGGACTTATATACTTCAACCGGAAAGCAAAACGATTCACGACATACACCTATGCGGATGGCCTTCAAAGCAACGAGTTCAACAGTGGTGCTTATCTGAAAGACCAGGAAGGGAACATGTATTTCGGTGGTATCAGGGGTTTCAACTGGTTTAATCCCGATAACCGTACAGGTGAGCCGAGCAGCATCCCCGGAGTAGCATTGAAAGATCTGCGCATCAATGGCCAGATTATGCTTAACGACAACAATGCCCCCCTCACACTCCCCTATACTCAAAACAATATTTCATTTAGCATAGCCGTGTTGGACTATTCAAGGCCCGAAGCCAACCGGGTTGCCTATTTTTTGGAAGGTTGGGACAAGCAATGGATCGAAAGCCGCAGCCATGAAGCCCATTATTCCAACCTGCCACCGGGCCGTTATGAGCTGCATGTAAAAGGCAGGAATGCAGCGGGTGTATGGAGTAAAGAGCAGATACTGAAGTTTAGGATCAGAGCACCATTTTGGGAGACCCCTCTTTTCTATGTTGTAATTTCTATCCTCACATTTTGCTTGGTAGTCTTATTGCTGCGCTATTTTTTGAGAAAGAAGCTGCGTGAGCAAAGGCGTATCATCGAAAGGCAAAATATGCTGATGGTGGAACGGGCGCGGATTTCAAAAGACATGCATGATGAAATCGGTTCAGGTCTTACGCGCATTGCCATGATGAGTGAAAACATGCAACATCATCCCGAGCACAAAGAATTGGTTGGGAAAATTTCATCTGCTGCTCGCAACCTGAGTCAAAGCATGGGAGAAATTGTCTGGGCACTCAATCCTACGCAGGACACCATTGAAGGACTGCTGGCATACTTGCGTGAACAACTCAATAGTTTCCTGGAGCCTTTCAATATTCATTACAGCATTCACTTTCCGGATGAGCTGCCCAGACTGCCACTGAGCAACGTACAAAGGCGCAACCTATACCTGACGACCAAGGAAACCGTAGGTAATGTGTTGAAGCATGCTCAGGCAAACTCAGTAAGTATCCGTGCCGAAATGAAAGACAAATGGCTGCATTTTGAAGTACTTGATGATGGGCATGGCTTCAGCGAAGAGCAGGTACGGCGTTCAGCCAACGGGCTACGCAACATCCGGAAAAGGATGCAGGAAATCGGGGGGTATTTAGAATTAGAAAGTAGTGCCCGGGGGACACGAATCCGTTTTGGAATTCCAATATCTCAGCGCAATGGGCGGCAGAACTGGCTTACTACTTTTTTCACATTGCATTGGCTAAGGCGAAAAAATACATTTGGAGCATGACCACGGTGGCCATTTTAGAAGATGATGAAGCTATCCGCAACTATCTGGCGGCGCTGATAGCAGGTTCTGGTGAGTTTAATCTCGCTGGTTCATTCAGTACGGCTGAAGAGGCTGAAATTTTTTTTGGAAATGGCCTGGGTGGCGAGGTGGACATCATGCTTTCTGATATTGAACTGCCTGGGAAAAACGGGATAGAGTTTATCTCCACGCTCAAGCCCCTGATGCCCCATATTCAGTTTATGGTCTTGTCTTCTTTCGATGATTCAGACCGAGTCTTTGGCGCTTTACGAGCAGGTGCTTCCGGGTATATTTTGAAAAACACGCCAGCGGCAAGGCTCATTGAAGCACTGAATGACCTGCGGAAAGGTGGCTCTCCTATGAGCTCGCAAATTGCCCGAAAAGTGGTCAATGCATTCCAGGAAAGCAAAACGCCGGACGACCCCAAAGAATGCCTCTCACTTAGGGAGCGCGATGTGCTCGAAGCACTGGCGAAAGGATTTTCGTACAAAGAAATTGCGAGCAATATGTTTCTATCCGTAGAAACGGTACGCACACACATCCGGAATATTTATGAGAAGCTGCACGTACACAATCGTGGGGCTGCATTGCGAAAAGCTGGCTTGCGATAGAGCGGACTGCATTTCTTTCAAAAGAAACTTTTTGAATTAGGGCATTGTGCCATGCTGCCTTTCGAAGGATGGCTAAAATTCATTTCGTCTCTGATTATCGAAATTTTATGTGCAGAGAAGCGCATCTTCCCGAGCTGTTACAGTACATATAGGCTCAGCCTAAAAGCCAGGCTTCGTCTTGGGTGACCATACCACATATATCACATTTTTTATCTCGATTGGTAAAATCACTTTTTCCTAAAGCACTTACCCATTAAGGCCCTTGGATTGTCTAACGACTCATCAGGAAGGCACATATCATTCGTTAGGCTGAGTGTTTGTCAATTGATAGATGTATTTACCCTATGAAACGATTCTCTCAATGCCCAATATCCTATGAAAACAAGACTACTACTCACATGCTCCTGCATTCTTTTTCAAACAGCGCATGCGCAATTCAATACCACTACCCTATTCAGTAGTAGTGGTGCCAATAGTGGACAGGCAGTGGTGCTTGATGCCTCAGGCAATATCTACGTAACCGGAGGCTTTCATGGAACTGTGGATTTTGACCCGGGGTCCAGTACTGTAAATAAAACCAGCGCAGGTGGGACTGATATTTTCATTGCAAAATATAGCAGTGCTGGTGTGCTGCAATGGGTCGATCAAATAGGAGGCTCCGGCGATGATGAAGGCTTTTCATTAGCACTTGATGGGAATGGCTATGTCACGGTAGGTGGCTCTTTCTCCGGCACCGTTGATTTCGACCCATCCAGCAGTACTTCCAACAGAACGGCAAATGGGGCGCAGGACATTTGGTTTGGGAAGTATAGTATGTCCACTGGTGCGCTGAATTGGGTTACCAGCTTCGGGTCTTCCAATACAGATGACCGGGTTAATGCACTTACCTGCGATGGGTCGGGCAATGTTTACATTGGCGGATATATTGGCACGGGCACTACCGATGTTGACCCTGGCTCAGGTACCTACAACGTAACCAATAACAGCTCCTATGGAGCAGGGAATATATTTTTTGGTAAGTA
Source organism: uncultured Chitinophagaceae bacterium (assembly GCA_964424655.1). GTDB lineage: Bacteria > Bacteroidota > Bacteroidia > Chitinophagales > Chitinophagaceae > UBA1952. The sequence continues at coordinate 6,475 of CAYRJR010000024.1, forward strand.
CAGTTCCAGTGGTGCATTTGGCTGGGCAAATGAATTCCCCGGATGTTGCGACTGGGTAAATGCTTTGGCTCTGGATGGCTCTGGGAATTTATGTGTCTGTGGGTTGTTTCAGGGTGGGCCAGTTGACTTTGATCCCAGCAGCAGTACGGTCAATCTTAATGCCTATTACTATGGCGATATCTGGTTTGGAAAATACAGTACCAGTAACGGATCCTACCAGTGGGTAAAGAAATTGGATGGGTATAACCAATCTGATGCGCCTTTAGCTATGGTTGTGGATGCCTCCGGAAATATCATTATTGCAGGGGAACAAGGCGGGCCTGGCAATGAAGACTTTGACCCCGGTTCCGGAACCTCCAATCTGTACGGAAACGGCATCTATAATTCTTTTGTAGCTAAGTATTCCTCAAGTGGCGCATACGTTTGGGCTGTCAATGCCGGAGCAAGCAACACGTACAATATAATTTTTGGCCTGGGCATAGCCAGCAATGGCGATATCCATGCAGTAGGGTACTTGCAAGGGAGTGTTGATTATGATCCCAGCAGCAATACCCATTCCCTTACTGCTACTGGCAATACCGATGCTCTGGATTGGGTGCTCAGCAGCTCCGGAAGCTATGTTGGTGCCTATCACATTGGGTCATCCCCATATTCTTCTACGGCCAATGCTGTTGCAATGAATGGGAATATCCCAATCATCACAGGGTATTATGCTACTTCTTCCAGTACAGCAATAGACTTGTTCATCGCAAACATGGGAGCAACACCGCTGCCCATAAACCTTGCTTCTTTCGCCGTCACCCAAATAGATCAAATCAACAGACTAACCTGGAAAGCCGCTGGTAACGACAGGCCACTGGGCTTTTATATAGAGAGAAGCGAAGACGGTCAACGATTTTCAACAATCGGGATGGTAGAGCCTTCATCATCGAATCTTTATCACTTCGATGATGCAACAATGACTTCGGAAACAGAATTCTACAGGCTAAGAATTCCCGATGAAGATGGCAGCATCTACTACAGTCAAACCCTAAAAATTGCGCACAGCAATACACAAGGGCTGCATATTTACCCGAACCCAACTTCGACCAATCATATCACGGTTGAGGCTCCTATGGAATGCCGATACCAACTCTTTGGGATTGATGGCCGCCGTTATCAAGAGATGAACCTCTCTGTTGGTCATAACACCATCGAACTGCCAGGCCCGGGTGTCTATCTGTTGAAAGTGTATTCCAATCATGGAGTCATGCAAACGGAACGTATCGTTTCGTTTTGACGACTGAATCATCGTTCAAAATACTTTCTGGCCTTACTACTTCTTTCACATTTTTCGGGCTATAAGCCGCAAGTACGTTTGGCCTTGAACGCAAAACCAAACGGGGCCTCACATCTTTCATTCTAATCCATGCACATCCCAATGAAACGCTTAGTACTCCCGCTGTTACTGTCCATTTTGGCTACACAGGTCATGGCGCAGGAAGGCACAGCCGACTTATCCAAGAAAGCTAGAAAAGGCTTTATCACCGAGGTAACCCACAACAATGGAAACTATCAGGTGACTTACAAGATGGCCGGGGATAAGAAAAAAGATGCTGTCACTTACGAGACCTACAATTTTGACAGCAAGCTCCAATTTGTCAATAGCGAGCAAAGCTCAGAGCCAAAGCTTACCAGCAACGACAAGCCCGACCGCACGATTGACTTCATCAGTGCACAAGTGGGAGGGTGTAGCTCCTTCGATGTGCTGAGCATGAAGCTGCGCTTCAACCAAAAGAAAGTACGTCAGAAATGGAACTACAAGAAACAGTACTACGTTACCGATGATGTGCTATCCAACGAAACTTTCAAGCCAAAGAGTGAAGACATAGGCGCACTGACAGGCTACGCTGCCTACAATGGTCCGGATGATGGCTCACTGTTTGTGCTTGCCGGCAGCCAAAATAAAGAAGACAAGAAAGCAACGCAGTTCATCATCCTGAGTGCTAAAGCAGGTGGCGACATCACGCAGAAGCCTGTGGATATACAGGGTCACCAGAGCCTGGTATATTCCGATCAACTGAGCAACGGTGATGTGGTCCTCGTGTTTGCACCAGATGACGGCTCACCCGACCTCACTGCCTACACCTACATGCGCTTTGCACCCGATGGCACACAGAAGGATAAGGTGCCTTTCAAAAGCCCATCGCCCAATATGCTCATCATGGCAGTTAGCGAACACGATAATTCAGTATTCTTCTGTGGCACTTCCACCAAGAAAGATGATGCCTACAACCGCGTATTCTGCGACTATGCTGCGGACATAAACAATCCTTGCTACGATGGCGGCGCCAACAAACTGGATGAAAAATGGACTAAGAAATCAGAAGGAAAGATGGCCAATTTCCATCTGCTGAAATTCACCGGAAACCAACTCGACTTCGCCAGCACAGAACCCATCTCCAACTTCGAAGACAAGCTGAAAGCAGCACCTGGCGAGAAGCATCCCGATGCTTATGAAGGCCGCAAGTTTGCAGTAGAAAATTTCACAGTTACTCCGCAAGGCGAATACCTGATTGCGGGTCAACTCACGGGCAAAGTCAAGACTGGCAGTTCTAAGGCAATTGTAATCTCAAAGAGCTACGAAGACCTTGTCTGCCTGCATTTCGACAAAGATGGGCACTTGAAAGCGCAATACGCCAGCAATAAGATGAATACAGACAAGAAGAGTGAAATCTTCTCCATGAACCAATCGTTCGTACCCAGCCAGGACGGTAAGTCCCTGTATTGGGTCATCTTGGAAGTGAAGGGCACAAAGGGCTACGCCGACTTTTTTGATGCCTACAACGACCTCCCAACGTTCTACGCACGCTACTTCCCGCGCATTGCCAAATTAGACCCCACGACAACCACCTTAGGTGCCTTCAAGGTGCTGGGCGATGAAGACTATTACATTTCAAATTCTGTTTCGCCAATTACCGATGCAGCCGAGCATAGCATCACCTATATCGGCTCTGATGAAGACCGAAAGAAGGTCTGGCTTGCTAAATACATTTTTGAATAAGCCTGTCTCCCCTGTCTATACTACATCACTATTTCTCACACTCAATCATCATCACACCATGAAAAGGCTCAGTATCCTGTTCGCCGCACTTGCCTGCCTGGCACTATCCTGTAAGAAATCCGACAGCGGCGGCGGCAGCATTGCTGGTGGCAATTTCACCATTGGCGGTACCAGCTATAAAGTCACTTCCACCATGAAGCTGATTGGTGCCAACAACCTGGGATACACCTTCACCAGCCTCAACATGCAGACCTATGCCAACGCTGCTGTAGATTTCTACTTTGCCGGCAGCACAACGCCAGCAGCGGGCACTTATACCATAGTGGACGCATATAGCAATTCTACACTGAGCGCAAACCAAATTGGTTTTGCCGCTACTTCTACAACTAGTAGCAGTCAAACCACCGTTTATGAGCCTAATGCCGGAGGTACAGCACAGGTTACCGTAAATGGCGGTAAAGTTTCCATCACAATAAACGCTGTTGGCGTTAGGGTTTCTCCTTCGGGCAATTCTACCATCAGTGCCAGCGTAGGCGAAATGTGATAAGCTCCATCCCAGGGTTTCACACACACACATATAGCAGGGCTGCCTCTTCCGGGGCAGCCTTTCGATTTTTATGGGAATAGCCGGGCTGAATTAAGAAGCTTCATCTGATAGAGACAATTTTTTTATCGGCTTCATATCGCTACCTGACATCCGTTGCGTCGCACACTTCAGCAAGATTTCGCTGTGCAGCAGTTCCCGGAACGAGTCGGCTTATGCAATTGCACTCATACCACGAGCAAAGCACCAT
>CAYRJR010000024.1:10321-21634 GCA_964424655.1 uncultured Chitinophagaceae bacterium
GACGCAACGGATGCTCCATCAGAGCACCAAAGCCGACACAAAAAAACCGGAAATAAAAAAAACGAGGCCGTCCAAAAAAGAGACGACCTCGTCGAGTGATACCATTGAGCGGAAGACGAGATTCGAACCCGCGACCCTCAGCTTGGGAAGCTGATGCTCTACCGGCTGAGCTACTTCCGCGTGGCGCCAAAGGTATGTTTACACTGATGAAAAATAAGGTGCTGCAATCAGCGAATTATTTTGAATGCCATCATCAAAACCATAGTCAGCAAGACCAGCAGGCCAACAATAAAATTGATGTCTGCGATGAACTCATATCGTGCCCTCCGCCTTGGATTTTGAAAGCGAATAGACAGATAAGAAAACAGACAGGCTGCCATAAACAAGCAGGTAGCAGCCGCCGTGATTTCATCCATATAGCTATGCTCGCTATAACCACTCGCATGAACCGATGCCTGCACAATGAGGCAAAAACCCATTAGGTTGGAAGCCGTAGGCAGGATATGCGGGGAGCGGTTTTTATAATTCAGCTTCAACATGGCAGTGCTATGAGCCGATGACGCCGGCTTTCTTCAGTAGTTTTCTATGCTCCCTTTTGTGCATCAGATTCCAGACGCGGGCATACATCACAGGTAGAATGAGCAAGGTGAGGATGGTGGATGTAATCAGACCACCAATGACAACAATAGCCAAGGGCTTTTGCGTTTCGGAGCCTATGCCCGTGGACAATGCAGCCGGCAGCAAGCCAATGGCAGCCATCAATGCAGTCATGACGACAGGGCGTATCCGAACTTGAACACCCTTCCGGACTGCTTCATCAATGCGCATTTTGTTTTCCAGGTTTTTTCGAAACTCTGTAATCAGAATCACACCATTCTGGATGCAGACACCGAACAAGGCAATGAAACCAATGCCTGCTGAAATAGAAAAGTTGGTCTGTGTGATATGCAGGGCCAGAATGCCGCCAATCAGAGCAAAAGGCACATTCATAATCGTCAGTATGGCATCTTTCACATTGCCGTAAGTGATAAAGAGTAGAATGAAAATGCCCAGCAGGCACAGAGGCACGACATGCTGCAGCGTCTTCCCAGCGCGCTCAGCATTTTCAAATTCACCATTCCAGGTCATGGAATATCCTTTAGGCAGCTTCAACGCAGCATGCACCTTTTTCTGAGCTTCAGCAATGGTGCTACCCAGGTCGCGGCCACGCACAGAAAACTTCACAGCGATATAGCGCATGTTGTTGTCCCGATAGATGAAAGCAGGGCCGGTGATGTTGCGCATCACGGCTATTTCTGAAAGGGGAATCTTGGAACCGTCCTGAGTAGGCACCCGAAGCTGCGCAATCTTCTCAGGTGTATCCCGCCAATCTTTTTCATAGCGGATTCTGATGTCAAACTTTCGCTCGCCTTCATAGAGTTGGGTAGCAGCTTTACCACCGATGGCCATCTCAATTACGGCATTCGCATCGGCAACGCTGATGCCATATTGAGCCATCTTTTGCTGGTCTAATTCAATCCGAAATTCCGGCTGGCCCAGGTTGCGGAGGATGCCGAGGTCATCTACACCACGCACATTTTTCAAAACACTTTTCACTACACGTGCTGTGCTGTCTAGTGTCTTAAAATCAGACCCGAAAATTTTTACTGCTAATGAAGCATTGACACCGGCAACAGCCTCTTCCACATTGTCGCGAATGGGCTGGGAATAGTTGAGCACGATTCCAGGAATCTTACGCAACTGCTGATCCATCTGGTCTATGAGCTGATCCTCGGACAAGCCTTTCCTCCAATGATCTTTCAACCTCAAATCAACCTGAATCTGGACATCGAAAAAGCCTTTGGGGTCCGTGCCGTCATTCGTCCGGCCTATCTGTGCCAGTGTCTTTTTCACTTCCGGAAACTTGCGAATGATGGCAATCATCTTGTCGGAAATGACTTTGGCCTGAGGCAGACTCACGCTCATGGGTAATTCACTCTCCACCCACAAAGCGCCTTCATTCAATTCAGGTAAAAATTCAGAACCTAAGAATTTTGCAGAACCAAAAGCCAGCAGCATCACAACCACAGAAACAATCAGGCTGCCTCGCTGATGCCTCCACACATAACTAAAGGCACGTCCGATGATTTTTTCAAAAAATTCCACCACCACATTATGCTTCTCACGCACATTCTTGCGCAGCAAAACAGAAGACAATGCGGGCACTAAAGTGAGTGTGTAAATAAGTGCCCCCAGTAGGGCCAGGCCCAGCGTCCAGGCTAATGGCGAGAACATTTTGCCCTCTACTTTCTGGAAAGAAAAAATAGGAATCAGGCAGGTGATGATGATGAGTTTGGAAAAGAAAATTGCCTTGCCCATTTCGGTGCCCACATTCTTAAATAAGCTCAGTTTGGCCAGCTTATTAAAGCGCTCCATCCCAACTTCCCGAGCCCGATGATCCAGGGCTACAAACAAGCCTTCCACCATCACTACTGCTCCATCTATGATGATACCAAAATCAACTGCTCCCATGGAAAGCAGGTTTGCACTCATGCCTTTGATGCGCATGCACATAAATGCAAACAACAAGGCCAGGGGCACGATGATGCCCACTGTTAGCGTGGTGCGCCAGTCAGCCATGAAAATGAGTACGATTAACGTGACGAACACAATGCCCTCAATCAGGTTATGGAGCACGGTGTGTGTGGCATAACTCATCAGGACGCTGCGGTCGTAGAAGGTGTCTATATGCACCCCTTTGGGCAGCACATTTTCATTCAGGTCTTTCACTTTCGCTTCAATGAGTTTGAGCACTACAGCAGGATTTTCACCCTTGCGCATAACGACAATCCCTTCCACCACATCCTGCTGATCATCTCGTGTGACCCAACCTAATCGTGGCTTACCATCTTCCCGAACAGTGGCCACGTTTTTGACCAGGATCGGCACTTCATTGAGCTTGGTGATGATGATATTTTCAATCTCCGGGATATTGTTTAACACACCGATACCACGCACCACGAAAGCCTGGCCATTCTGCTCCAGCACATCGCCACCCACATTGATATTGGAACGAGCTACTGCATTGTACACATCCAATGCACTCAGACCATACTTACTCAGCAGTGTGGGGTTCACATTGATTTGATACACCTTTTCCTGACCACCGAAAGAGTTGACATCCGCTACACCAGGGATTGACTTAAACTGACGGTCCAGCACCCAATCCTGAATCGCAGTCAGCTCACGGATATCCATGATTTTGCTACGCAGGGTATAGCGATAAATTTCCCCGGTAGGTCCATAAGGCGGTTGCACATCAGGCTTCACACCATCTGGTAAATCTGCATTACCGAGCCGCGACAATACCTGCTGGCGGGCGAAGGCATCGTCCACTCCATCATCGAAAATGATGCGGATGTAGGAAAGGCCAAAAGCAGAAGTGGAGCGAAGTGAGCTTTTGTTTTGAACAGAATTGAGCGCAGATTCCAATGGGATGCTCACAAACTTTTCAACTTCTTCCGCACTGCGACCGGGCCACTGTGCGATAATGATGATTTGTGTATTGGTGACATCCGGGAAGGTTTCAATCGGCGTGTTGGTATATGCCACGTAGCCGATAATGGCCAGTACACCGGTCATAAAAAAGACCAGATAGCGGTGCCTGAGCGAGAAAAAAATAATGCTCTTGATAAACTTATTCATGCTTGCAGCAGTAGTTGAATTGGGTTTTCAGCCTGAAGTGAAAAAAGATGCGTTACCGCAGCCTGTATTACTCCTCTACGAGCTGGTTGAATATGAATAGTTGATTTTGGGTTACGACGAGTTGCCCGGGCTTCAGGTCTCCTGTGATATAAGTCCGGTTGCCAACAGTATTGATGATTGTTAGCGGAACAACATTGAGTGAATCGCGACTCAGGTATTGGACGACATATTGTTTCCCGTCCTGCGAAATGATTGCATCGCTGGGTACACAGGTAGCCATCTGCCCTTCCTGATTACTGACAAGCACCCGGGCAAACATGTCTGGCTTCAGTAAACCCTCGCGGTTGTCAATTTTGACACGCACATGCAAGGCTTTACTCTGTGGGTCGAGCACCTGGCTCATCATATCCACCTTTCCATAAAAAGGATGATCCGGATATGCGGCAGCAAACACTTCTGCGGCATAACCCTGTTTCAGTCTGGAGATGTCGGCTTCATACACATTCGCAATCACCCAAACGTCTTTCAGGTCTGAGATTGTATAGAGGCTTTCAGAAGCATCCGGCCTGATGAAGTCGCCCGCTGCTATCGTCTTGCTCACCACATAGCCATCTACCGGAGCCACCAGCGCATAGCTGCCGGAAGCACTGGAATGAGGCCCGCCATTGATGCTGATGCTATGCTCCAGCTTTTGTTGAGCAGCCAATGCCTTTTGATAATTCTCACTGGCTTCACTGTATTCCCGCTGCGATGCCAACCCACTTTGAAAGAGGGATTTTTCATTTTCCATCTGCCGTTTGGCAATGCTCAGGTCAGCCCGTGCAGAACTCAGGTCAGCATAGGCGCCTGCTACATCGGCACTGCGAATGATGGCCAGCGTCTGCCCCTTATGCACATAATCGCCCAAAGAAACCGGGGCTTCGGTCACCTGACCACTGCCTCTGGCAAAGACGCGTACTACAGTGTTTTCATCGAAAGCGACATTCCCTGTGAGGGGCACCTGGTCAGTGACATTGCAATTACGCACTGTATCTAACCGGATCATGTGCATCATCGTGTCTGAGAGCACAAATTTTTGATTGTCGTTATCCTGAGGGACATGCTCACAAGCTGCCAGGCAGATTACCAGTGAGACTAAAAGAAGATTTCGCATGAGCGAATATTTTTTTGAAGAGTAAGAAGGGCTGTTCTGAAATGGATGAGTAGGGCTGAATCGCAGGACATCGGTTTACTTCACGACATCCATGCCCACTGCGTAGTTGAGTGATTCTTTAGCGAGCTGAAGGTTGAGCTGTTGTTGGAGCTGCTTATCCTGAATGTCTTCGTAGCTGTCTAAATAGTCTATGAATTCAATCAGACTGATTTGTCGCGAGCGATAACTATCCGCCACTTTGTCGAATAGTTGGCGATAGTCTTCATAGAAACTTTCCTGTTTCGGAGTAGTCAGGTTTAGCGCCGTCTGCAGGTTCCGGTATGCACTGCGTAAAGCACTTTCCAGCTTCAGACCAGATTCGTCTGTTGCAGCACGCTGCTGTTGGATATTGAAAGCAGCAGCTTTGATGTTCCCCTGATTTCGATTCCAGAGTGGCAACGGAAGGCCTAAAGTCAACCCGAAATAATTCGGAGCGAAATTGGATGCTCTGTCGTAGTTGGGACCAAGTTCCAGATCAGGCACAGCCAATGCCCGCTGATAGCGATAATTCAATTGCTGATATTCGAGCTGCTTTTCTGCAATGAGAAATGTTGGATTGTTTTTCTGCGCGAGCAACAGCAATTCATCGAAGCTCTGATTGGGCAATTCGGGGCGCTCACGGAGCAAATTGCTTTGAGGCACAATCAGCGTATCACCTTGCAGGTTCAGCAAGACGCGCAATTCGGTCTGCAATCCTTCGGAGGCTCTCACATTTTCTGCCAACTCCAGGCGCATGCTTTCCACCAATCCCTGCACCCGCAGCCAATCTTTACGCGACACATTTCCGGCTTCATATTGCCCGGAAATACCTTGTTCCAGCATTTGCAGCTTTCCCAAAATTGTTTGAAGTAAAGCCGCATTTTGCTGGAGCTTTTCTGCCTGAAGCAAATCTTCCCTCAGACTAAGGCGCAGGCTGTTTAAGGTTTCTTCAAACTGAAGCTGGGATATACCCGCATTCACGCCTGCCATAGACACCGCATTGCGGCGCTTCCCGCCCAACTGAATGAGCTGTTGCACCTGCACATACACTTGCCCACGTGAGTTGCCGCTTGCATCTTCACCATGGCGAAAAAAGCCATCACCGGGTACGTACACGTTTTGGTCAATGCTGAGTGTGGGATTATCCCATAGCCTTGCCTGACGAATCAACGCACTATCCGAGCGCACACCATAGTGAGCAGCCAGCAGCGAAAGGTTTTTGGAAAGAAAACGAGCTTCGGCTTCTTGCCTGCTGAGGCGGAGCCTATCGGGTGTTGATTGTGCAAGACAGCGGGGAATTGCAGCCATCAAGAGGGCTGCACAACACATGCCCTTGCGGAGCATGCCTGAATAAATCATGGTTGAGAATTAGGAGTGGCGAATACGTTGCATAGCGCAAGAGCCTGCTCAAGCGCATCCTGTCAACTCAACACTCCTTAGGTGGTGGCGGTGTGATCTCTTCAAAAAAGAGATAGAAATATGCCTGAGGCACCTCATGTACTAAGCATTCAGGTATGTAAGGCGGGAACTGTGGTTCTGAGGTGCGGGGTGGCAATGCAAAAGAAGAAACAGCCACTTTGGAAGCCTTTGGGTGATGGCGTTTCCCCGGAACCGGTAAGTGACGCTTAGGCAAGGGGGCGGGCAGATTATCTGCCTCTTCGCTATGTATTGCCCGAGGGTGATGGTGATGATGATGGTTCCCAAATTTCCGGGCAGGGCTTGCTGCAGCATCATCTGGCATCATGCTCACGCACATCAATACCATCAGCAGGCACAGCACGAATCGGTTGCAGGATAAGACGGACGTAAACATCACCAGACGTGCCGGAGGCGGCGCAATATTAGATGGAGCCTTGCAAAATGAGCTGTTAAGACTTGCCTCATCGTAAGTCGGATTTCCTGCCCATAACTCCCGGATAAGCTCAAGCATGAAACTTCAGGATGTAAGCATGAAGAATTTGAAAATCATGCCTCGAAATGGCATAACAATGCCAGACTGAAGTCTTGCAGAATCTTTAACGCAAACCCAGACCGAATCCGGGCTGTTTCATCACAGGGCTTCTGAAGTTCACAGCCCTCAAAACATACTATCTTACCAGCCTTTTGAGTTATCACTGCTTTGAGTCACACATGTTTTTGATTGCCTACCGGCGGATACCTGTTTTTATCTTTTTCATGTTGGGCATTGGGCTGCTGACTGCAGCACCCGCCCTTGCACAAAGCCGCTATAATGTGGACAGTGCCAATCGTGCCCGCCGACAGGCACAGGATGCCTTTCGTGCCTTGCAACAACATCGCCTTGATTCATCCAGAATTTCCAGGAAACATATTGCCGACAGCCTGAAAACGTTCCGCCAGCATCGCACAGACAGCCTGGCTGCCATCCGCAAATACCGCAACAGCCGCCGGTTTAAAGACAGCGTCCGTGATGTGAGAGAAACCCGGCTGGCTGCCATCCGTGAAATACGCCAGGCCCATCTGGATAGTATGAAAGAAGCCCGGGAACGGATTACAGACAGCATGGTAGCTTCCCGGGAAGCCAAAATGGCGATCATCCGAAAAGCCCAAAAGCGACGAGCAGACAGCCTGTTGCGCATCCGAAACTATCGAAACAGCAAACGCTTTAAGGATAGTGTAGCTATCGTGCGTCGTGCATTTTCAGACAGCCTTGCTGCCGTAAGAAAAGCACGCACCGATAGCATGATTGCAGTTCGTAAGGCCCACATGGATTCACTGCGGACCGAGCGAAAGAAAATTACCGACAGCCTGACCGCAGTTCGGAAAGCACGAACCGATTCATTGCTTGCTAAGCAAAAAGCAAGGGAAGCTTTGCTGGCTAAGAAAAAGGAAAACGCAGACCGGGAACAAAAAATTAAGGAGAAGCAATCTGCCAATAAAGCCCAGTTAGCCTTCGAGCTGAAGATTAAAAAGAAGCGATCGGTTTATAGCAATGAGAAGATGCTCAAGAAAAAGTGGAATGCGCCGCGACGAGCAGTGCAAAACACCTTCACGCATTACAATTATTATTTCAATGCCAATCGCAAGATGGAAGAGGCAGAAGCCAACATGGAGCGACGAGCACGTGATAATTGGGATGAGCGCATATCACTGTTTTCTTTTGACCCACTCAAAGATTCTGCTGTCTTCGCCACCGACATGGACAGCGTCATCCAGAAGACCTCTTTAGGTATTCAGATTCATGACCCCCGAACTAAGTGGGGCGATGATCTCTATCTCCTACTGGGCAAAGCTTACTACTACAAAGGCGATTTTGAAAATTCAAGCGCTTCCTTCAAATACATCATTGCGCTTCAGGAACGAGCCAAGGCTGAAAAAGCCAAAAAGGAAGCTTACAGCAATAAGAGCGTCTATGGCAAACGCAAGGTCTCCACAAGCGTTGTAGCTCCGGAACAGAATGGCATCAACAGCATCATCAAACGAGAGCCTGCTACCAACGAAGGTCTTCTTTGGCTCACCCGAAGCTTCATTACCTACGGGCATATTGGCGAGGCTGAGGCTGTTCTGGATTTGGTAAGCAATGACCAAAATTTCCCCAAAGAATTAAAAGGAAAACTGGCTCTGGAAAAGGCATACCTCGCCCTCAAGCAACAAAACGAAAAGCAGGCAGCCAGCAACCTGATCATTGTAGCAGCAGACGAAAGCATCCCTACCGATCAGCGGCGCAGGGCAGCTTTCCTGGCAGGCCAGCTACTGGATGAGCAACGCGATTTCACTAATGCAGCAAATCAATTTGAAATCGTATCAGACCTGCATCCCAAGCTGGATATGGACTTCTATGCCCGGCGTAACCGTGCTTATGCATTGATGCAAAGCGGTGGGGTGCAACAGGAAGCAATTGGCTCACTAAAAGACATGCTCAACGATGCGAAATTTTCACCTTACTACGAGCAAGTCTATTATGTGCTGGGCAGGCTAAGCGCCAATGCAGGTAATACGCAAGATGCAATCAATTATCTCGACCGTAGCGTAACGACTGTCAAAAGCACCAGAAAGCAAAAGGTACTTTCATTTGCTGCTCTTGGAAATCTTTATTTCAATCAGGGTAATTATTCATTGGCCAAAGCAGCCTTCGACAGTGTGAACCGTTTTGCTGCTGCGGCCCCGAATGATTCAGATGTTGCCCTGGCCCTCCATCGTGCTCCTTTAGTGGTCAAAGTAGCAATTCCTACTTACGTCATTCATCATCAGGATAGCCTCCTGGCGCTGAGTGCACTCAGTGAAAAAGAACAAAGAGCCGTTGCCAAACGCTTCATTCGGAAACTGGAAAAACAGCGTTCCGACAGTACCGCGATTGCCGAAAATGGTGGCATGAATGTACCTGATATCAACTCGAATAATAATCCGGCTAGTGCTGCATCCTGGTACTTTACCAGCCCGGGCAGTCTGCAACAAGGCTTCGCAGATTTCAAAAGGAAATGGGGCAACAGACCACTCACAGATAATTGGCGTCGCAGTGCTTCAGGCGGCTACTCAGGAAATTTGGCTGGCAATACCAATGCCGCAAACGGCTCAGGTGGTAATGATGATGCCAGCCAGGAAATGGACGAAAATGGACTGCCCACCGAAGATGCCGTATTAGCTTTCGTACCCAATACTCCGGAGGCAAAGGCGGTTGCTGTAGGACGTTTGCAAAGAGCCTATGTGGACCTGGCTACTGCTTACGTACAGCAGTTTGAAGACTATCCACGAGCCACCTCAACTCTGGACACTTTCGACAAGCGCTGGGCGCTCAATCCATACACGGCAGAAGCTACCTACTTGCGTTATCTGATTGCGCTGCGCAAAAATCAACTTGGCGTAGCACAACAGATAGCCATTAAGCTGCGCAAAGAATTCCCGGGAACCCAATGGGCCGATTTTGTCTCCTCCTCCTCCGACAATTCATCTGGCACCAGCAATGATGTGGCAACCTCTGAAAGTGTTGGCGAGTATTATGACCAGACTTATGAACTGCTGCAACAACGCAAGTATGATGAAGTGCTTAGCCGGACCCACACTGCACGCAATCGATATTCAGATGAGAATTACAATAAGCGTTTTCAGATTGTGGAGGCGATGGCGCATGCAGGTGCGGCACAATATCCCCAGGCGGATACCATCCTGAAACATTTTCTGAAAACTTATCCCCAAGACCCCCTAAAGCCCTGGGCAGAGCAAATCCTTGACTATGTCCATGCAAACAGGCCTAAGGACACGGTGAAACCAAAAGCAGACACTACCCTCATCGCTAACAACACCCCGAACACAAAATCAAAGTTGCCTTTGGGCCAGCCCCCAATAGACACCAGTGCCCAGCCCGTACCAACCAGCTACACCTACAGACCCTCTGAGCCACATTATTTCGCCATCGTTTTTGAAAAAATGGACCCACGCGCAATGGGCATCAAAGCGGGCTTAGCCGACCTTAATTCTTTCCGTCATTCGGATGAAAAGCTGGATGTGCAGATCATGCCACTTAAATCAGGGAAAGCCATCGTGGTGGTACAGGCTTTCAAAAACATTATTGCGGCACGCAAATACATGAACGAAGTGCTATCAGCAAAACAGGTGTTTAGGGAGTTTAAGCCTGATGAGTATGAACCATTCATTATCTCTGATTCGAACTTCCGCAAGTTGCTGCAAGATGCCAGCACGAACGACTATATGCCTTTCTACAAGTCGAAGTATTAGCCAGGAAATTTTTGCTTTAATACAACTCCTGCCCCATGCCCATTGCCGCTTCCGAACTCATCATCACACCGCGTGGCAGCATCTATCACCTCGACATACACCCTGAAGAACTTGCTGACACCATCATCACGGTTGGCGACCCGGCACGCGTGGCGGTGCTGGAAAAACATTTTGAGAGGATTGAATGCAGGAATGCCCATCGCGAGTTTGTAAGTTTCACCGGAACTATCGGGAACAAAAGAATCACGGTGCTCAGCACCGGTATTGGTCCGGATAATATTGATATCGCATTCACGGAATTGGATGCTTTGGCCAATATTGATTTTACTACGCGAGAAGTCAAAGAAGCAAAGAAATCACTGCAGATTATTCGTCTCGGCACCTGTGGTGGTTTACAGCCCGACTTATCCGTAGATACCTGCGTAGCCAGCGCCTTTGCCATAGGACTGGACAACCTCATGCACTTTTATCAGCATAACGAAACCGCAAATGAGGCTTTCATGCTGAAGGAACTGGTAGCTTCTTTAAATCTAAAGCAGACCCATCTGCAACCTTATGTGGCAGAAGGCAGCATCCGCTTGCTGGATGTGCGGGCCAGGGAGCGCTACGAAGGCCGCCATGAGCCCATCGATCCGGTGGCCGGCCATGTCCCGGGCGCGATCAATGCGCCCTGCATGGACAACCTGGATGCCGACCGCCGCTTCCGCGCGGGGCCCGAGCTCGCCGCGCGCCATGCGCCGCTCATCACCGGTCATCGCGGCCGCGAC
>CAYRJR010000025.1:0-21158 GCA_964424655.1 uncultured Chitinophagaceae bacterium
AGCACTTCCCACTCGCGTTGGTTGACGATAGGACGAAGTGATTTCCCATTCGACCGTGATTTGAAAAACTGCTGTGCCGCTGCCGATTTGAAATATGAACCGTATTCCTGAACCTTCAAGACGGCATCTATTAGTTCGCTAAACTCTTCGTCTTTGACTACGTAGCCTGATGCCCCTTCGAGGATAGCTTCTTCTACAGTAGCCTGGTGGTCGTGGGCGGACAGCATAATCGCTTTCAGTTGCGGTGCTTTTCCCTGCAAAAATTTCAATACGCCAAAGCCGCCGATGCGCGGCATTGAAATGTCTAACAGGGCCACATTCGGAAGTGCAGGAGCCTCCTGCAATTTTTGGATAAACTCTTCGCCGTTCGTGGCTTCGATAATGATTCGGAACCTGGGGTCGGCGCTAAACATGGAGCTGATGGCCTGGCGGAACATGCGGTGGTCTTCGGCGTAGGCAATGGTGATAGGTTCGGGGTTGGAGGGCATAACGGTTTACAAATCCTGACAGTGCGGCAAGTTAAGTTCCTGGCTTATAGGAGGAATTAGGGTAAACCCTAAAAAATCTTTTAGGCATTTACCCCATTGTGGAGGCCGTGGCAAAGCTCAAGCTTTGTGGGCGGCTGAAACGGATGTTGCTCCATGCCGGCGGAGCCGCTCAGTAGCCGTTGGATTCTTTCATTAACCGTGTCTGTGCGCGAGGCGAACCACAAACTGGCCCGTGTCGTCCCGTTGAGCGCTGAGGGCTATCGTAGCCCCGGACATAAATGCTCAAACTCAAAAAAACAACTCATGAAAAAAATGCTTTTTGCGCTTGGCGCAATGCTCTTTCTCGCCATGTTGCAGGCCACGGCGCAGGCACAGGCCAATGACTGGATAATTCCACCCAGTACGGTAATCACTTTTGGCAGCAGTGGCGCCGTAACCTCTTCACTGCCTGCCGGAGCAGCCTTAGGCAGTTGTAGTGCTTCTAAAGCCGACCAAATCACCAGCGTGTATTCAAACGGCGCTGGTCAGGGACTTGCATTCGTCAGCAATTGCGGTGTTTACGACATGTCCGGGGCTTCGCAATCATCGGTGAAGGACTACGAGAATGTATTCACGATCCCGGGTCAATGCGGCGTTTTCGGCAGTGTGCAATGGGAGAATGTAAATGGAACGCCTCACTTCAATAAGCTGACATACCGAAACATTGACGTTGGCACTGTGTCGCAGACTTCTACCACCGATCTTATTAATGATGGCTATATGCACATGGGCGTTTGTGCCGCTGCCGGGCCATTAGATAATTTTTCTGGCACCCGCTCTATCTATGCATCATCCGACATGGATTTGTATCGTTTCGATTTGGATGCATCGGGCAGTGTGCTCTCAACGACCATCATCGCCACCTTACCCAACACGGTGGATTCGCGCACGGGCATGGAAGTGTCGCCGGATGGGACTAAGATTCTGCTCAGCACGGGCACCAGACTGTATCTCTACGACATTGCGGCGGGCACTTTCACGGCCTTAGGCAGCTTTTCCGTAACAGTGACCATAGCGGGTTTCGAGTATGTGCCGATGAGCAGCGGAGACCGGGTCTATTTCAGCTATCATTACTTCAATGGCTTTACGACCGTGAACGGGCTGGACTATGTAACGCTCAGCGCGCCGACCACCAACGTGGATGCTATCTCCGGGGTGAGCACACCCACAAAATATGGGTATGGATTCACGGATATTGAGCGTGGCAAGGATGGATTACTCTACTTTGTATTCCACAATAACTACGCATCCCAGACCATCGCAGCCGGTGATGTCGGAACCCTGGTCTCTATGAGTACTTCTGCTACTTCGCCCTCTATAGTTTATGGCCCTGGAGGCTCGGCGGTGCAGGTGCGTAGCCTGACACAGCTTGGCTATGTGGTGCAGCGGCAGATTGATGGGGAAGACTACAACATCTATTTCGATAAGGCACCTTCGTTCAATATTATGCCGAATAAAACCGCGTCTTATTCGCCCATCCCGGAAGTGTATATCAACCACGAATTTGACCTACAACTCAACGCTACATTTTATGGGCCGCATGATCAGTATAAAGTGATGGTGGAAGAAGGCTCCATGAGTTCGTCGGGCGGCACTTTGAGCTTTGTGCCCAATACCGTGCAGCCGGCAAACAACACTATCAGCCTTTATGATTATGGCAGTCAGGTGTCGCTGGATCTGGTGAATTATTTTTTCACCTGCAACGGCGACCACCACTGGCTGGAAAATTATCGCGGGCCGATTCGGGTTAGTGTTCTCCCGGTCAATACAGTTTGCGGGCTTTCGCTCTGGGGCTGGACCAGTAAGGTGTATAACCTGGTGGATGGGGTGCATTTTCTGCTCAACTCGCCGGTGGACGGGGCAGGAACAAGAATAGGAACACCAAGCCACCAACCCGTTTGCAGCAGCACACCGTACACGGATCCCATAACGGTGCCTGCTACGACGCTACTTCCTTCGCTGGACGGGCCTCAGGATAGGGACGCTACAGTGGATGACCAGGCGGGGGATTGTGGGCCTCGGTTTGGTGTCTTTGGTACTAACCCTGCCCACGACAACCTGCTGATGGATAATACACAGGCGCCGACTTGCGAAGTTGGCTGGCTGGGAGCTTCTACTGCCGGCATTTTCCAGCCGCCAAGTGCGGCGTATTCGAACCCGTACAATGTCAATATCGGCACAATATTGAGCTATGGGGTTGTGGTTCGTGAGTTTGACCAGCCCGGCCCCGGCCAGGCGCTGGTATATCCACCCGTTACGATTATTAATGATTTGCTTACGACAAATCTGTCCACGGGTGGGATTCCATCATTGCCTTTAGAATACAATTTCGATGCGCATTCAGGAGGCTATTTCACCACGAATTACGCCAGCATTGCGGGCGCCCGCTCGAATAAGGTGTATGAGGTTACCTACACGGCAAATGGTTCTACGGATACCGTGAGTGCAATATCCTACTTCCGGATTTTGGATGATGGTGTCACGTCCTTCCCAAATCCTGGCGGCTATCAATGGCGTATGGTCAATACCAAAGGTGATTTTAGGGTATCCCCAAATCCGGCTACAGATTATCTGCGCTTTGACTGGACGGATAATTCCGAAACGGGAAGCAGAACCTTGATTGCCACAAACACGCTTGGTCAGGTCGTTCTTCGTCAGACCTACAAGGAAGAAAAGGGCAGTAACAGTCTTCATCTGGACCTGACTTCCCTTGCGCCCGGTATTTACTACTATTCGATGTATGCGAATGGACTGAAGCAAAACGGAACATTCGTTAAAGAATAGACTATCTAATGAAACGACCACTTCTGATTGTGCCTATTTGGGTCAGGAGTGGTCATTTTTCTTCCTAAATGCATCTCTGTTGTAAATGAAGACCATGAAGGTGATTTTATCCATTTGCTGTGCTACCATTTTCGGGATGCTTTTCCCATCTTGGTTATCGGCCCAGAGTTTCCCTTCAAACTTCAACCTAGTGCCTAATCCGGGGTTTGAACTCACACAGGGTACTTACTTCAGGAATGTGCCCGGTTATGGATACTTTAATGCTGTTTATGACACCTCATTTAACAACAATCCTTCCTGCTGGATTAGACCCACATTCTTGGCCCCCACGATTATGGAACCCCGAAATAGTACCTGGGGAAGTTCCACAGCAATACCACACTCTGGCCTCCGAACATTGAGGCTGCCTCAAGTGGAGCGGTTTCTTTATAAAATATCTACAGGCAAAGTAGTTGACTCTATGTTTATGCCTTCACCACTGCCAACTTATGTGGAAACCAAGCTTTATTACCCTTTAAGTGCAGGCGTAACGTATTATTTCACCATGTATGTCGGTTGTTTGTGGTTATCTACAGCGAACAGCGGCACCTTTGGAACGTTTCACAGAAGAGCGCCTTATGTACTCGGCAATTTAGGGGTCTTGTTTTCAAATAATAAAGTAAAAGACTTCAACACCTTTCTGCTCCACGCTACACCGCAGATTCACCTGACTTCCTGGCCGCTCCCGCCCCCTGACACCTTCGGATATACCAGGATTAAGGCCTCATACACCGCCGTAGGCGGCGAGCAATATATGACCATTGGCAATTTTGACTGGTACGCGCAACTGAACCCCATCGCTTACCTCCGGGATACCGTGCATTATGGCACATACAATAGGGTTACGGACAGTTTGGTAGTTTTAAATGACACTTATGGATTCAATATTTGCCTCGACGACATCTCCCTCGTTCGCGACACCACCCAGCCCATGATATCGCTCTCCGAGTTTTCGCTGGGGCCGGATACCACGGTGTGCAGCGGTGCCACCATTGGCGGGCAGCCCTACTTCCTGAGCTACCTCTGGAACACCGGCGACACCACACGCTTCCTCCACGTCACCCAAAGCGGCCAGTACTGGTGCCGGGTGGACTTTGGCTGCAACACCTACACCGACACCATCAACGTGACCATCAAGTCGCCGCCGCCGCCCTTCCACATCCCGGATACGGCCCTCTGCGCGGGCAGGCCCTACCTGGCCCGTGCGCCCAAAGGCTATGCGACCTACGCCTGGAGCAACGGGGCCGGAGCCGACAGCACCTACTTCTACTATCCCGGCCACCTCTGGAGCCGCATCACCGACTACTGTGGCCAGAGCTATACCGACAGCTTCCGGCTGGTGAACACGCCCAGCACCGTCCCCGGCATCAATATCAACACGCACCCGCCCATCGTGCTTTGCGATGGCACACCCACGCGCTTCGTCACCAACATCACCGGCGGGGGCTACCAGCCCGGCTATCAGTGGTATAAAAACGGCGTGCTGCTTGCGGGCGAAACGGACAGCACGTATTTAGACAGCACCTTGGTGAATGGAGATACGCTGGTGGTGGCGCTGCATTCGAATGCAGGTTGCCCGGTGACCCAGCCCACCTTCAGCAACCATGCGGGCGTAACCGTATATCCCAACCTGCCCACAGCGGTAAGCATACAGGCCACGCCAGACAGCACCACAGGCGGGCCGGTCACCTTCAGGGCGCAGCCCACCAATGGCGGCCCGAACCCGCGCTACCAGTGGTTCCGCAACAGCCTGGCGGTGGCCTTCGACACGAGCGACACCTATGTGGTGAACGACCTGCAGGAAGGGGATTTTGTGAGTGTGATGCTGGAAAGCCGGGAGCACTGTCCCGCACCTGCGCTGTCGTTTAGCCGGGAGCTAATCGTGCGCCACGGGCGATTGACGCTGGGCGTAGGCACGAGGCCGCAGCCAAGAGCAGTGCGGGTATATCCGAATCCGGTTACGGGCCAGGTCATCATCGAAGGGGCTGAGGGCGCAAAAGCGATGCTGTTGAACAGCGTGGGTCAGGAGCTGCTGCGCATCCACATCAGCAACATGCAGCAGAGAGTGGATATGAGTGCATTGCCTGCGGGCCTGTACCTGTTGCAGCTTCGCGGCAGTGAGGGCTGGCGGCAGGGGTATAAGCTGATGAAGGAGTAGAGATAAAGCAACCAGCATCTATGGTAAATCTGTCCACGGGTGGGATTCCATCATTGCCTTTAGAATACAATTTCGATGCGCATTCAGGAGGCTATTTCACCACGAATTACGCCAGCATTGCGGGCGCCCGCTCGAATAAGGTGTATGAGGTTACCTACACGGCAAATGGTTCTACGGATACCGTGAGTGCAATATCCTACTTCCGGATTTTGGATGATGGTGTCACGTCCTTCCCAAATCCTGGCGGCTATCAATGGCGTATGGTCAATACCAAAGGTGATTTTAGGGTATCCCCAAATCCGGCTACAGATTATCTGCGCTTTGACTGGACGGATAATTCCGAAACGGGAAGCAGAACCTTGATTGCCACAAACACGCTTGGTCAGGTCGTTCTTCGTCAGACCTACAAGGAAGAAAAGGGCAGTAACAGTCTTCATCTGGACCTGACTTCCCTTGCGCCCGGTATTTACTACTATTCGATGTATGCGAATGGACTGAAGCAAAACGGAACATTCGTTAAAGAATAGACTATCTAATGAAACGACCACTTCTGATTGTGCCTATTTGGGTCAGGAGTGGTCATTTTTCTTCCTAAATGCATCTCTGTTGTAAATGAAGACCATGAAGGTGATTTTATCCATTTGCTGTGCTACCATTTTCGGGATGCTTTTCCCATCTTGGTTATCGGCCCAGAGTTTCCCTTCAAACTTCAACCTAGTGCCTAATCCGGGGTTTGAACTCACACAGGGTACTTACTTCAGGAATGTGCCCGGTTATGGATACTTTAATGCTGTTTATGACACCTCATTTAACAACAATCCTTCCTGCTGGATTAGACCCACATTCTTGGCCCCCACGATTATGGAACCCCGAAATAGTACCTGGGGAAGTTCCACAGCAATACCACACTCTGGCCTCCGAACATTGAGGCTGCCTCAAGTGGAGCGGTTTCTTTATAAAATATCTACAGGCAAAGTAGTTGACTCTATGTTTATGCCTTCACCACTGCCAACTTATGTGGAAACCAAGCTTTATTACCCTTTAAGTGCAGGCGTAACGTATTATTTCACCATGTATGTCGGTTGTTTGTGGTTATCTACAGCGAACAGCGGCACCTTTGGAACGTTTCACAGAAGAGCGCCTTATGTACTCGGCAATTTAGGGGTCTTGTTTTCAAATAATAAAGTAAAAGACTTCAACACCTTTCTGCTCCACGCTACACCGCAGATTCACCTGACTTCCTGGCCGCTCCCGCCCCCTGACACCTTCGGATATACCAGGATTAAGGCCTCATACACCGCCGTAGGCGGCGAGCAATATATGACCATTGGCAATTTTGACTGGTACGCGCAACTGAACCCCATCGCTTACCTCCGGGATACCGTGCATTATGGCACATACAATAGGGTTACGGACAGTTTGGTAGTTTTAAATGACACTTATGGATTCAATATTTGCCTCGACGACATCTCCCTCGTTCGCGACACCACCCAGCCCATGATATCGCTCTCCGAGTTTTCGCTGGGGCCGGATACCACGGTGTGCAGCGGTGCCACCATTGGCGGGCAGCCCTACTTCCTGAGCTACCTCTGGAACACCGGCGACACCACACGCTTCCTCCACGTCACCCAAAGCGGCCAGTACTGGTGCCGGGTGGACTTTGGCTGCAACACCTACACCGACACCATCAACGTGACCATCAAGTCGCCGCCGCCGCCCTTCCACATCCCGGATACGGCCCTCTGCGCGGGCAGGCCCTACCTGGCCCGTGCGCCCAAAGGCTATGCGACCTACGCCTGGAGCAACGGGGCCGGAGCCGACAGCACCTACTTCTACTATCCCGGCCACCTCTGGAGCCGCATCACCGACTACTGTGGCCAGAGCTATACCGACAGCTTCCGGCTGGTGAACACGCCCAGCACCGTCCCCGGCATCAATATCAACACGCACCCGCCCATCGTGCTTTGCGATGGCACACCCACGCGCTTCGTCACCAACATCACCGGCGGGGGCTACCAGCCCGGCTATCAGTGGTATAAAAACGGCGTGCTGCTTGCGGGCGAAACGGACAGCACGTATTTAGACAGCACCTTGGTGAATGGAGATACGCTGGTGGTGGCGCTGCATTCGAATGCAGGTTGCCCGGTGACCCAGCCCACCTTCAGCAACCATGCGGGCGTAACCGTATATCCCAACCTGCCCACAGCGGTAAGCATACAGGCCACGCCAGACAGCACCACAGGCGGGCCGGTCACCTTCAGGGCGCAGCCCACCAATGGCGGCCCGAACCCGCGCTACCAGTGGTTCCGCAACAGCCTGGCGGTGGCCTTCGACACGAGCGACACCTATGTGGTGAACGACCTGCAGGAAGGGGATTTTGTGAGTGTGATGCTGGAAAGCCGGGAGCACTGTCCCGCACCTGCGCTGTCGTTTAGCCGGGAGCTAATCGTGCGCCACGGGCGATTGACGCTGGGCGTAGGCACGAGGCCGCAGCCAAGAGCAGTGCGGGTATATCCGAATCCGGTTACGGGCCAGGTCATCATCGAAGGGGCTGAGGGCGCAAAAGCGATGCTGTTGAACAGCGTGGGTCAGGAGCTGCTGCGCATCCACATCAGCAACATGCAGCAGAGAGTGGATATGAGTGCATTGCCTGCGGGCCTGTACCTGTTGCAGCTTCGCGGCAGTGAGGGCTGGCGGCAGGGGTATAAGCTGATGAAGGAGTAGGGATAAAGCAACCAGCATCTATGGTAAATGGCCTGCTCAACTACTGGGCGGCCATTATTTTTTTGTTGCCGGTTTTTGGGCATGAAGCGCTTACTCGTGAATTACTTCCCCGGGCCACATGTTTCGGGGGCTCTTGCTGCATCGGTTTACGCTTGAAATTTTTTACGCGTAAAGCAGCTACCGTCTGCAGATGGAAACCGTGGATTTGACGGGGAGTTT
Organism: uncultured Chitinophagaceae bacterium; assembly: GCA_964424655.1. GTDB lineage: Bacteria > Bacteroidota > Bacteroidia > Chitinophagales > Chitinophagaceae > UBA1952. The sequence goes on from CAYRJR010000025.1 coordinate 8,452, forward strand.
TCGCGTGTATTTTGGGGTAAAATGCGCTGAATCAACAGGTTCAATAATGTTTAATACACTACCCGATAGGATTTTTCGGGTGGGAAATCAGATGGATTTTTCGGGACTATTAGCCTTACATCCCGCTCATTATCAATATTTTGATTTGCTCCGAAATGAAAAATTTCAGCTAATCTTCTTGTTTTCAATTGGTTAAGCACATGTTGCTTCCGAGTTAACCGTTTCATGAATTAGTGTTTCCTAAAAACGCCACTGTTACGTTTGTCTCTGTCCCACAGATGAAATCATGGGCGGATGAAAATGCTCAAGGCGCCAGAGTGGCGAGCAGAATTCAGCGCAAATGAAGATTAATCGGGATTTGGAACTTATGAAGCAGACGCATTTTTCTTAAACAAACCAGATACATATATTCTCCTGAACGGGAGCATATCGACGATATCCGCAACTCTTTTTTTTCTCACCAAACCAATCAACAAGCCAACCAAAAAAACACAAGCCATGAAGAACATCATCATCAAAGCCGCAGCCATCGTATCTGTTGTACTCGCATGCGGTTTCTCGCAGAGCGCTTCCGCTCAATCCAGCGCTACCGCTTCGGCCAGCGCAACGATTGTAACTCCAATTACAATCACTAAGAATGTGGACATGAATTTCGGTAATGCTGCCGTCCAGGCTGCTACCGGTGGTACTGTGGTTCTGGCTCCTGCCGGCACCCGCACGGCTACCTCTGGTGTAACGCTTCCTGCCGTAACAGGAACCGTAGCTGCCGCATCTTTCGACGTTGCCGGTCAGGCCAACTACACATATGCTATCACCCTGCCCTCCTCTTTAACCATTACAGATGGTGGCTCGAATAGCATGACGGTGAACTCGTTCACCTCTACTCCAGCTTCAACCGGTACACTTTCCTCAACGGGTACTCAAACCCTGACGGTAGGTGCAACCCTGAACGTTACCGCAGGTCAGGCCGCAGGTACTTATACCTCTGGTACTCCCTTCACCGTTACAGTGAACTATAACTAAGAAGGGCTGCGTATGTTGAGGGCTATCGAGCAAGATGCCCGTCGGTATTACCACCGGAAACGCTGTCCGTAACAAGCAGCGTTTCCGGCTTTTTTACCCAATGAATTTTTTACTCTGGCAAGATTTCCTTTTGCCTTGTTTGTTCCCTGCTTTCTGCAAATTTTTTTCATAAAAGAATTGTCTGATGCGCTGCTTATGAAACATGACCCTTGCTCAGTTTCCCGAACCATTCTGAATGGCTGTGGGCTTCAAAATTTCTTTATTACTGCGTTGCTTTTTCTCGGATGCCTGCCCATTGGCGCTCTGGCGCAAGGCAATTTGCTGGTGACGCCGCGTCGCATTGTGTTTGAAGGCGGGCCCAGGGTGCGAGAACTGAACCTGGCGAATACGGGCAAAGACACTGCTCGATATGCCATTTCTCTCATGGAAATCCGGATGAAAGAAGATGGCAGCTTTGAACAGATTACAACCCCGGATTCCGGCCAGCGTTTTGCCAGCAACAACCTGCGGATTTACCCCCGTGCCGTGTATATCCCGCCCGGAGGTTCGCAAGTAGTGAAAGTGCAATTGATCAACACAGACCAGCTCAGCGATGGAGAGTATCGCTCACATGTTTATATCCGATCCATCCCGATGGAACAGCCCTTGGGCGATAGTTCTGCCAAAAAGGACAATGGCTTTTCGGTGAAGCTCACAGCCATTTTTGGCATCAGTGTTCCCGCCATCATCCGTGTGGGCGAGAATAACACGCAGGTGAGTGTGACCAATCCCTCTTTTGTGATGCTGGAGGATAAGACACCTCAACTCAGCATGGTATTGCGTCGCAATGGCAATATGTCTTCTTATGGAAATATCACAGTGGATTGTATCAGTGCCAATGGCAAGACTACACAAGTAGGTCTCGTCAAGGGCATTGCTATTTATACACCGAACACCATACGGCATTTTCAATTGCCGTTGGACAATACGCACAAAGTGGATTACCACGACTGCACCCTGCGCATCCGGTACAGCTCGGAAAAAGACGCGAAGCAGGAAAGCTTTTCAGAAACCAGCATAGCCCTTCATTAAGCCTAGCCATCAAACCACGCCCCTACTAACCCCCCTCGTGTTTTTGATACACAGTTGAGATCATGATTTTCTGCCTGCGAAATTGTCTGCGCGTAACAGCCCGGCCGCTATTTCTGATAGCGGCCTCGTGGCTTGCAGGCATTGGGGTGTCTGATGCACAGGTGCAGCCTCCAAGGCCTTTATCCGTATTTGTCAACCCGGCTCAACCACTCAGCTTCGGGGCCTTTTATCAAGGCCCGATTGGTGGCTCTGTGATTGTGTATCCGAATGGCTCACGCTCTTCCACCGGCGATGTGGTACAGGCAGGTCTGGGATATAGCTTCTCGCCTGCCATGTTTGAAGTGGAAGGACTGCCGGGGACGATTGTCTCGATCCTGAATGGCCCGGACGTGATCCTCTCTGGCAGTAACGGAGGTAGCATGATACTGCATATCGGCTCGTCAAACCCGGTATCTCCTTTCATCCTGACGACATCCTCACCATCCCGAACGGTGGTCAATATTGGCGGCACACTCACTGTTGGTGCGCCTTCCTCTAATCCGCCGGGCAGTTACAACGGAACCTTCACGGTAACCTTCATCGAACAATAACGACAAGCACGTGAACCCCGCAAAGCCATTTTTTCACCTCAGCACATCGTGCAGCAACAGCTTCGGACGCTGGCTGCTCATGCTGACTTTGGCTTTGCTGGCACTAAGCCCTGCCCGTGCGGAACATAAAGAGAACCCGGTGACCCCGGTAAAGAAAAAATCCTCAGACCCGACCGGCCCGGCCAAGCAACCCACAGGTGTGCCGCGTATCCCGAGTTTCGATGATCTTTTTAATGCTGACCCGGACCCGGGAGGTCCAGGTTATGACGAGACTTCTGTATTCCTGAATATGCAGCGCATCGGAAGCACAGACATGGCTGCAGTGATTAAGGGAAAGACCGTCTATTTACCGATCACAGAACTGTTTCGTTATTTAAAAATCAAGTACGAAACGACTGCCGGTTTTGACTCCGTTACCGGTTATTTCATTAGCCCGGAAGCCAGGTATTGTATTGACAATAACCGCTTCCAAATCCGATATCAGGGAAAGGTGGTTCAACTGGAGCCGAGCGACTTGATTCAAACTGAAACCAACCTCTATCTGCGTGCAGATTACTTCCGACTTTTCGGCCTGAACAGTAGTTTCAGTTATTCGACATTGACGGTGCAAATGAGTGCCAGTGTTGAACTGCCGGCCATCCGCGAATTGCAAATGGCACAACTGCACCGCAACCTGAATCGCCTAAGGGGTGATATACCAGCAGACACCAATATCCTACGGGAATTTCCCCGATTTCGATTCGGAACTTTAGACTGGATGCTGAATGCCACTCAGCAAAGCAATGGCACCAATGACCTGCGGGCCGGGATTTCGCTCGGTAGCCTCGTACTTGGTGGCGAATTAAACCTCATGCTGAATTACAGCAGCCTCATGGGCATAGACAAACGCCAGCAACTGTACCAATGGCGTTATGTGAATAATGAAAATAAATTGTTGCGCCAGATAAGTGTCGGTCGTATCAATCCCAACGTGACTTCTTCGGTGATTGACCCGGTGGTGGGCGTGCAGGTGACTAATGCTCCGACTACCTACCGCAAGTCTGCCGGCAGCTATCGCCTGAGCCGTTTCACCCAACCGAACTGGACTGTAGAGTTGTATGTAAACAATGTGCTGGTTGATTTCACTAAGGCAGATGCTTCCGGTTTCTTCAGTTTTGATGTGCCATTGGTGTATGGAACTTCCAGCATTCGCCTGCGCTACTATGGGCCTTATGGTGAAGAGCGGAACTGGGAGGATAACATCACCATGCCCTTTAATTTTTTGCCTAAAAATGAATTTGAATACACCGTCAGTGCAGGTTTTGTGCAGGACAGCCTCAACAGTCGCTTAGCCCGTGCCAGCCTGAGCTATGGTGTCTCGCGAATTATGACGGTCAGTGCAGGCAACGAGTACCTCTCTTCTGTGCGCTCAGGCAGGAATATGCCTTTTGCTACCGTGTCTCTTCGTCCATTATCGAACCTGCTGTTGATTGGCGATTATGTGCACAGCGTGAAAGGGAGCGTGATGCTTAGCTATCGCTTGCCGGGCAATGGCCAGCTCGAGCTGGATTGGACCAAGTTTGATCCCAACCAACGCGCCCTGATTTATAATTATCTCGAAGAACGAAAACTGGGCTTCTCCATTCCTTTTTCGCATAAGCGATTCAGTGGCATGACCCGGCTGCTGCTCAACCAGGTTTTTGTGACCCAAAACACAGAAAGCGACCGTGCCGAATGGCTGGTTTCTGCCGCATACCGGAACGTGAGCGTCAGTGTGAACACCTATATGATGTCCACCGGCGACCAGGACCCGCCCCACTTCGACCCCTATATCTATTCCAATCTGTCTATGGCGCTCAGGGTTTGGAAAGGGCTCACCTTCATGCCGGAGGCCCAATACAGCTACAAAGACCATCGTCTTCTTTCGGCCAAGTGCAACGTCGAAAAGTATCTGATGAACCGAGGCTATGTCAACCTGAGCATCGAACAGAATTATATGAACAGCGGCACAGGCAGTGGCTTTGGCTTCGGTGTTGGCCTTCGTTATGACCTTTCCGGTGCCCGGGTCGGCGTGGCCGCTCATCGCTACAATGATCAGAATTCATTTACCTCAACTGCTTCCGGTAGCATGATTTTCGACACCCGGACACATTATATTGGCATCAGCAACCGCCCTTCAGTCGGCAGGGGCGGCATCAGCATCACACCTTTCTTAGACCTCAACAACAATGGCCACCGCGACCCCGGCGAGCCTAAAGTGCAGGGGCAGCGGGCCAGCATCAACTGTGGTCGTGTCACCTATTCCCTTCGCGATACTACCATCCGAATCTTCGACCTGGAGCCTTACACCAAATACTTCTTAGACCTCAGCCAAAACGGCTACGAAAACATCAACTGGCAAGTCCGTAATAAGACGATGAATGTGGCCGTGTCGCCCAATGAACTCCGACAAATTGATTTGCCCGTCGCGGTGCTGAATGAAGTGTCGGGTACCGTGTATCTACGCGATAGCCTGGGAAGAAGGCATATCGGGCGGATGGAAGTAGAAATACGCCGGACGGATGGCAGCCTCGTCACCAGCCTGCTCAGTGAAGGCGATGGCTATTACAGCTACATGGGCCTCATGCCCGGCGACTACTTCATTAGCATCAATGACAAGCAACTCAAGAAACTGAAGATGACCGGCCCCGAGCCGCGCAAAATCCACATAAAAGCCACGCACGAAGGCATCTTTGTGGATGACATCAACCTTGAAATAACCCGATAGCTGCCTGAAATTGCCGGAGCTGTCATCACGGGTTTTTGCTCCGCCCAAAAAAGATTCCCTGTCTTTTTCGATTTTTTTTTTTACCGGCTGGATTTCGCTGCTCATCTTCCGTTGCGTCGCACACTTCGGCAAGATTTCGATGCCTGGCTTTGCCCGTAAAAGTCGGGTAAGGTTCAGGCACACTTCACGCGAAATGCTTCATAGCAGCACTGGCCCCTCAGTGTGCGACGCAACGGATGCCACATCAGAGCACTATAGCTGACAACCCAAAAAATCATCAACAGGCAAAGTGTTTTCGCGCCTTATCGCAGAAAAAAAAAGGCTGCCTGGTTGAGGCAGCCTGATGATTTAATAATTGGGCGCAGCGATCACCAACCGCCCTTCGAGAATTTCCAGGACATCGGCATCAGAACCAACGAAAACATCGTGGTGCCGGTGGATGTAAACTTGGTCATTTCATGGTTTCCGGGTTGGTCTATTGAGTACTTGATGTAGTCAATTTTTCCGGGCATATAAGTGACCCGGAGCTTGATGCAAATGCCGGCAAATATCCCTGCTTCGGCCCGTAGATATGGCCGTGCATTGAAGTTAAAGCCACCGGCATCGCGGTAGATTGTCACACCCATCGTGGGATAGACGCCGGCGCCGAAGGAGTAACAGAGCTTCTCGTTTTTGCTGAAAATGGCATCGCTGCCCCATTTGTAATCGAAGCCAATGGGCAGGCCATACTCTAAGGTGGCGCCTTGGGTGAAATCTTTGCTTGTCAGGGTGTCGCTCAGCATGGAGTAGTTGAAGAAGTTGCCATCCCAGAGGTAGAAATTATACATATAGCCAATGCTCAGCGCGAGCCTGCTTTTTTCAGCCAATTTCAGTACCGGGAAATAGTATCCGACAAAAGCGCCAAAGCCACCGGAGCTGGTCAGATGCTTATTGAAAGTGGTGTCCGTGAGGAGGCCGGTGCCTTCATCATACTTCTTGGCCTGATAGCTGAACTCTGCTGTGCCAATCGGGTAGGTGTATCCTACTTCTGCACACTTGGGACCACGAGGGACGGGGTAGTAGTAATATTGGGCAAATACACCCGAGCTGAAGGCGATCAATAGAATGCTGAGTACGAGTTTGCGCATGCAGTAGTTGTATTGTGGTGAGGTGGCGAAACTAAGCGTCTGAAACTATTTTTTCCATACTTTTTGATTGATTTTTCTGCTTGGGCCAAATCGTACATTTCCGAGGTGGAATTGTTCATATCAGGCAGCTTGTTTGTCGGAGAAAGCAAGGGCAAAGGCAGGGGCGTTTTCAGCCGTACAGCCTTAGAAGCCGGGCAGGTAATTGAGTGTTCGCCGGTGCTCGTGATGGATGCTGCGGCGCGCCTGCATCTGGACCAGACATTGCTGCACGACTACATCTTCGAATGGCAGCCTGAGGGTAGGAAGGATTGTTGTGTCGCGCTGGGTTATCTCTCGATCTACAATCATTCCTTTACTTCCAATTGCGAATACCTGATGGACTATGAACAACGTCGGATGTGCATCCATGCCATGCGGGATATTGCTGTAGGTGAGGAACTCACCATAAACTACAACGGCGACTGGGATGACCCATCGCCGTTGTGGTTTGAAGTGCTGTGAGCCGACTTAGTAGGTGTTGTACCAGGTGCTCGTTTTATACATAAATGAGAAAGGCAGCAGCAGGATGGAAACAGTGAAATTGCTTTTGCCATTGAGCAGGTATTGCTGTGTGGTTCCGGGTACGAGACCATCACCGGATTGATCTAAGAAGGGGATTTTTCCTAAAGAATATTGCAGGCGCAGCTTGGCTACAATGGGGCCACGAAGCGCTACATCACCCTTCACCACAGGTTGGATTCCGAATGCAGTATTGGCGTCGTATCCGGTAGCTGTAGTAGCACTGATTGAAGGCATCACACCCACGCCAATCGTCCAGCCCCAGCGGTACATTTTATCCATCATTGCATCCACGCCAAACTTAAAATCCGCAGTGATGATGCCTGCGGCAGTGAAGCTGGCTCCATCGAAAACAGGTTGACTGTAATCATAGTTGAAGCGGAAGCCAGAGTCGTTGAGGACGGCGCTGGTCGGGGTATGGAAATTCCAGAGGTAGGCGCTGTAGCTGAGGTCTATGCCAATGGCAAGCGTACTTTGCTCGCCCAGGCGTTTCAGCTTCAGGCTGGTGCCGAAAGTTTCGGTCATGCCGGCTTTGGTGTGTACGCGCGTGGAGATGCTGGTATCAACTGTGCGGGTCCCATCGGGCACGATGCCTTTAGCCTTGATGATATAATCAGCCGAGCAAAACGAATAACCATAGCCTATTTCGAGTTGCTTGACGAAGCCAGGCATCCCATTTTGAGCATGAGCGGGAATAATGGTGCCCATCAGCAGCAAGAGCAAAGCAATGCGGGTAAGTTTGAATTTCATTCAGGCCTTATTGTTGGGTAAGAGATGATTGAAGGCGAAAATAACGTGCATTGACCGGATTTTGCAATAGCCTGCCCTTGTGGTTTGGCGCGGTTTGCAAGCCCTTTTCAATCCTTGCTTTTGAGGAAATGCAAATAAGGATCCTTGATTTCTATATCAAGACATTTTCAGGCTGAGTAACTATTTCGGATGGCCCAAGACCGGCACGGGCGCAGCGTTCCTAATACCTTTACAGGAATCCCCATGTCAGCCGCCAAGCCCCAGACTGCCGGAGCTAAAAAGAGTTCCGAGCCCTCATCCGACCAGTCCCATTCTAAAGTAACCAGAAGAAAAACATCCGGTACCAAGCATCCGGAGGGAAAGCCTGATGCTGCCCAATCTAACGGCCATGCCCTGCCTGCCCGCCCTGATGATATTTTCATCAAAGGGGCACGAATGCACAACCTGAAGAATATTGATGTCTCCATCCCCCGCAACAAATTAGTGGTCGTCACTGGCGTATCGGGTTCAGGGAAAAGCTCGCTGACGATGGACACCTTATTTGCCGAAGGCCAACGTCGCTATGCGGAAAGCCTCAGTGCCTATGCCCGCCAGTTCCTGGTACGTATGGACAAACCGGATGTGGACTACATCCGAGGTATCTGTCCAGCCATTGCCATTGAACAAAAAGTCACCTCCCGCACGCCCCGCTCTTCGGTAGGCTCCATGACGGAATTATATGACTACCTCCGCCTGCTCTTTGCTCGTGTGGGTCATACGGTCTCTCCCATCAGCGGGCAGGAAGTGAAGCGGCATAGCGTGAGTGATGTGACAGACTTTATAGCTGCCTTACCGGAAGGCTTGCGCTTGCAGATAATGGTACCCTTGCAAACCCGCTTTGGCCGCAGCCTTGATGAAGAGTTAGGCATTCTGTTGCAAAAAGGTTTTGCGCGGGTCTTTGCGGAACAGGCAGGCGTGTTGCGCATCGAAGATTTGCTGGGTGATGAAGTGCCTGTGCCGAAGGAAAAATTATTTCTATTGGTAGATCGTATCGTGACCAAAGCCTTCGAAGAAGACGATATACACCGCCTTGCGGACTCGGTGCAAACGGCATTTTATGAAAGCGAAGGCGACTGCCTGCTCCAGATATCAGCGCCCGATGCAAAGCCGCGAATGGTGCATTTTTCTTCACGCTTTGAGGCTGATGGTATCCGTTTCGAAGAGCCGACCCCCAATCTGTTTTCATACAACAATCCCTATGGTGCCTGCCCAGTATGCGAAGGTTTTGGCAAGGTGCTGGGCCTTGACCCGGAGCTGGTGATTCCGGACAAAAGACTGAGCATTTATGAAGGAGCAGTGGCCTGCTGGCATGGCGAGAAGATGGGCCAATGGCTGAATGAATTCGTGCGGACAGCTTCCCGCTTTGAGTTCCCCATCCACAAGCCGGTGATGGACCTCACGCCGCAGCAATACGATTTGCTTTGGAATGGCAACGACAAGCTCAAAGGCATTCGTGACTTCTTTGACATGGTGAGTCAGAATCTCTACAAGGTGCAGTATCGGATACTGCAAGCCCGCTATCGGGGACGCACGGATTGCGACAGTTGCCATGGTGCCCGCCTGCGCAAAGAGGCACTCTACGTAAAAGTGAATCACGCAACGATTGCGGATTTGATGTGCATGCCTGTGGAAGACCTGGCAGTCTGGTTTGCCCATATCCGGCTCAGCAAGCAGGAGCATCAGATAGCAAAACGAATATTGATTGAAATTGACCAGCGCTTGAAAACCCTGCTGGATGTGGGTCTTGGCTACCTCACACCTGACCGGCCTGCCAACACCTTATCCGGCGGCGAAAGCCAGCGAATTCAGCTTACCCGTTTCCTTGGCTCCAACCTCAGCGATTCACTGTACATCCTCGATGAACCCAGCATTGGCCTGCATCCCCGTGACACCGCCCGCCTGATTCGCGTACTCAAAAACCTGCGTGACCTCGGCAATACGGTAGTGGTGGTGGAGCATGACGACCTGATGATGCGTGAGGCGGATTACATCATTGATATGGGGCCATTGGCCAGTCATCTGGGTGGCGAGGTGGTGGCAACTGGCACCGCTGAAGCGCTCATGCAGCACCCAGAAAGCCTTACTGGGAAATACCTTTCCGGCAAGCTGCGTATTGAAAGAAATCGCGAGTCGCGGCGCAGTGTCAATTCAATCCGATTAGAAGGCCTTCGTCAAAACAACCTGAAAGATTTCTCAGTTTCATTCCCGCTCAATTGCCTCTGTGTCGTAACGGGGGTGAGTGGCAGTGGCAAGACCACTTTGGTTCGGCATACGCTTTACCCTGCATTGATGAAACACTATGAAGCCAGCACAGAGCGCCCCGGAATGTATCGCTCACTCAAAGGCGACCTCGATCGGATTACCGGTGTGGAAATGATTGATCAAAATCCCATCGGGAAATCTTCCCGGTCGAACCCGGTCACCTACATCAAAGCATGGGATGAAATCCGGAAGCTTTTCGAAAAGCAACCCTTGTCGAAAATGAGGGACTACGAAAGCCGGCATTTTTCGTTCAATACAGATGGCGGGCGTTGCGACACCTGCAAAGGAGACGGTGAGGTGGTGGTCGAAATGCAGTTCCTGGCAGACATTCATCTGGTGTGCGAAACCTGTAAGGGCAGGAGATTTAAAGATGAAGTGCTCGAAGTGAAGCTGCACAACAAAAATGTGTTTGACGTGCTGGACATGAGCGTGGACGAGGCCATAGATTTTTTCAGGAATGAAAAGAAAGTGGCGAAGGCATTACAACCTCTGAGTGATGTTGGCCTGGGTTATGTGAAGCTGGGTCAAAGCTCTGATACCCTGTCTGGCGGTGAAGCACAACGGGTGAAGCTGGCTTCATTTTTAGGTCGTGGGGCTATGAAAGAAAAGCTGCTGTTCATCTTTGACGAACCCACCACGGGCCTTCATGCTCATGACATACGCAAGCTGTTGGATTCCTTTGAAGCCTTGATTGAACAAGGGCATTCCATCATCGTCATTGAGCACAATACAGACGTGATTCGCAACGCCGACTGGGTGATAGACCTTGGCCCGGAAGGTGGCGCTGCTGGTGGTCAATTGCTATATGAAGGCCCACCAGAAGGATTAAAAAAAGTAAGTCAGAGCTACACTGGCAGGTATCTGTGACGTACTGCTTTCGGATTCAAACGATTTTTTTTTTACCAGAAAAATATTTTAGGAATGAATCTGATTAAAATGGGCATATTTTGTTTGTATTCGAATATTTGCAACGCTTGATCAGCACATGGAATTTCAGAAAGCAAAGGACTATATCTGTATGCGCTTGCAGCAGGAGTTGCCGGACTATTTGAGCTATCACAGTCTGGCCCATACGCGAGATGTGTATCAGGCTGCCGACCACCTGACGCGGACAGAAGGCCTCAGTGAAGAAGCGCGAAAATTGGTACTCACTGCTGCATTGTATCACGATTGTGGCTTTATGGTTGCAGCAAAAAATCACGAAATGATTGGCTGCGAAATCGCGAGACAATCGCTGCCGCAGTTCGGTTATTCAGCTTCGCAAATTGACCAGATTTGCAACTTGATTTTAGCTACCCGTATTCCGCAAAGTCCGCAAAATCTTATGGAAGAAATACTTGCTGATGCTGATTTGGACTATCTGGGGCGGGAAGATTTTTGGGCTATTTCAGACCTGCTCTTTCAGGAACTCAAACTCAATAATGCAGCCCTTACCAGCATAGAATGGAACCGGCTTCAGGTGAAGTTTTTTGAGCAGCACCACTACTTTACCCAGACTGCGATAGAGATGAGACAGGCTCAGAAAAGCTGGCACCTGACCCAATTGAAGGCTATGATTCAGGAATGAAGGGCAACAGATTTCATCACGATTTCCCTATTCGTTTGTTTTTAAAAATTCATGTCCAAAATTCATTTACCACACGGGATTCAGGATACACTCTACATCACAGTGGGCGCCTTGTTTATGGCCTTTGCCCTCAAAAGTTTTTTAGTTCCGAATGGGTTTTTGGATGGTGGTGTGACGGGCCTTTCCCTCTTGCTGCATGAGAGCTTTCACACCAACGATACGATAACTGCCTTGCTGCTGGTGGCAGCTAATATGCCCCTGATTGTGATGGGCTATTTTCTGGTTGGGAAAAGTTTTGTTATTAAGACCTCTGTTGGTGTTGTCTTGCTGGCGCTGTGTTTCACACTTATTCCTTTTCCGCACCTCAGTATTGCAGCGCATTATGACCGTATCCTTTTGGCATTGTTCGGAGGTTTCTTTCTGGGCATTGGGGTGGGCTTAGGCATGCGTGGCGGTTGTGCTTTGGATGGGATAGAAGTGCTGGCACTTTATACACTTCGCCGTTCTTCATTCACCATTTCCGAAATCATTCTCGGCATCAATGCCGTGCTCTTTTTGCTGGCCGCTTTTATTGTAGGCTTTGATGTGGCACTCTATGCCATCCTCACCTATTATGTGGCTACGCGCACCATAGATTTTGTGATTGAAGGCCTCGAAGAATATACCGGAGTGACCATCATTTCAGGCTGTAGTGAAGAAATAAAACAGCGCTTGGTCAAAGAGCTGAACCGGGGTATAACCATCTACAAAGGCAAACGTGGTTTTTTAAAAGACAGCTACGATATCAGTGTAGATGCGGATATAGTGTTCACCATCGTCACCCGGCTGGAAGTGCGTCGGATGCGCAATCTGATTTTGAAAATTGATCCCAGAGCTTTCATTTTTACACACAGCATCAAAGAGGCATCCGGCGGTGTGCTCAGCAGGCGCGTACACCATTAAGCCTTCTTGAGCTTTTCAATCAAAGCTGTAGT
>CAYRJR010000026.1:0-20944 GCA_964424655.1 uncultured Chitinophagaceae bacterium
ACTGCTGCTGCAACCCGAGTGGAGTAAGCGGGCACAGATGACCCCCTTGATTGTCGAATACATCCAGGCGCATCCGCAATGGCGGCTGTCGCTGCAAACGCATAAATATATCGGCGTGCCTTAAGGCTACGTTTCAAAAACAATTTTCTGCCGCAGGCAGGAAGCTCAATACGCTTAACCCAAACTACACATGACCTGGCTGCAATCCATCATTATTGCCATCGTAGAAGGCATCACAGAGTTCCTGCCCATATCCTCCACCGGCCACATGATTCTGACCTCGGCCATCATGGGCATTGCCCACGATGAGTTCGTGAAGCTCTATGAAGTGTGTATTCAGTTGGGGGCCATCCTCAGTGTGGTCGTGTTGTATTGGCGAAAGTTTTTCGACTTCAGCAGGCTGCGGTTTTATGTGAAGCTGATTGTAGCCTTCATCCCTTCAGCCATATTCGGCGTGCTCTTTTCGAGCAAGATTGATGCGTTAATGGAAAGCCCGCTGACTGTAGCCTTAGCCTTCATTATTGGCGGTGTTGTACTCTTGTTTATTGACCGGGTTTTCGCACAGCCGCAGATAGAAAATATGGAGCAAGTGAAGTATCCGCGTGCCTTCTACATCGGCTGTTTTCAAGTACTGGCCATGATTCCCGGTGTGTCGCGCAGTGCAGCGACTATCGTCGGCGGGATGCAACAAAAGCTAACCCGCAAGCTGGCTGCTGAGTTCTCATTCTTCCTGGCCGTACCCACCATGATGGCCGCTACTGTCAAGAAACTTTGGGATTTTAAAGAAGCCGGTTTCACGTTTCAGCATGGTCAGTTGCCTATGCTGTTGGTCGGTAACCTGGTTGCCTTCCTGGTAGCGTTGTTAGCTATCCGCAGTTTCATCCAGTTCCTGCAACGTCACGATTTTCGTGTGTTTGGTGCCTATCGCATCCTGGCCGGAGCTGTGATTCTGGCGCTCATTTGGGCAGGCATGATTCATTAAGACTGGCTCCTTTTTTCGGAATTGACAATGCTGAATCTTGAGTCGGCAGAATGTCGCAACCCGGCACCAGGGCGCTTTAGCTGACCTAATAATTGACCTTGCCAGACTGTTTGTGATTATTGTCCGATAGCGCAGTTCAGTGCTACAACGAAAGAGAAAAAAAGAGGCTGTCTGGGATGGACAGCCTCTAATTGATTTATTCCGTCTGCTTACCAGGATGTAGTCAGGCCCAGTCTCAGTCCGCTGAAGGCAGGCTCATAGCGGCAAACACCACCGGTGCAGTTGATGCCATCGGGTTGTTTCACATAGCTAAAGGTGAAGCGGTGTGGCCCTTTGGTATAGGAGATGAAAGCGTTGTAGTAATGTGGAGAAGTTTTCAGGCCGGAGAGGTTGTCTGGGTTCAGGCTGGTGATGTACATGTCCGAAACAGAGAAGCTCCAAGTCGGGGCAATGTTGAACTCAATCAGCGCAAAAGCCCAGGAGCCATAGTCTTGTTTATTATCCATGTATTCGGCTTCGAAACGCAGGCTTTTCTTGTCCGTCACCCGATAAGTAACATCGGCAAAGCCGGTAGTAGCTTCCACCATTGGGCGGCCCGGGCGGATTTGATACAGCTCCTGATTGTAATGCATGTATTGCACACCACCCGTTAGTGTCCATTTATCAATGCCGCGATATTCAACATCTGCATAAGCTTCGCGGTAAAGCGCCACATCCTCGAGGGTGTTGATGTGGGTGTAGTTGAAGGTGAAGTCTAAGTTGTCGTTCGGCGAAAGCAGGACATCAATGCCACCGGCCATTTCGGATAAGTCCTGAGAGGCGGGCGAGTAGCGGGATAAGAGGCGCTGTGGGCGGATTCAGGCTACCAGAGGTTGCCGGTTTAGCATGCCGTGGAAAAGAGTTTCGTTCGGTGAGGTGCGCATCACAAAGTTTTCGGTGCGCTTGCCGGTCAGGTTGATGGCAATGCCTTTGCGGGCATAGCCCAGCGTAGTGTATTGGGCGTTGCCGTCTTTGTCGGCAAGCATGCCGGAAGTGTTGTCAATGACGATGGCTTCGTGGGTCTTGTAAGCGCCTTCGACATACCAGCTAAAATCGCCCACAGTGAGCGTGTTGTAGCCTGTGAAAGCGTACATATTGTATTGAGGGTCGAAGCGGGTGCTCAGTGGCTGGGCATCAATATTGGCAACGATCTGGCTCATGGAAGCATCATCAAGGGTGCGGTTCAGCACACCGATGCCGGGCACGATATGCACCTTGCTGCCGAGGTCGAAATCACCTTCTGCATTGAAGCCTTTGATGATGGGCTGATAGCGCTCATTTAGCTTGTCTGCCGTGATTTCTTTTTGCTGGCCAGTGAAGGCTTTGAGGGTGATGTTTGGCGCCAACTGATAACGGAGGTGTACACCTTCGAGGGCATTATCAATGAGCAGGCCACGGTCTTCATAGGAACGGAATAAAAGGCCGGAGCCGATTTGGTCGTAGATATAACCGCCGGTGACAGTCAGGTTGCCAATTTGTTTGCTGACGCTCCAGGCACCGATACCATAAGAGGTAAATGCTTTCAGCGGGTCGTAGAGGTTGGAATTGTTGAAGGCATCAATGCGCAGGAAAGCGGTGAAGCCTTTATAGCTAAGACGATTGGTGAGCCAAGCTTCGCCGCCGCTCAGGGAGTGCTTGTATAAGGGGTTGGTATTGGTTGCACCAGTATCGTTGCCTACGAGGGAAGCGTCATATTGATAGAAGTTGTAGTTGGCCTGAAAGTCGCCGGAGAGCCGGGCATCTTGCGCAAGGGCCGTCATACTCACGCAGCACAGCGAAAGCGGGAGGAGCAGTTTTTTCATGAAAAAATAGTTGGTACGCGGAATAGTCCGAATTTCGAAGCGAAGGCTTTTGGCACCATATTTGGCCTTCGAAAAACGCACGCAAACTTACAGCATGAACATTCTGAACAAGGCGCTCACCATTTTGGTCGCCGCCGCCCTTCCCACATTTGCCGCATCTGCTCAAGATGCCCTGCCCAGCACGCTGGTCAAAGATGTAGCCACCGGAAAAAAAGTAGCCTTCAATGAGACCATCAGCCCGGGCAAGGTTACACTGGTCAGCTTCTGGGCTACCTGGTGTGTCCCCTGCAAAAAAGAAATCAAAAACATCCGCGAGCGCCTGCCCCAATGGCATAAGGAGGCGGACTTCAACTACATGACGGTGTCTATTGACGAGAGTCGTGCAGAAGGACTGGTACGCTCCTATGCCAAGGCTCAGGGCTGGGATTTTCCTTACTACATTGACCCGAATAAAGACCTGAGCCGTTCGATGAATTTCCAGAATGTGCCCTTCACCGTCATCGTGGACAAGAATGGGAAAGTGGCCTACATGCACGCAGGATATGAAGAAGGTGGGGAGTTGGATGTATTTGCCAAGGTGAAAGAACTGGCTGCGAAATAAGACCGCTTACTCAGAAATTATAGGGCCATCGTCTGAAGAGATGATGGCTTTTTTGTTCAGATTGAAGCAAAAAAAAAGCAACCGGGGCGGTCGCTTTTTACCAAAAAAATGCTCCAACATGTCCTATTCAATAGTGGCATTAATGCCGCGCTCAATCAGCGCTTCTGCCTGCGGGCGCAAAGTGTCAAAATTGCCTTCTTTCACAGCATACTTGCCGGAGTTGTGAATGATCATGGCACATTGTTCAGCCTGTAGGCGGGAATGAGCACAGATTTCAACTAAGGAATCAATAACCCAATCGAAAGTGTTTACCTCGTCATTCCACACTACAATTTTGTGGGAAGACCTGATGATGGTCTGCGACGACTCCTGCCATCGCGGTGCGGCAAAAGAATAAAGCGTATTCATTGTAATAGTGGTATAGGACTGCAAAAATAACAATCAGACAACGTAAGTGCAAGCGGACTACTATGTTTGCCACCTGTTTTTCAATTAAACATGTTTTTACGAAAGAGTATGGTGGCCCTGGAGCGTCGCCGGCCTGAGGAGGTGCTCCAGACGCCGGCTCATCCCTGGCTCCTGATTCTGGATGATGTTCGCTCGATGCACAATGTGGGTGCGGCTTTCCGGACGGCAGATGCCTTCGGTATTGCTGGAATTTACCTCTGCGGTTATACCCCGGTTCCGCCTCATCGCGACATACGAAAAACGGCACTGGGTGCAGAAGAATCAGTAACCTGGCGGCATTTTGATCGGGTGGAAGATGCGCTCACACAAGCCCATAAGGATGGCTACCGGCTCTTGGCCATTGAGCAGGCATCGCCAAGTACGCCTTTGAACGATTTGGCTGGCTCAGATGCCGAAAAGCTGGCTTTGATTTTCGGTAATGAAGTATCCGGAGTCAGTGATGCTGCACTGGCTGTGGCATCGCAATGCATCGAAATTCCTCAGTGGGGTGCCAAGCACTCACTCAATATTTCCGTCAGTATCGGGGTGGTGCTGTGGGAGCTGGCTCGTGACCGGAAGTGAGTATAAAAATTCCCCTTCAGGTTGTTTGCTGCTTTAATGCCTGAATAAAAGTCTCCAACTGGTCCAGCTCCACATGGTCCATGACCACGATTTTGTACCAGTTCGCTTCGCCGTGGTGGGTGTCTGGCACCAGGCCGAAATGCCGCGCTAACGCATCATTGATTTGCCGGGCATCCAGCGTGATGATATTCATCTGTGGGTGCCTGTAATGGCGAATCCCCAGGGCTTCCAACTGTTGGCAGCACCAGGTTGTTCGGTAGAGCAGTTTGTTGATTTTTTCCAGATAGCCGAATGGCCCATAGGTCATCAGAATCATCCAAACGGCAATGGCATTGGCGCCCGAACGACTTCCACTCAGGGTAATGTCCATGCCATTCACATACTGTGCTTCTTCCGTATAGACATGTTGCATGAGGCCTTTACGAACCAGAAACACGCCTGTCCCGTATGGTGCCTGAAGCATTTTGTGCGCATCTAAAGTCACTGAGCTAACGCAGGGATTGCGGAAGTCGAGTTTGTTTTCAGGGCAGGAAACCGGATAAATAAACCCGCCAAAAGCGCCATCCACATGCATCCGGAAGGGCACATCCAATGCGGCGAAGGTTTGACAGAAAAGCTCCGGATTGTCCACACTGCCAAACATGGTCGTGGCCATATTCGCAAACACAATGAAGTAGCGGATGCCTTCTTGTTGGGCCTGTTGCACCAGCTCACGAAGGTCCGCGGCCTGTATCTCCCGGCTATCTTCATTTACGGGCACTCGCAGCCAGCGGAGGTGCAGCAGGTTGGCCGCCTTCGCCACCGAATAATGCGTGTCAGAAGAAGATATTAGGGCAATCTGGCTGTGACTGGCACCATGTTCGTGAATAAACAGGTTCCGGTACATCCAGGCTGCCTGAATATTGGCTTCCGTGCCGCCGCCAGCCACATAACCATCGCAAGAATCCGGCGATGCCTTCAGCAAATCTTCACTGAGGATGCTGATTACCTCCCGCTCCAGTGCTTGTGTGCCGGCAAAGAATGGCTCGGAATCGCCCATCGTGTGGCAACCGATGTGGTTAGGATTTTGCACATAACTGCGCAGCAGAGGCGCGTCTTTCAGAAAGCTGGCTCCTTCATAAAAGACCTTACTGTCGAGCCGGGATGCCGGGATTCCGAGGCAAAGATTTTTTTCAAAATCAATGTTCGCTTCCAAGGCTTCGGTGATGCGCCGGTCTTGCTCCCCTGCGCTGAGTTTTTTCCAGTGTTTCATACAAACGCCTGCCTTCGGTTAGTTAGCGCCGGCAAAATTATCGGGACTTGCCGCGCCTGCATAGATGAAAGTCATCACCGACCATGATGTTTAAGGAGTCGGGCGATTCCGATTCGCTTTGAAAATATCCGATAGAAGCAGGTTGGGGATTGATTTTTTGGGTCGGCTGGATTTCGCTTCCCATCATCCGTTGCGTCGCACACTTCGGCAATATTTCGTTGCCAGGCTTTGCCCGGAAAACGGAAAGGCCGCCCCGGTGGCACCAGCGATGGTACACAGGTTAGTCACACTTTCAAAAGCCTTTAGCGTTACATTCACTGCACAAGTTGTGTTGTTAATCACGTCAATGTTCTGGGCGCTCAGGCTACCACATGCAGCGAAGGCAATCATAAGGCTTAGAATTACTGATTTCATGTAGGTTGATTTTTTAATCCGCCTCAAAACTAAGCGCCAGTAGATTTTTTTTTTTTTAATAAAATTGTCATTATTTTGCCATGTTCATCGGGCAAAATTTGATTAAAGTCTGAGAATCGTCACTTTGCAGTAAGTTCAATGCATTCAAGTTCAATTCGTAAGTCCACTCTATTTCCTATGTTGCGGAACATCGTTATTGCCGGCATATTTCTGCTGCTTTACCCGAGCGCTCCCAGTGTTGCGCAAAGCTGGCGCTGGGCGCAACGGCATGGTGGAGACTCCATTGAAACAGCGGGGAGTGGATGGGGCTTTCCCACTCGGTTGCAGGGCTGGAACAGTGTCGTGGACATAGCAACTGATGTCCATAATAATAGTTATGTCGTCTCGCTGGTGCTGAGCAAATACCTGGACCTAAACGGTCAGTCGCTGAGTGGCTGGGGCAAATCGGACATCCTGCTGAGCAGCTATACCTGCGACGGCGTGCTGCGTTGGAGCAAAGTCATTGGCAGCAATCAGGATACTGATGCGGTCATCGGTGTGCGTTGCGATGAACAGGGAGTCTGTATCGGTGGGCTTACTTCTTCCAATTTTGCAACCGGTAGTACGGGCTGCCATTTTTCCACCGATACGGTTACGGGCAATACCACGCGCAATATCTTCCTGGCGAAGTGGGATTTTAATGGCAATTTTCTTTGGCTGCGGATGCCGCAACCTGTAAACATCAGCGCAGACAGCGCAAGAGCCTCATTGCTGCTGGATATGGATGCGACGCCCACCGGCGACACGTTTTTCCTGTTTTGTTACCTCCGGCCCGGAACCTATGGAGGTGGAGCTTATCCCGTGACTACTTCGGGTGTCTATGTATTGAAATACACCTCCTCCGGCAGCTTTGCGGGGGGCGTAGCCCTGCCTTACCACCAGAATGCATTATATACGCTTTCATTGTCACGTTGCGTATTTAATAAGCCTTTAAACCAGTTTATCATTGCGGGTAATTCCATTAATAACCTGAATATAAGCGGAACCCAATTTGGATATGGCTGGGGTTATCTCGCCAGTTTTGATGCCAGTACAGGTAACCTGAATTATCTGATTCACGACACGATGTTTCATCAAATAGTGCTCAGCAAGAAAGTGACAACCGACTTAGCGGGGAATATTTACCTGAGTGGTTCTGCCTTTAAAGACGCTACGTTCAACGGGGTATCGTTTCCAAATTCCTGGGCAGATTCGCCAGCCTACGTGTCTATCTCAGGGTATGCTCCCTTTGTGATGAAATTAAATGGCCGTACCGGAGCGCCACTGTGGACAACCCGCTCCCTTGCTACAACCGCCTATGGAATGAATGTTTGCCTGCGGAAGCGGGAAGTGCTGCTTACGGGATCCATTGGTGGACAGTTGAGTTTTGCACCCTATACGGTCAGCAAGATGTCTGCAAATGATTCCTATGAAGCCTTTCTTGCCTACCTGGATACGGCCACGGGTGCACCACTTGGCTTGAGTATCATTAAAACGGTGGGTAAAAATTCTGATGCCTGGCACTACCCCTTTTTTAACGTAGTCATCGCGGACCGCAAGGGCAGCTTCCTTTGCGGGGGAGGCTTCAATGACACGCTCGTATTGGGCAGCACCACACTGATAGAGCGCCATCAGGTACAATATCCGATTACCAGGCGTAAATTTTACGATACCTGGGTGGGCAAGCTGGGCTACGATAACTGCAATTGTACAATCTCCGCCAGCTATGTGCATGTAGCCAACTACGGCCTGACCAGCTTTATCACCTACACCGGCAGCACCAACCTGGATAGCCTAGTATGGGATTGGGGAGATGGTACGAGCAGCACCTACACGAGCAAATTTGCGAACACCATCTCTCATACCTATCCAAGCATTGGGAGGTATCAGGTATGCATTACTGCCTACAACGATAGCTGCCTGGATAGCAAATATTGCGGCATGTTGCCCTTGGGTGTTTCGAAGTATGCGGTATCAGATGTGCAGGTATATCCTAATCCGGCATCAGATGAGTTGTACATCACACACCTGGCAGGCGGGTCGTTGCGGCTCGTCACACTCAGTGGGCAAACGGTATTAATGGTAGCTATCCGGTCGGATAAGCAGGTGATTTCCGTAGGCAGGTTGCCCTCGGGATATTATCTACTCATGTTGCGCGATGAAAGCGGCCAACCGATTCAACGTGCTTTTGTGAAGCAATAATGCCTAATGCGGTCCACTGATTTTTAAGCAAAGCCGAACAGTGAAATATTGCCGAAGTGTGCGACGCAACGGATGCCCAATCGGGCTGTGACAGCCGGTTAAAAAAATAAATGTTACCAGGCACCGGACAAAATGAAAGAAGCCGCCTCAGGATTGAGACGGCTTCAGTTATGGTCTGTTTCTGGATGGCTTAGGCGCTCACCTTGCCCTTGGCCTTGGCGACAACTTCTTCTTCGATGTTGCGCGGTGCGGGGGCATAGTGGCTGAACTCCATGGTGGAGGTTGCGCGGCCCGAAGACAACGAACGCAGTTGGGTCACGTAGCCGAACATTTCGCTCAGGGGCACCTTGGCCTTAATCACCTGCAGGTTGTTGCGGCTGTCCATGCCTTCCAGCATGGCACGACGGCGGTTGAGGTCGCCGGTCACATCGCCCATGTATTGGTCGGGTGTTACGACTTCCACTTTCATAATCGGCTCCAGAATGATGGGCTTAGCCTTGCGACCTGCTTCGCGGAATCCGCTCTTGGCGCAGAGTTCGAAGCTCATTGAGTCGGAGTCCACCTGGTGGAACGAGCCATCGAAGATGCGCACTTTCATGTTTTCGACAGGGAAGCCAGCGAGTACGCCCGTAGTCATGGAAGCATCGAAACCCTTCTGAATGGCTGGGATAAATTCCTTAGGAATAGAACCGCCGAAGATGTCGTTGACGAATTGATAATTGCCCTTGCCTTCCTTGAGGAATTCTTCATCAGCAGGGCCGATTTCGAACTGGATGTCGGCGAACTTACCACGGCCACCAGTTTGCTTTTTGAACACTTCGCGGTGCTCCACTTTTGCTGTGAAAGCTTCTTTGTAGGCAACCTGAGGTGCGCCTTGATTGATTTCTACTTTGAATTCACGGCGCATGCGGTCCACGATGATTTCGAGGTGAAGCTCGCCCATGCCGCGGAGGATGGTCTGGCCGGTGTCTTCATCGGTGTTGACGCGCAGGGTGGGGTCTTCTTCCACCAGCTTGGCAATGGCCATGCCCATCTTGTCCACGTCGGCCTGTGTCTTAGGCTCAATGGCGATGGCGATAACCGGCTCGGGGATGAACATATTTTCCAGGGCAATCGGGTGCTTTTCGTCGCACAGAGAGTCGCCGGTCTTGATGTCTTTAAAGCCTACGGCAGCGCCGATGTCACCCGCTTCGATGAAGTCAATGGGGTTTTGCTTGTTGGCAAACATCTTCATGATTCGGCTGATTCGCTCGTTCTTACCGCTGCGTACGTTCAGCACATAGCTGCCGGCGTCGAGGTGGCCGGAGTAAACCCGGAAGAAGGCGAGGCGACCTACGAAGGGGTCGGTCATGATTTTGAAGGCCAGGGCAGCGAAAGGCTCCTTGGGGTCGGGGTGGCGGATGATTTCATCGCCGGTGTCCGGGTCGGTACCCTTGATGGCTTCGATGTCCACCGGTGCAGGCAGATAACGACAAACGGCATCCAGCGCGGTTTGTACGCCCTTATTCTTGAAGGAAGAGCCGCACATCATGGGCACGATGGACAGGTCAATGCAGGCCTTGCGGATGGCTTCGTGTACTTCGTCTTCGGTGATGGTGTTCGGGTCGTCGAAGAATTTTTCGAGGAGGTGCTCATCATATTCTGCAACGGCCTCAATGAGGTTTTGACGCCATTCCTTCACATCCTCAATCATATCTTCCGGTACCGGAATCTCGTCGAAGGTCATGCCCTCGGTTTCTACGTGCCACACAATGCCCTTCATCTTAATGAGGTCCACGACGCCCTTGAAATTATCTTCTGCGCCGATGGGCAACTGCAGGGGCACAGCCTTCGCGCCGAGCATGTCTTTTACTTGCTGCACCACCATCAGGAAGTCGGCCCCGATGCGGTCCATTTTGTTCACAAAGCCGATACGGGGAACGCGGTAACGGTTGGCCTGGCGCCATACCGTTTCGCTCTGAGGCTCTACGCCATCCACGGCAGAGAACAGGGCAATCAGGCCATCGAGCACGCGCATAGAACGCTCCACTTCTACCGTGAAGTCCACGTGGCCTGGCGTGTCAATGATGTTGAAGGAATATTCCTTGGTAGCGCCTTTAATGGCTTGTCCCTTGTCGGTAGGGAAATTCCACTTACAGCTTACGGCTGCAGAGGTGATTGTGATTCCGCGCTCTTTTTCCTGCTCCATCCAGTCGGTGGTAGCTGCGCCTTCGTGTACTTCGCCAATGCGGTGAATCATGCCGGTGTAGCGCAGGATGCGCTCAGTAGTGGTCGTCTTGCCAGCGTCAATGTGGGCCGCGATGCCGAAGTTGCGCTGATAGCGGAGGTCTGCCATTTTTGAATTTGAGTATTAAAGTCTTTTTCCTGAAAAAGTTCGCAAAGGTAATGAGCTTACACGAAGCGAATGGCTCCGAAATGGAGAATACTTGCCAAGTGTTGACGCGGGCTTGAAACTTTGCCAGTTTCTGATGGAATATGCTGCTATTAGCAGGTCAACTTCCCTGAAAGGATGAATCTTATTTAACAACAGGAATGATGCACAGAGCCGGGTG
This sequence comes from uncultured Chitinophagaceae bacterium, assembly GCA_964424655.1. Lineage (GTDB taxonomy): Bacteria > Bacteroidota > Bacteroidia > Chitinophagales > Chitinophagaceae > UBA1952. Next base: position 10,892 of record CAYRJR010000026.1, read on the forward strand.
AATCCCATCTTATTACCTGCGGCGAAATGCAGTCACAGCGGGCTATTTGGATATTTATGCCCCTCAAAAAGCCAGTACCTTGCGCCCTCTATAATGAACACGGTAATCGTCACCCTGCTTGAGATTCTCAAGTACACAGTACCCGCCGCCGTGATGCTGGGCATCACTTATCTTATCGTTCAGAAATTTTTGGTGTCGGAATTGCAACGCAAGCAAATAGCACTACTCCGCGAAAGCCAAAATGTCACGATTCCGCTTCGGCTGCAAGCCTATGAGCGGCTCACTTTGTTTACAGAGCGCATTCAAAGTCGGCAAATCATGCCCAGGGTTTATGTATCTGGTATGACGGTGGCTGAGTTGCGCCAGGCACTGGTGCTCACCATCAATGCGGAATGGGAACATAACCTTACCCAGCAGATATACGTGTCCCGCCAGATTTGGGAGACCGTGCGCCATATGAAGGAGCAGGAGTTGGCACTCATCCACGGTGTGGCTACCCAGCTTGACGCCAATGCACCAGCCAAGGATTTGCAAATGAAACTGGCAGAATATCTGAGCAAGCAGGAAGGTGAAACACCCGGCTCTATTGCTTTAGCAATTATCGCAGAAGAGGCAAAGAAGGTGCTTTCATTTGGAGCTACCCAATAGGCTTGGGCATGGCTTGCCGGGACTTATCCCCTGAATGCTGCGCTCACTTTCAGGTGCTGAAGGAGAATCATTTTTTTTATCAATAATTAAGCCCGCGATATATGTCGCTGCAAACAGATTCCGGAATTGAAATCAAGACATTGTACACCGATGCGCCTGCCATGAATGAACGTCCTGGTGAGGCTCCATTCACAAGAGGAGTGCACCCGCAGATGTATCGCAGTCGTCTTTGGACCATGCGCCAGTATGCTGGATTCTCCACCGCTGAAGCAAGCAACCAACGCTATCATTACCTCCTCTCGCAAGGTGTGACCGGTCTTTCTGTCGCTTTCGACCTGCCCACACAAATCGGCTATGACAGCGACCATCCGATGGCAGAAGGAGAAGTAGGGAAAGTAGGTGTGGCCATTGATTCGCTGGAAGATATGGAGCGCCTCTTTGCAGGCATTCGACTGGAAGATGTATCCACCTCCATGACCATCAATGCTACCGGTTTTATTCTTTTGGCTCTGTACATCGCACTGGCAAAAAAACAAGGTGCAGATGTAAAGAAGCTTTCGGGCACCATTCAAAACGACATCCTGAAAGAATATGCAGCGCGGGGCACTTACATCTATCCGCCTTCGCCCAGCATGCGCATCATCACCGACATTTTTGCGTATTGCGCTCAAGAGGTGCCGCGTTGGAATACGATTTCTATTTCCGGCTATCATATCAGAGAAGCCGGCGCAACAGCAGTGCAGGAGCTGGCTTTTACATTGGCCAATGGGAAGGCATATTTACAGGCAGCCATTGCCGCAGACCTTGACATCAATGTATTTGCGCAGCGGCTTTCTTTCTTCTTCAATGCACACAACAACCTCTTTGAAGAAGTAGCCAAATTCCGGGCGGCACGCCGCATGTGGGCACAAATCACGGCATCACTTGGGGCGACAGATCCGCGTGCGCAAATGCTACGTTTTCATACCCAGACAGGAGGCTCAACCCTCACTGCACAACAGCCCCACAACAATGTGGTGCGCGTCACGATTCAGGCCCTGGCGGCTGTGTTGGGCGGCACGCAAAGCTTACATACCAATGGCTACGATGAAGCACTCTCGTTGCCTACCGAAGCCGCTGCCACACTGGCTTTACGCACGCAGCAAATCATTGCTCAGGAGAGTGGTGTGACGGCTACTGCGGACCCCTTGGGCGGCTCATTCTTTGTAGAATCCCTGACTTCGGAAGTAGAGGCAGCAGCCACCGAATTGATGCAGCGGATAGATGCGATGGGGGGAGCGGTACAAGCTATCGAAGCAGGATTTATTCAGGAAGAAATTGCCCGCAGCGCCTATGCTTACAACTGTGCCATTGAAGATGGCAGTAAAGTGATTATCGGGGTCAATCAATTCACGTCAGACGAGCATTCCGATACGCCTATCCTCAAGATTGATGACAGCATCCGCAACTTGCAGGCGCAACGCCTGCATGAACTTCGCGCCAGGCGGGATGCTACCCGGGCAAATACTTGCCTGGCTAATATTCGGGAAGCCGCACTGAATGGTAATAACCTGATGCCGGTCGTAATTGAAGCAGTAGAAGCGCTGTGTACGCTGGGCGAAATATCGGATGTATTACGAGGCGTTTGGGGAGAATACACGGGGTAGTGTATCCGACCTGCGAAGCATCATCTGGTTTCTGACACAACCAAAACAATCAGGCTTTCTTCTTTGCGGCAGTTTTTTCAGTCGCAGGCCGTTTGGTGGCAGTAGGTTTTTTCTGAACAGATTTTTTTGTCGCTGTAGCTTTTGTCGCTGTTCTTTTCCCTGCTGTAGCCTTTTTCCCTCCTGTACTTTTCTTTGAAGACTTAGGCGAAAAGGCATCCGGATTTTGAGCCAGAATCATCTTCTTCACTTCTTCCAGCGTGGTATCCCTGAAATCCTCCGCCATCCATTTGCTGCCATCTTCCTTACGTGGCAGCTTGATCATCTCTTTGCCAAAGCGGATAAATGGCCCCCATCGGCCTTGTTCGATAGCAATGTTTTCGCCCGGCCATTCGCGGATGAATCGGGCAGCTTCTTTAGCTAGCTTGGCGCTGATTAGCTCCTGAATATCGGATTGGGAAAGGTTATCGAAATCGTATTTGCGGGAGACATTCACATACAACTCGCCCCACTTGAGGAATGGGCCGAATCGCCCTTTGCCTTTGGTGACCGGCACACCTTCGTAAAGGCCAATCGGTGCATCTGCAGCTTGCTTCATCTGGATGATGCTGATGGCCCTTTCCATGTCAACACTGAGCGGGTCTTCGCCGCGTGGGATGGAAATGAATTGGTCGCCCCATTTCACATAAGGCCCGAAACGCCCTGCACCAATGCTGACTTCTTTGCCCTGATGCTCGCCAAGTGACAGGGGCAATTTGAATAAATCCAGTGCTTCTTCAAGGCTAATCGTTGTAATACTCTGCCCGGATTTCAGTGTGGCAAAGCGAGGCTTTTCTTCATCGTCCTGCGAGCCGATTTGCACCATCGGGCCAAAGCGTCCGAGCCTTGCGGAAACCTGCTTGCCGCTGGCGGGATCCTTACCCAGGATGCGCTCACCGGTGCTACGACCTGCATGTTCCATGGTCGTGTTCACCTGCTCATGAAACGGGCCGTAGAAGCGTTTCAACATCTTGCTCCATTCTTCGCGTCCACTGGCGATCTCATCGAATTCCTCTTCGATTTTAGCCGTAAAATGGTAATCCATGATGCGTTGGAAATGCTCGCTCAGGAAGTCGGTCACTACGGCGCCGAGGTCGGTTGGGAATAGCTTGCCCCGCTCATTGCCTACCGTTTCTGATTCCTGTTGCCGGATGATGTTATCGGCTTTCAGCAGCAGTACGGTATAGGCCCTTCTGATTCCTTCCTGGTCGCGGCGCTCCACATAGCCTCTTTGCTGAATGGTGGATATCGTAGGCGCGTAGGTGGAAGGGCGACCAATACCCAGCTCTTCCATCTTTTTGACTAAGGATGCTTCTGTATATCGGGGTTGCGGACGCGTGAATTTTTGGGTGGCCTTCATCTCCACAAAGCCGGGTACCTGGCCCACAACAAGTGGTGGTAATACGCCACTGATACCTTCGTCAGAGCCTTTGGCGCTGCCATCTCCATCTATGCTGTCTTCCTCATCTCGCCCTTCTGAATAGACTTTCAGGAAGCCATCAAAACGCAGAACTTCACCAGTTGCTGTGAGGGGTTGTTCCTGGCTCGACACCTCAATTTTTGCAATCGTTCGTTCGATTTGGGCATCGGCCATTTGGCTGGCCATTGTACGTTTCCAAATCAGTTCATAAAGACGCTGGCCATCCGGGTCGGGAATAACTTGGAGCTTCAGATCGGTTGGGCGAATGGCCTCGTGTGCTTCTTGTGCAGATTCATTTTTGGTTTGAAATCGGCGCTTCTGATGATACGGAAAACCGTAAAGGCTGGTGATGGCATCTTCTGCTGCCGAGAGTGCCGTGTCGGAAAGATTCACGGAGTCGGTACGCATATAGGTGATGTGGCCGTTTTCGTATAGACGTTGGGCCACGCCCATCGTTCGGGATACGGAATAACCAAGTTTGCGGCTGGCTTCCTGTTGCAATGTTGAGGTGGTAAAAGGCGGGGCAGGTGAGCGTTTGGCTGGTTTTTGCTGCACATCACTCACGCGATATGTGGCACCGATACAGGCTTTCAGATATTGGTTAGCGCCGGATTCATCAGCAATTTTTTCAGGCCCTTCGGCTCGGAAAGTAACCGTCTTCCCCTGAGCATCCGGAGCGGTAAAAAAGGCTTCTACTTTAAAGGAGCTATGTGGCACAAAACCAATGATGCTGCGTTCGCGCTCCACAATCAGTCGGACGGAAACACTTTGCACTCTTCCGGCGGAAAGGTTGCCACTGGCACTCATTTTTCGCCAGAGCACTGGCGATAGCTCAAAGCCTACAATACGGTCTAAGATGCGTCGGGCTTGTTGGGCATTCACCAAGTCCATATTCACCGTGCGCGGCTGCTCTACGGCTTTGCGGATGGCGGGTTTGGTGATTTCATGAAAGACAATTCGCTTGGTGTGTTCAGGAGAAAGGTTCAGTACTTCGCATAGGTGCCAGGAAATGGCTTCTCCTTCACGGTCCTCATCGGTCGCCAGCCATACTTCATTACTCTTTTTTGCCAGGCTTCTTAATTCACTGACCACACGCTCTTTGTCTTCCGAGATGATGTATTTGGGCTGAAAATTCTGAGCGATATTAATGCCCATATCCTCCTTCGCTAAGTCGCGGATATGCCCGAAACAGGACTTGACCTGAAAGTCGGGGCCGAGTATTTTTTCTATGGTTTTCGCCTTTGCCGGCGACTCTACAATCAGTAGGTTCTTTGCCATTCGTAGTCTGAAATCTTACGGTTGCGCATGGTGCGCGGATAGTGAGTGAGTGCTGCAAAGTTGAGATGAAGCTCCATTTTGCACGGGGGCAATGTTAGCCTTTTGTCGCGTTACGCATCCGGACAATTCGGAAATCCATTCGGGAGTAGCGATTTTTTAGCCGGCAGATGCGCCCTGATGAAGCATCCGTTGCGTCGCACACTGAGGGGCCAGTGCTGCTATCAGCTTTTTGCCTGAGGTGTGGTTGATCTTCCAGGTGTCATCCGGACAAAGCCGAACAACGAAATCCTGATGAAGTGTGCGACGCAACGGATGCCGGGCCATATCCTTCAGCCGACTAAAAAAAATTGCTTCTGAAACTTCGGGTTCATATCAATCCAAAAAAAATAAGGCTGCCCCGGATGAGGCAGCCTTATTTATAAAACCTGAAGTCGAATTAGCGGGTAACCGCAACTCGCTTCGTTACCTGATTGCCATTTGCTTCTACGGTAATCATATAGATACCATCTGCAAGGCCGGCAGTGCTGAAGGTGATGTTGGCATGCTGTTGAGCAGCCAGCTTACCCAGGTTTTGAGTAGCGATCACCTGGCCTACCATGTTGCTCAGCTTAGCAGTAACTACTGCTGCTTCCTTCATGTCAACCGGGAGGGTTACATTGTTGGTAGCCGGGTTGGGATAAGGCAGGCCAATGTTGGCAGTCTCAGAAATGTTTGCTACTGAGCCACTATTCCCATCTCCAATTGCCGCACAAGTGGGGCAGCTAATCCTCCAGTCCACATAAGGGAACTGATAGCTGGAAGCGCCTGAACCACCACTCCATGCCCAGTTGGGATAGTATAGTGAGTCAGAAGCAGGATATTGGACGAACATACCGTTGTTGTAGTTTTTCGGAGTGTAAGTCGGGAAGCCAGGAGTAGTACCGGAAGCCAGTTTCTCAACAAAAACCTGAGGACGGAACATGCCGTATTTGAAAGGTTCTGTTGGGCTGATGGTGCTGCTGCGGAACACGGTGTCGCCAGGCACGAACGTTACGTCACCAGAGATGAACGTGATAGAAGCAGCAACGAGGTTGCCAGCAGGTACACTCATGCCGGCAGCTACAGAAGCTACTACAAAGCCGGTATCAGAGCTGGTCAGCAGAACGTCCTTAGACTGAACTACCGGGCCGGTACCGCCAACCTTCTTCATCATGATGTGACGTGCAGGATCCATGTAGGCAAATACACCACGAACGGTATCATAACCATAGCGGCTGTGCATGGTAGTAAAGTCCGTAAAGTAGTAAATGGGCAGGTTGGAACCAGAAGTAGCGCCACCATAGGTGTAAGCGATACGCAGGGTATCAACTACGCTGGCACGGCTGTTCGGACGACCATAAACACCATAGAAGGTAATGGAGTCCACTGTGTAGTTGGATGTACTGGTGGTGATCATAGTGCCATTTGGCCAATCACCTGACCCATTGTAGCCAGCCCAGAAAGGATGCATGGAAGAAGCGACAGACATCAGTTTGATGGTATCAGCCTCATAACCACCTGATCCGTCACTGTAGATGCCCATGCCATCGGCAGAGAACCACATGTAGGGATAAAACACATAGTTGGAGTTAGAGGCGAGGATAGAAGGGTTGGCCTTAGCTAACTGATCTACATAGTTGTAGATACGAGTCTTGTTACCAGCAGCCTTAGGCTGATCCATTGACTCACTGCGGGTAGCCCGGTATTGGCTTGCCACAGGCACAGGCATATTCATGCCTGCATCCTTCAGGTGCATCTGCACCACAGAAGGTTGTTGTTGTTGAGCGCTTGCGCCCAGCGTCACTCCTAACGCACCGAGGAGTAAAAGGGAACGTTTCATCATAACCTGATGTTTGAATTAGTGTTCGGTTTGTTTGTGGGTAAAAATAGCGATTATCCATTGGGCTTGACGGCAAAATTTCTGTGAGTGTTAGAAAGCCTGCGGAGAATTTTACAAATCTTTTTTCCACGCATTGCACCGCTTTAATTTTGCTGCATTAAGCCATCTCATGCCCGTAAATTTTGACAATACCGAAATTGCCTTTCAATACCGAAGTGATAAAGAACTCCGCCATGCTGATTTCCTTTTTTCTTCCATGGCATCTCCTACGCTGACTAAAATCGGCACAGCGCTGACCCGCTTTTCCATTAAGGCTGGTTTGCCGGTAAAAGGGCTGATTAAGAATACGATATACCGTCAGTTCTGCGGGGGTGAGACGCTGGACGAAGCGGCAGCTACGGCACGACAGGTGGGCCCTTACGGGGTAAACATCATCTTGGATTACAGCGTGGAAGGCAAAGAAGGAGAGGCTGAATTTGACCATGCCGTTCAGGAAGTGAAAAAAGCCATACGCAGTGCAGCTACCCAACGGCCCTATATGCCTTTTGTCAGCGTAAAAGTGACCGGATATGCCCGTTTTGCCTTGTTGGAAAAATGGCATGCCGGCAGTACGCTCTCTGAAACCGAGGAGGCTGAACGCCAAAGGGTTCATAACAGGATTGATGCCATCTGCCAGGAAGCTGCCGCTCAGGATGTCATGGTGCTGATAGATGCCGAAGAAAGTTGGATCCAAAAACCAGTAGATGAATTGGCAGACTTGGCTATGGCTAAGTATAATCGTGGAAAAGCTTTGGTGTTCAATACCTTTCAGCTCTATTGCCACGACAGACTCCAATTTCTGAAGGCTTCGGCTGCCAAAGCACTTGCCGGCGGCTATATCCTCGGCTCCAAAATGGTGCGCGGAGCTTACATGGAAAAGGAGCGCGCCCGTGCTTTGGAAATGGGTTACCCCTCGCCCATCCAGCCAGATAAGCCTTCCACAGACCGCGACTATGATGCAGCCGTGCGCTTTTGCTTAGAAAACCTGAACCACGTAGCCACTTTTATCGGCACCCATAATGAACAAAGCTGTGCTGCCGCAGTGGCTTTGATGAACCAGCTCAATATCCCAGTCAAACATCCGCAAGTCTGGTTTTCGCAACTCTTTGGCATGAGCGACAACATCTCTTTCAATCTTGCCCACGAAGGTTATCATGTCGCGAAATACCTCCCTTACGGACCTGTGAAAGATGTGGTTCCTTATCTCATGCGTCGTGCTGAAGAAAACACTTCCGTAGCCGGGCAAACAGGCCGTGAACTGGCCCTGATTCGCAAAGAGCTCAAACGCCGCAAGCGCTAAACCATCCTAATATTCCCCTGCCATTGCACGCATTGCCGATTAGATAGCTGCAGTCGCAATTGATCCGATATGAAACATTTTTCCGCAACACTCGATGGATTGTCCAAGACGCTTAGCTTCATCGTGTTTGCTATCCTTATTATACCCTTCGTCAGCATCTTTTCTCTTTATGGGAAGAGCCATAATCCCGCTTTGTTTATTGCGCCAGCCGTCGTATTACTGGCGCTATTCATTACGCTGTTTTATCGCGTGAAATCTTATGAACTGGATACAGAATCACTGAATATCATTCGTCCGGCATCAACTGTAAAATATCCGTTGCATCGCATTCGCTCCATCCGTGCTGTGACCACTAAGGATTTGGGCTTTGGTATCCGCACTTTCGGCAGTGGTGGCTTCTTTGGCTATTTCGGCAAGTTCTATTACCGCAACATCGGCCACGTGACGCTCTATGTCACCGACCGCTCTAAAATGTTGCTCATCACCCTTGATGACGACAAGAAATTTATGATTAGCCCCGATGATACGGCAGCTTTCATGTCTGCCTTTCAGGAACGCATGAAAAGGCATTAAGCACACCTGTCTGTGTTCAATAGAAAGCCCCGGAAGTACAACTTCCAGGGCTTTCTTTTGGATTGAAAATTTTTCAGTCCTAAACCGGCTCAACTCTTTGCCAGTGAAGATTTCAGATGGTCAATCACTTTCACTTCCATAGCATCAACCCCCCGCTCATCGGCTAAGAAAACGGAAAGCCAGTCTGTGAGGTGAATGAAGTAAAAAAGCCGTTCCCAATAACTGCCTCCCTTTGAGAATAGCTCAATCACATGAGGCGTGTATTTGCGAATGATTTTCTTGTTGATTTCCATGCGTGTCTGCACTCGTTCATAGTCGTCCTCATTGCGCAGCAGCAGCACAGCCAGGTTATCGTTCTTATCGCGCCAGCCCACCAGCTCATTATGGTTCATTTCCGGAATGGCGCCATGCCAGCACAGCATCTTGCTGTTCTCATTGATTTGTTGGCGCACCCGGATGGCTAAGCCTTCAAAGTTTTGTGCCGCATAAATCACAGGAGTCTTGTCTTTCAGCTTTTGGGCCAGGCTGGCAGCTTTTTTCTGTATGGCTTTTTCTTCGCTGTGCAGCAAGGCAACAGCAGCCTGGATCTCCTGTACAAAACGAGTGCGCAGCAACCCGACTTGTTTCAGCGTAAACAGGATTTCGACCAGAGAATAGCCCACACAGGCACGGGGAGGCATGCCACTGGGCACAATGATACAATCCAGATTTTTGCGCTTCGCCATTTCAGCAATCTTGCCGCCGGAAGTGATACACACAATGCGGGCTTTGACTTTTATGGCCTGTTTCATGGCGGCAAGGGTCTCTTCTGTGTTGCCTGAATAGGAGCACACAATGACTAAACTCTCGCTGTTTACAAAGACAGGCAGGCCATAATCTTTATTGACCACAAATGGTACTTTCAGCTTGTCAGCTACATAGTTCTGTACCATCGAGCCGCCGATACCCGAACCACCAAGGCCGGTGAGTACAATTTGAGCCGGAGCATCTCTGCCAATAAGAAACGAATAGTTTTGACCGATTTCAAGCGCTTGCTCCAACTGGCTGCCAAAAGCAGCAATTAATTCTTTCATGCCGGGTTTTGAACTGGGGAAATAATGGGCAAACATAACGAAACAGGCAGGTTGGGCGAGCGATTAGCCGCTGATTACCTGCTGCATGCAGGCTTCCAAATCCTGCACCGCAACTGGCGTTCTGCTCACCGCGAGATAGATCTCATTTCTCTGGAAAACGATGAATTGGTTTTCGTGGAAAT
>CAYRJR010000027.1:0-20772 GCA_964424655.1 uncultured Chitinophagaceae bacterium
AACCCGCGACCCCGACCTTGGCAAGGTCGTGCTCTACCAACTGAGCTACTTCCGCTTGAAAGACAACATTTTCATGTCGCCGCCCCGCTTTCGGGAGTGCAAATATAGAAGCATCATCTGCCCTTGCCAAAACTGGAACAGATTTTTTTCAGCCCAAAGCAAGAAGACCTGAGTCCATGGGATTTTTCACCCAAATTAATCCCTATTTGCGCTCAATAATTCTTTGAAAGTAAGTATAGTTCCACTCCCGATTTGCCTCGGTAATTCTGGCCGACTCTTCCTTCTAAGCGCCCCTACCTTCGCCGCTCATGGCTTCTGCTTTCCTGACCCTTGTGCGCAAGGATGCCATCTTGGAATGGCGGCAAAAACATACCCTCTATGGTGTTGTGCTTTACATCGGCAGTACGGTCTTTGCCGTCTATATGATGGCCGGGCAGCCCGAAGCTGGTGTATGGAATGTGCTCTTCTGGTTGACGCAATTATTCGTTGTCATTAATTCGGTAGCACGCGCCTTTCTTCAGGAGCCGGCACAGCGGTTCCGCTATTACTATACCTTAGTTCGCCCCACCACTTTTTTGATGGCCAAGATGTGCTACAGTGTGGTGTTGCAGATGATCATGACGGGCATCAGCCTGGCTCTGTTTGCCCTCATGCTGGGCTGGCCGCTGGAGAAAAGTCTGCTGTTTTGTGCCGTAGCAGGCCTGGGTAGTTTGAGCCTTTCAGTTGTATTCACATTCCTTTCTGCGGTGGCTGCCAGAGCAGGGCAGAATGCCGCACTGATGGCGATTCTGGGTTTCCCATTGGTTACGCCAGTATTGCTTATCCTGAGTAAGCTGGCTGGAAAGGCATTAAGTGCTGCTTTCGTTACAGGCTGGTGGCAACTGGCTGGCATCATGTTGGGGCTGGATGTACTCATCGTGGTGATGGGCCTGATACTCTTTCCTTTTTTATGGAGGGAATAGCTAGTCTGATTTGCCTCAGGTGCCTACAACAAGTCGGCTGATGCGAAATGCTTGCCCTACCTTCGCGCAGAATTTTTTTTCTTCCTGCGGCAGATGTCATTCAAGCAGCATTGGTGGAAGTGGTTGGCGGCAACATTAGTGATGTACGTCACCATTGCGGGTTTCTTCATCCAGACGCCCAACCTGAGACAAGGAGGGCTTTTCCAGACCATACGAAACCTTTTTTACCACGTACCTATGTGGTTTACCATGCTCACGCTGTTTTTTGTTTCGGTATGGTATTCTGTAAAACACCTTCGTAGTTTCTCAGCGGAGACCGACTTAAAAGCGGCTGCTTTCGCAAAAGTGGGTTTGCTCTTCTCCTGCCTGGGCATGGCTACCGGTATGGAATGGGCTAATTATACCTGGAGCGGTACTACTGGCCGCACCGGCCCCTGGACAGGTGACCCCAAGCAAGTCTGCGCCGCGCTGCTCATGCTCATTTACTTCGCCTATTTTATCCTGCGTAGCGGCATTAAGGATGAAGAGAAAAAAGGACGCATTGCAGCGGTGTACAACATCTTCGCCTGTGCCATGATTGTGCCGCTCATCTTCGTGATTCCCCGGCTGGTGGACAGCCTGCACCCGGGTGGCTCGCAAGGCAATCCTGCGCTCAACCCCAAAGACTCAGACCCACATCTGCTTATTGTCCTTTATCCGGCTTTCATTGGCTGGATATTATTAGGGCTGTGGATTACCCAGCTCGTAGTCCGCATGGAGCGTGTGAAACAAAAATTAGAATTGGCCTGAAATTGCTCTCCCCTCTAATATGAACCAACCGATACGCTGCCTGACCCTGCTCGCCCTCATCCTACTTACCGGTTTCAGTGCCAGAGCCAACAGCATTGCTGATGCGCTCAATGGAGAAGATAAGATCTGGGTAGTGGTGCTGGTGCTGGCAACTATCTTTGCTGGCATCATCCTTTTCCTGGTTTACTTAGACCGCCGCATTGCGCGCCTGGAGCGGGATTCCGCTCAGGTTGACCAGCAAAAAACAGAAAAAAAATCCCTTCAGACTCAAGCCTGATTCCAATAAGAAATAGCATCAAAATTCTTTTTCCGATACACGTTTTTTAAACACCCTTTTCATCAATTTTAAAATGGCAGACACAGCTACCGCCGCGACAAAATCAGGTCCGGCAACAGGCAACCAGCCGCACTATTCCTTCTTCCACGGTGTGGAGCGGAACTTCGACAAAGCCGCTCAGTTCACCCGCTTTGAGAAAGGCATCCTTGAGCAAATCAAGGCTTGCAATTCTGTCTATCAGGTAAAATTCCCGGTGCGTATCGGCGACAAGGTGGAGGTTATCGAAGCCTACCGCGTGCAGCACTCCCACCACAAGCTTCCCTGCAAAGGCGGCATCCGCTACAGCATGGACGTGAACCAGGACGAAGTGATGGCCCTTGCTTCACTGATGACCTACAAGTGCGCTCTGGTGAATGTTCCTTTTGGTGGCGCTAAAGGCGGCATCCGCATCAACCCGAAGAACTACACACCGTATGAACTGGAAAAAATCACCCGCCGCTACACCAGCGAGCTGGTAAAGAAAAACTTCATTGGTGCTGGTATTGATGTGCCTGCTCCTGACTACGGAACGGGTGCTCGCGAGATGAGCTGGATTGCCGACACTTATGCTTCCCTCCATCCTGGCGATGTGAATGCTTTAGGCTGCGTCACCGGCAAGCCCGTTTCGCAAGGCGGTGTGCGGGGACGTACTGAAGCTACCGGCCTTGGTGTCTTCTATGGTGTCCGCGAGCTGTGTAATGTGAAAGAAGAAATGGACCGCCTCGGACTGACTACCGGTATCGAAGGCAAGAAAGTAATCGTACAAGGCCTCGGTAATGTGGGCTATCATGCTGCCAAGTTTTTCTACGAAGCGGGCGCTATCATCGTGGGCATCGCCGAATATGAAGGCGGCGTGTACAATGAAAAAGGCATAGACCTTGAGAAGCTCGTCGCCCACCGCAAAAGCAGTGGCTCCATCCACGGTTTTGCCGGAAACCAGGACATCACCAACAGCGCTGCTGTGCTGGAAATGCCCTGCGATATCCTCATCCCCGCAGCGCTCGAAAACGTGGTGAATGCAGGCAACGCTGCACGCATCCAGGCTAAGATTATCGGCGAAGGCGCCAATGGCCCGCTGACCCCGGAAGCTGACGAAATCCTCAATGCAAAAGGTACCCGCATCGTGCCCGACATGTTTCTCAATGCCGGTGGCGTGACGGTCTCTTATTTCGAATGGTTGAAGAACCTCAGCCACGTCCGTTTTGGCCGTATGGACAAGCGCTTTACCGAAAACGTAAACAGCCAGATTCTGACTTCTGTGGAAGGCCTCACAGGCAAGAAGGTTACCGACCGTGAGCGTCAGTTCATCCTCCACGGCCCGGACGAAGTGGACCTGGTGTACTCAGGCCTCGAAGACACCATGATCGGCTCCTTCCACGAAATCCGCGAAAGCATGCTGAACCTGCCCGGCAGCGACATGCGCACCGCCGCCTTCGTGGTTGCCATCAACAAGGTCGGTGTCGCTTACGAAGAACTGGGCATCTTCCCATAGTATTCAGTAGCCATAACCGTTATCAAAAGAGTCGCCTTTCGGGGCGGCTTTTTTTGTTGCCCTGCGCCTGCAACACAGGCTGGGTAGGCTTTCCAGCGTCTGATTTTTTTTGTTACCGGCTATATCACTTTGCTCAACTTCCGTTGCGTCGCACACTTCTGCTGGATTTCGCTGCTGTACTTTGCCCGGAAGGGGATAGCGCAGATTATGTATGCTGCGGACATACCAAATGCCACGTGAAAAGCCGCATAGCAGCACTGGCCCATCAATGTGCGACGCAACGGATGCTCCATCAGGGCTGCAAAAGCCGACATCAAAAATCATCACATCTGGCAAAACCGTTTCGATTGGACGAGCAACTGAAAAGAAAGAGCCGCCCCGGTCGGGACGGCTCTTGTGCGCGTGGAGGGACTCGAACCCCCATGCCTTGCGGCGCCAGATCCTAAGTCTGGTATGTCTACCAATTTCACCACACGCGCAGCGGGCGGCGAAGGTAAGCGAAATGAGGCCTGAACCTGGCCTTTATGAAGCCATTTTCCGATTGGTTTTGGGATATAATTTTTTGCCTGAATCATTCCAGGATCAGTGCTAAATCGCCGGTGTTGACGAGGCTTCCTTCGCCCAAAACCAGTTCTTTCACCAGCCCATCGAAGGGGGCGCTGATGGTGGTTTCCATCTTCATGGCTTCAATCACAAACAGGGGCTGGGCCTTCTTCACAGCAGCACCTGCAGCGACCATGAGTTTGGACATCAAGCCTTGCAGCGGTGCGGCGATTTGTTTTTCATCGTCCTTGTCTGCTTTGCGGTTTTCGCGATGCTCAACTTTCACAGTCTTGTCCTGAATCTCGATGGCTCGTGTCTGTCCGTTGAGCTTAAAAAACACAGTGCGCATGCCTTTCTCGTCAGCCGGTGTGATGCTGAGCAGGCGGATGAGCAGGGTCTTCCCCGGAGCTATTTCAATCGTGGTTTCCTCGCCGGGTTTCATGCCGTACAGGAAGATGGGTGTTGGCGTGACGCTCACATCGCCATACAGCATCCTGAATTGCCAATAAGCTTCAAACACCTTAGGATAGAGTTTGTAGGATAGGAAGTCGGTGAAGCGTACTTCATGGCCAAACTGTTCCCGGAAGGTGGCCATCTCAACTTCGAAATTCACTGCGGGCAGATGCTTTCCGGCACGGTCGCTGAGCGGCTTTCGCCCTTTCAGGACGATAGCCTGTAATTCCTTCGGAAAGCCACCTTCGGGCTGTCCGATTTCGCCGGCAAAGAAGCCCTCCACCGATTCGGGAAAGGATAAGGTTTCGCCCTTGCGTATCACATCTTCAGGGCTTAGGTCATTGGCCACCATAAACTGCGCCATGTCGCCCACCACCTTCGAAGAGGGCGTCACCTTCACGAGGTCACCAAACATTTCGTTCACTTGTGCAAAGGCTTTTTTGATGTCGTCAAACTTGTCGCCCAGGCCCAAGGCTATGGCTTGAGGCTTGAGGTTGCTGTATTGTCCGCCGGGAATTTCATGCTGAAATACTTCGGCGCTGCCGGACTTCATGCCACTTTCGAAAGGGTAGTAGTAAGCCCGTACTGCTTCCCAATGATCCGAGAACTGATTGAGTGATTCGATATCATAAGCGCGCTCCCTTTTGTGGAATCGCATCATCTCTACGATGGCGTTGAAGTTGGGCTGCGAGGTCATGCCGGACATGGCGCCGAGGGCACAGTCCACTATGTTTACGCCGGCTTCGATAGCCATGAGGTAGCTGGCAGCTTGCAAGGAGGAGGTGTCGTGGGTGTGGAGGTGCAGTGGGATTTTTACGGTGTCTTTCAGGGCTGCAATCAGCTCCTTCGCCGCATAAGGCTTCAGCAGTCCGCTCATGTCTTTGATGCAAAGGATATGGGCGCCAGCATTCTCTAAATCCTTTGCCAGGCGCAGATAATAGCTGAGTGTGTATTTGCTGCGCTTAGGGTCTAGGATGTCGCCAGTATAGCAGAGTGCGCCTTCTGCAATGCCGCCGGTATGCTTGCGTACGGCTTTGATGCAGGGTGCAATATTTTCCATCCAGTTCAGAGAATCGAAAATTCGAAACACATCTATGCCCATCTCCCAGCTTTGTGCAATGAATTTTTCAATCAGGTTGTCCGGGTAGGCAGTGTATCCTACGCCATTCATACCCCGCACCAGCATTTGCAACAAAATGTTTGGGACGGCTTTCCTGATTTGTGCGAGTCGTTGCCAGGGGTCTTCACGCAGGAAGCGAAGGCAGACATCGAAGGTGGCCCCGCCCCACACTTCCATTGAGAAAGTCTGCGGATGCAAGTGGGCAAAGGCTTCTGCAGCCCGAAGCATGTCGCGGGTTCTCATGCGCGTGGCTATGAGCGACTGGTGTCCATCACGCAGGGTGGTATCGGTATAATGAATTTGAGGGTCATCAAGAAGCCAGGTACAGAAGGCTTCCGGGCCCATTTGGGTCAGCTTGTTTTTAGTCCCTTCAGGGAATGATGCATTGGGGTCGAATGCAGGCAGGACGGGCTTTTCGAAGGCCCTTCCTGGTTCATATATTTTCACATCAGGATTCCCATTCACGCAGGTCTCGCCGAGGAAACGCAGCATTTTGGTGCCCCTGTCCTGACGCGGAGAAAATTGAAACAATGAAGGATGATCTCCAATCAGATTCACCGTAGCCTGCCCCGAGCTGAAGTCCGGGTGTATAACGAGGTTTTCCAGAAACGGGATATTGTTTTTCACACCCCGAATCCGGAATTCTTTCAGGGCACGAAGCATCTTGTGGCTGGCATCATGCAGGTCTTTGCCGTGCGTACTCACCTTCACGAGCATTGAGTCGAAGAAGGGAGAAATCTTCATGCCTGCATAGGTGCTGCCTTCATCTAAGCGAATGCCAAAACCTGCGGCATTTCGGTAGGTAGTGAGTGTGCCATAGTCCGGCTTGAAATCATTGGCAGGATCTTCGGTTGTGATACGACATTGGATGGCGACTCCATTTTTTGGGATTACAGCCTGAATACCCAGCCCAATTTCTTTGGAAGCAAGCGCATAGCCTGCGGCTATGTAGAGTTGGGTTTTGATCAGATCCACACCGGTAATCATTTCCGTCACGGTATGCTCTACCTGGATACGGGGATTCACTTCAATGAAATAGATGGCTTCATCAGCATCTGCCAGAAACTCCACTGTGCCTAAGTTGTCATAGCCTACTGCCTGGGTAATCCTAAGGGCATAGTCGTAGAGCTTATCGCGGGTGTGCTGGTGCAAGGCAACAGAAGGGGCCATCTCAACAACCTTCTGAAAGCGCCTTTGTACGCTGCAATCGCGTTCATACAGGTGAACAATATTGCCGTGCCGGTCGCCTGCGATTTGCACTTCTATATGCTTGGGGCGATCCACGAATTTTTCGATAAAGACGGTGTCATCACCGAATGCTGTTTTTGCCTCACCACGAGCTTCCCGATAAGATTGCTTCAAAGCCTCATCGTTGCGCACGACACGCATGCCTCGCCCACCGCCACCTGCGGCAGCCTTAATCATGACTGGATAGCCGATGCGCTGCGCCTCTTGTAAGGCTGTAGCCTCATCGTTCAGTGCTTCCTTGTTGCTTTCGATGATGGGTAGGCCCGACTGCACAGCCACTTCCTTTGCGCGGACTTTGTCGCCAAGTGCACGCATGGCAGCAGGATTGGGGCCGATGAATAGAATATCTGCTTCTGCACAGGCTTCTGCGAATGCAGCATTTTCACTAAGAAATCCATAGCCGGGATGGATGGCATTGGCGCCACAATCCTGAGCAATCCGGATGATTGCAGCAATGTCTAAATAGGGTTTGAGAGGCTCATGGTCCGCGCCAATTTGGTATGCCTCATCTGCCTTGTAGCGGTGCAGCGAGTAGCGGTCTTCATAAGTATAGATGGCGACAGTAGGTATTTCCAGTTCCGTAGCAGCACGGGAGACACGGATGGCAATTTCACCACGATTGGCAACGAGTAGTTTTCGAATATTCATCGGTAAAATCAGAACAGGGTTATGGGAAAGCGGGCAAAGAAAAGGGATGCAGAAATTCCAATCACGATGTTGGTAGTTAATGGTATTTAGAGTGCTTAGGAAGAAAGGGTTTAGCATTCGAATCTCTCCGAATGAACGCACTGCCGTGTGGCACATGGTGCGAATTCTATCTGCTTCAAAAGAGCAAACCAGCCTACCTCAAACTGTCATTTTCAATCCTATTTCCAAGCTTCGTTTTGCGTGTACATTATTTTTGAATCACATCTAAATTCAATCCTATGTTGCTCACGCCGCCCATGCCGCCTGTTCTTGATGAACAATTCAGTCTTGACGGATTTTCAAGTTCAACGAACCGATTTTTTGCAGTCATCCGAAAGCTGCTGGACATTGCACTGAACAGACCCCGGGCAATCAACCTGCCGGGCAATCATCAGCTCAAAAATTTAGTCAATGATATTTTCTATCAGCTCAGCGAAGCAAATGTTGCGGAAGCATTACGCTTTGCACTTGCGGATATTGATGCGGCAGATGAAGGCACGTTGCCGTTATTGCAGCAAGAGCTGGATTATTTCCATACTCGTTATGGAGGCCTTCATGAAGACTCCGATATCCCAGACGATGAACTGGACGAAGGCCTGGACAATGTAGAAACCGGTAAAAGCAGCTTTGAATCTCTGGTTGAAAAACTACCTAAGTGGCTCAAAAGGCTGTTGAAAATCCTGAATGAAGTCTTGAAAATTGTCAAGACGGTCATCTGAGTTTTGCGGTCAAGTCGGCAAGTATTCAATTTGTTGCTGCCATTTTCTAATTCAGACTTCTGAAGATGCGGTAGCTCTGAAGTGGATTTTTTACCTCAAGATATTTTTCACCGGTCAGGTAGTTGATGTCTAAATAGTAACGGGCGGAGCCCCCGCTGATGAAATAGTGTGTGCCGAATTTTTGAACGCTTCCCATGATTTGACTAAAGGGTTCAGGGATGTTGAAGGCCCGGAAGCCATTAATAGCCTTATTGGTTTCATCCAATTGGAACTCAAGGATGCGACTGCTTGCCCGAACGCCTGCAAGACCGTTATCGAAAATCATCAGGGTCTGACCATTATCAGTAAGGCTGGCAAAATGCTGGCGCAAAGACTGCTGAAAGTCGGAAACCGGGAAGTCGCTGTTGCTGCCACCCAAGCGCCACATGATGGCACCCGTAGTGTGATTAATCTTGAAAACCTGGTCCAGGTTTCTGCAAGAGACAATGAGATTATTATCCTTCGGATCCAGAATCATGGAATTGAGGTGCATATAATCCTGAGGAGTCTGCGAATCCGCAAAGTTGTTTTCCTCAACACTGGTACTATAGAACTCCGGGTAGTCGCTTCCCTCCCATTGCCACACTACCTGATCATTTTGCACTTCCTGAATGACCGGACAGACCACCTGCGGATCGCCATTCGGAGCAAGATTTGCCGGGACATTATGGACAGTCTTTAAATAATATGACAGGGTGAAATAGTGATTATCGTCCAGATAGATGAAGTCATGTAGATCCGTAGTTTGGTTTTGGTCTGTTGAGATGTCACCATGAGCGATAAGATTAATTGTCTTTATCACATTGAGGTTGGAGTCTGCGAGATAGCTGGTGAAGCAATAATTGTTGATGACCGGGATAACGTATTTGGTAGGGTCATACATGGCCCAGGTATAGCGCACTTGCCCGTTCAGTACCCAGCGCCGAAAGTTCATTACGCCATAGGCCGTTCGCTTCTGCTTTAAAATATTGCCCTTGCCATCCATCACAATCAGGGCACCACTATCTAACGGACTTGTGAACGGAGACATTAGGATATATCCCTGCGCTGTTGTGTCCACAACGATATGGTTGGATACGGTGTCATATTTCACCAGTTGCTCCAACTGAATGTCCTTCCTGCAAGAGGAAAAGTAGATAACCGTTAAAAGGAATAGGATGCTGGCGAGTGATTTTGGAAGTTTCATTTGCTTCTGAATTACAAGAAGGAGGAATGCCTTCAGGCTCCGATTCACTGGGGATGTCTGGGTTTAAGCAAATACGCACCTTAACAAAAATTTGGCAGCCCAAAGCGTGATAAATAGCGGGGAAGCAAATGAACATGTGGGCCGGTCAGCATTCATCACGCTTATAGGAAAGATGACGGAGTAAGAGCCAGAAAATTGTTTGTCTCAAGCCATATCCCTAAAAGAAAAAACCCCTCTGCACATGCAAAGAGGTTTGTCTTGTGGTGTGGGCCGGAATCGAACCGGCGACACATGGATTTTCAGTCCATTGCTCTACCAACTGAGCTACCGCACCGCCTAAAGGACGGCAAAGATAGCCGCTCAGCCTGTACAGCCAAAAGCTATTTTATAGTGTAATCTGTCTGGCAAAATCAGGCATGAATCACTACCTATTTTTGAGCTGTGTCTGCCCCGAAAAAGCTGGTCGTCATTGGCCCCGAGTGTACTGGAAAAAGCACGCTCTGTGCCGCTCTGGCAGATGCTTTACACACGAATTGGGTACCGGAATATGCCCGTCAGTATCTCGATCATATTGACCGGCCTTATGAAGAAGCCGACTTGCTTCAGATTGCATTGGGGCAGTTGGTCTGGGAAGATGAAGGTGCCCGGCAGACAAATGATATCCTGATTTGCGACACAGATCTGTATGTGCTCAAAGTGTGGAGCGAAGCCCGCTATGGTTATTGTGATTGTCGCATCCTTGAAGCCATTGCTGCGCGTAGTTATGATTTATATCTGCTCACGGACACCGATATCCCCTGGCAGCCCGACCCGCAACGGGAGCACCCCAACGACCAGGATCGCCGCTACTTCTACCACCAATACCGTGACATTGTGCAACACTCCGGCTGCCCCTGGGCCGAAATTCGTGGCAGCAAAGAAGAAAGACTACTCAGCGCACAAAGGGCTATTCAAAGCCTGACTTGCAACCACACGTAACCCATTCACCACTCCTCTATTCCTGCTCCTTCCCCCAATATGGAAAACCGAATCACAAACCTTTTTGGCATCTCATATCCCATCATCCAGGCAGGTATGATCTGGGCTTCCGGATGGAAGCTTGCCTCAGCAGTCAGTAATGCCGGAGGACTGGGATTAATTGGCTCGGGCAGCATGTAT
The DNA here is from genome assembly GCA_964424655.1 of uncultured Chitinophagaceae bacterium. Classification (GTDB taxonomy): domain Bacteria; phylum Bacteroidota; class Bacteroidia; order Chitinophagales; family Chitinophagaceae; genus UBA1952. The sequence continues at coordinate 10,713 of CAYRJR010000027.1, forward strand.
CCGGAGGTACTTCGTCATCATATCCGTCGCTGCAAAGAAGCCACAGACAAGCCTTTCGGCATCAACCTGCCCCTCTTGTATCCTGACATTGACAAGCATGTCGCTATCATCCTGGAAGAAAAAGTGCCGATCGTGTTTAGCTCTGCCGGCAATCCCAAAACCTGGACCGGCACGCTCAAAGCTGAAGGCATTAAAGTGGTGCATGTGGTCAGCTCTTCCAAGTTTGCCCGCAAGAGTGAAGATGCCGGAGTGGATGCCGTGGTGGCGGAAGGATTTGAAGCTGGCGGGCACAATGGACGAGAAGAGACTACCACTATGTGCCTCATCCCAGCCGTTCGCGAGGCCGTGTCTATCCCGCTGATTGCTGCCGGTGGTATTGCTACAGGCCGGGCCATGCTGGCTGCGATGGTGCTGGGTGCGGAGGCAGTCCAGATTGGAAGCCGATTTGTGGCAACGCCCGAGGCATCGAGCCATCAGGCATTTAAGGAAGCCGTGGTCGCTGCCGGAGAAGGGGATACCCATCTTTCCTTAAAAAGCCTGACACCGGTGCGTCTGCTGAAAAACAATTTCTATCAAGCCGTGCAGGCTGCAGAGCTTCGTGGGGCTACTGTGGAAGAACTGACGACACTACTGGGACATGCCCGCGCTAAAAAAGGTATGTCTGAAGGCGACCTGGAAGCTGGCGAATTGGAAATAGGGCAGGTGAGTGCACTCATTCAGGGCATCAGGCCGGCAGCAGAAGTTGTAGCAGAGATATGGAGTGACTTTAATAAGGCGCTTGCCACGCCTTTGGTGCATGGAAAAATGCTGGCAGCAAATTTTGACGGAAACTGAGCCTTCCAGTAAGCAATACGGACTAGCTGACTGGAATTGATTTTTATCAGGAAGCAGGCGATTTCCTAACCCTACTTTTGGCACGAATTTTTTAACTCAAAACGCACACCACTAACATTTTTCAACATGAAAGTATTACGCTTCGGTATGCTCGCTTTCGGCGCGCTTTCCATGACCCTCTTTGCCTGCAATTCAGGCGGCAACCAAAGTAGCGCACCCGCTGCCGACACGGCCACCACCACCACAACTGCCCCCGCACCTTCTAAAGAAGTGACACTGGAACTGAGCGGCTCCGACCAGATGCAGTACGACAAACAACTGCTGCACGTAGCGCCAGGTCAGGAAGTCACCCTCATCTTCCACCACTCCGGCAAGATGCCTAAGACGGCTATGGGACACAACTTCGTGCTGCTGCAACAAGGCACCGATATGCACGCCTTCGATGAGGCTGCCCGCACCTCCGGCGACCCCAATTTCATCCCTCAGAAGTTGAGCAGTGAAATCATTGCGCACACCAAGCTTTTGGGTGGTGGCGAAAGCGATACCATCAAGTTTTCCGCCCCTCCTGCCGGCAGCTATGATTACCTCTGCACTTTCCCCGGCCACTCGTCAACGATGTTCGGCAAGTTCGTGGTGCAATAAGCCAAGCACTTGCTGTTTGCAATAGAGGCTGCCTTAACCAGGCAGCCTTTTTTTGAGGAATGTTCCTGCTTACAATGTGTTGCTCCAAAACTTGTTTCTGAATCACGCACACGAAGCAACTTTCTCCACTGTTTGATTTTTTGCAGAAGTGGAAGTAGCATTTATCCCACGAAAACAGGCCGCCCGAATGAGCGGCCTGTTTGAGAAAATCTCAGTTTCACTCATTCCACCACCACCCTTTGCAGCGCCTGCGCATCGCCCGACTGCACCCGCAGCAGGTAGATGCCTTTGGGCCGCCCGCGTAAGTCCACATTGGTGGTGAACAGGCTGGCCTGCACACCCTGATAGCTGCGCTGCCACACTTGCCGCCCGGCCATGTCGCTGACCGATACCTGCACCGTAGATGCCTGAGTGCCCCAAGGCTCGAAGCCTACCGTGAACAGGCCCTCGCTGGGATTGGGATAGGTGTAGAAGCCCTTTAAATTGACCAGCCCGCCCACTGCGCCGGTTGCATCGTCGAAGCCGATGTCTGCCTGGGAGTTCCTGGGCCAATTGCCACTCCGTGCTGAGTCGTAAAAGGTTCCCAGCGCACATTTGGTACATTGATTACTCGTCATAATACCGAAACCATTGTTCTCAGCCTGGTATCCCCGATCCAACTCCACCACGAGGTTCATGCCGGGATTATAGCTGAATTCGTCTATCGGGAAGCGCACCCAGGTGCCTATGGAATCGGCCCCGTATATCGTAACCTTAGGCTGAAAGAACACCTGCGTCAGGCTCCTTTTCATCAGACTATACTGCTGCCCAAACCACAGCGTATCCTTAAAGGTGGTGTCCTGAATAGGGATAGAACCCATCTTCACCCGTACACTGTCATAAATTGTAGGATTATGTGTAATTGATAGACTGTCGTTGTTATCGGGATCAATTATGACAAAGCCCACTCTGAAGTACACCGAACGCAGCGGCCCGGCTGGAAGACCCGGCAGTTCGGAGGGACGGTAAATCCATTGCAACTTTGCCGATCCTGAACTATAGAAACCTCCAGTTTCTGCAATAGGAAAGCCGGGAGAATAAGAATAAACATACTTCGGCAAGGTTTGAGCGTCAATTATGCTTGCTATAAGTTGTCCTGTGACACATACAGCCACAAAAAGAAACTTTTTCATCACTGTTCTATTTGATGGTGAACTTATAGTTGGATACAGCGCCATCTTTCCCTTGTGCATGACAGTCAATAAGACGACAATTTTATGAAAAAGGTTGGGTGAATGGATTGTTAACGAGGTATGTGCAAGAACTGCCTCTTATTGCCAGGTACTGAGCAGAAAATACAGGCTATTCCCAAAGCCCGAACCACCCAACACGAGGAAAGCCGAACAGCGAAATCTTGCTGAACGGAGCGTCGCAACGGATGCTGCATAGCGAACCTTAAGCCGGGAAAAAAATTCCCTCAAACCAACACACTTACTCAGGAGGTGTTTCTTGGTTCATAGCAGTTGCATCAGCTCGCTGAGCTGTGCGATTTCATAGGTAGGGTTGCTTTCGTGAGGCAGCTTGCGGGGGTTGTAATAGACGCTGTCCATACCGGCACGTTCGGCACCTAAAATGTCAATATCGAGGGCATCACCAATCATCAGGCTTTCGCGTAGGACGGCACCGGTTTCGCGGAGGGCAAATTGAAAAATCTCTGGTTGCGGCTTGATGCTGTTGCAGCGTTCAGAGCTGAATATTTCTTGGAAAAAATGTTCAATGCCGCTGTGCTGAAGCTTCTGACGTTGGGTTTGCTCGAAGCCATTTGTAATGAGGTGTAAGCTGTACCGGGGCTGGCAATATAGGAGCAGTTCCAGTGCGCCGGGCATGAGCACAGATTGTGTCGGGAGTTGTTCTAAATAGGCTTTGCTGAGTGTTTGTGCCAGCTCGGTTTGATACACTTTGAAGTCGAGCAGTGTGTACCAGATGCGTTTCCAGCGTAGGTCTTCCCGCTTGATAAATCCGGCACGAAAGCGCTCCCAGAGCCGGTCGTTGTGGCGGCAGTAGCAACTAAAGAATGTGTCGAAGTCGGGCAGGCCTTGCTCTGCGAGGTGATACTGTTCGTAGAGCCGTTGCCAGGTATGTTTAGAGGCTGTGTCGAAATCCCAAAGGGTATGGTCGAGGTCGAAGAAAAGGTGATGGTATTTCATGTGCACGGGTTCGTTCGTCAGTGGTAGGAAGAAAGGTGAGGGCCTAAACAAGAAAAGCCACCCACAGGCAGCTTTCCTTCAAAGAGCCGGCGGCTCATCAGTTTTGGAAGGACTTACTTGCGGTAATAAATCTCATCGTTTATGAACTCGGTGGTAGCCTGAAGGGCAGGGTTGGCGAGGCGCTCATACTGGCGGCTCACTTCAATCTGCTCTTTGTTTTCGCTCACTTCCTCCATGTTGTCGCCAAGGATAGTGTTGAATTCATCGAGGCGGCGGTGCAACTCTTCCTTGATGTTGATGTTGATTTGATTGGCGCGTTTGGCAATTACGGTAATGCTTTCATAGAGATTGCCGGTCTTGTCTTTCATGGCAATCACGTCGCGGGTTTCAATCAGAGGAGAGACGGATGCATTGGGGCGCTTGGAAAGTGTATTCATGGCAGATTTTTATTTCTTTAGGTTGCTTTGGACACGGGCGACGATGTGCTCGCCTTCGGTGAGATAAGTTGATTTGGGATATTGGTTGCGTAGTGCATTGAAGGCAGCGATGGCATTGGCATAGCGCTCATCTTGCTTTTCAGCCACACTGCTGTTGGCATATTCATACAAAGATTTCAGCACCATGAACTGGTAGTAATCGTTGCTTGTGGATTCGGGATATTGATTGATGACATTTTCAAATGCCACCGAAGCTGCGCGGTACTGACCGATATTGTAATAGAGCTTGGCGGCATCTGCATCTTTCCGCTCCAGTTTGCCGCGCAGTTCATCCATGTAGGTGTTGGCTTCGGCCAGGCGTTTGCTTTGAGGATGCGTGTTGATGAACGATTGCAGTGCTTCCATTGCCTTGAGCGTGTTCGACTGGTCGAGGCTGCTTTTGGGGGACATATTCACGAGGCATTTTGCATACATGAATTCCGTCTCTTCTGCGTCGGGGCTATTGGGGAAGTAATTGTTGAAATTCTTGAAGTAGAGTGCAGCCGAGCCATTGTCTTTCATGTAGTAGAAAGAATAGGCAAAATGATAAAAAAGCTGCTCATAGTTGCGGGTGCCACGCAAGACAGGCATCAAGTCCTGATACAGTTCGTTGGCCCTTTGATACTGATGCTTGTCGTAATATTCGTTAGCCTTGGACAGCTTCAGATTGACATCGGAGCTTTTGCGCACTTGCTCATAACCAGAGCAAGAGGCTAAAAGAAGCAACAGTGGTAGGGTAAGGAAGATAGAAACCTGGCGAAGAGCGCACATAGCAAGGGGCGCAAAAATAAGGGAATATGTGTGCCAGCAGCGTTCAATTCAAACCGTTTTGGGGGCTGTGGCAATTGTTTGCTTTTTTTTAAAAAATTGAATTGAGGGTATTGGTATAAAAAGAGGCCTTGCTGATTGGCTGTTCAAAGTATGGTTTGGCAAAGAGACAACGAGGCGTTTCTGTATTTTCGCGCCCCCGTTGCAGCGCTGTATCAGCGGGCAATAATCCCTGATTTTTTAAAGAATAAATAGCATGTTCGATAACCTCAGTGAGCGGCTCGAAACCGCCTTCAAACAGTTAAAAGGTGAAGGCCGCATTTCTGAAATCAACGTCGCAGGCACCATCAAAGAAATCCGTCGTGCCTTAGTGGACGCGGATGTCAATTTTAAAATTGCCAAGGAATTCACCGATAAGGTGAAGGAAAAAGCTGCCGGTGAGAAGGTGATTAATTCCATCTCGCCGGGCCAGCTCATGGTGAAAATCGTGAAGGACGAGTTGGCCAGCCTGATGGGCGGCATCCAAAGCGAATTAGACCTTTCCCAAAAGCCAACGGTTATCCTGATAGCAGGCCTCCAGGGCTCGGGTAAGACGACCTTCTCCGCCAAGCTGGCTAATTTTTTAAAAAGTAAGAAAGGCCTCAATCCTTTGCTCACTGCTGCAGACATCTACCGTCCTGCAGCCATTGACCAGCTCCATGTGCTGGGCGAGCAGATTCATGTGCCGGTATATAGCGACCGCGAAAACAAGGATGCTGTTTCTATTGCAAAAGCTGCGGTGGCGCAGGCAAAAGAGCAGGGCAATCGTGTGGTCATTATTGATACTGCGGGCCGCTTGGCTGTGGATGAGCTGATGATGCAGGAGGTGGCCAATATCCGGGATGCAGTGAAGCCTCAGGAAATCTTGTTTGTGGTAGATTCCATGACTGGTCAGGATGCTGTGAACACAGCCAAGGCATTCAATGACCGCCTCAACTTCAGCGGAGTGGTGCTCACCAAGCTGGATGGCGATACGCGTGGCGGTGCTGCACTCTCCATCAAATACACAGTGGACAAGCCCATCAAGTTTGTGAGCATGGGTGAAAAGCTGGATACGCTGGATGTTTTTTATCCGGAGCGCATGGCCCAGCGAATTCTGGGAATGGGTGACATCACCTCACTGGTAGAGCGCGCACAGAGCCAATTTGATGAAGAGCAGGCAAAGAAGCTGGAGAAAAAGATTCGCCAGAACAAGTTTGACTTTGCCGATTTCAAGGAGCAGCTTCAGCAAATCAAAAGGATGGGCAACCTGAAAGACTTGCTGGGCATGATGCCCGGCGTCGGCAAGGCCATCAAAGACATTGACATTTCGGACGATGCCTTTAAAGGAGTAGAAGCCATGATTAATTCCATGACTCCATACGAGCGCGCCAACCCCGATGTGATAGATGGTAATCGCCGCAAGCGTATTGCGGAAGGCTCTGGCAAAAGCATTCAGGAGGTGAATGCCTTCATGAAGCAGTTTGAACAAATGCGCCAGATGATGGGTATGATGGGTAAGATGCGCGGTATGGGCATGCCCGGCATGATGCCTGGTGGCATGTCGCCATTTGGCAAGCGCTAGGCTACAATCCCTAACTTTACGAATGCCGTACATAAGCGACATTTTTTAAATGAAGACAAGCAAAATTGCCCTGTTTACACTTCTTTGTATCAGTACGGGAATAGCTCTGTATGGCATCGGTAATTATGCCTTTTCTTACATTGAAAGTCAGCATCGAATTCCGGGTGGTGCCGAAGAAGAAGGTGAGGAAGAAGGGAGCAAGCAGGCAATCATCAATGCATATCTGAATCTGAGCCACCGTGCAGCACCGGGCACTGACTGGCGCAAAATTGAATTGCAAAATGCAGAAGAAAATGAAGCCTACAAGCAAGGCCTCGTAGCGCAAAAAGGAGCCGGAAGTTTTGCTGGTGGCCAAGTGAATGGTACCTGGTATGAACGGGGCAACACCAACACAGCAGGGAGGATGTCTTCATTTGCTTACAATGCTTCCCGCAATGTGTTATATGGCCTGAGTGATGCCGGGACACTCTGGAAGACTACACCACCTCTCGGTACCTGGACTTTGCTCAATGATGGCTTTCAGCTTGCATCAAAAGTGTTGGCAATATCAACAATTAGTGGAGGCCGCGACCGGATAATGATGGCCCGCGACACCCAACTCGTTTATACCGACAACAGCGGCCTGAGTCTTAATGTGGCTTCCGGGATTTCTTATCCGGTGCAGTGGGGTGCAAATAGAGTTCAGGATATCGTCAGCGTGAATGATTCGGCACATTCTGTATATGCTATTGTGCATGGATGGAATTCCAGCCCCTGGAGTGAGGCAACCTGGGTGTATTATTCATCGGATACCGGAAAGAGCTTTTCCAAAATATACACCTTCCCGGGTGCCAGCAATCTGCAATTCGGCTGCTACAATCCCTATGGTAGTGGCGAATTGTATATGCTCGGAGTCTGGTCGAGTGGGCCAGATACTTTGTATCAATTGAAGCAAGGCACAGTGATGCCTATTCATGCTACCGGAGCTTTCCCAAGTACAGGTGTACAATCTGAATTGACAGGCATTGTCAATTCAGGCAAGCTGCAATTATATGCGCTGTTAGACAATGACGGGATTTATTCTTCTGCTGATACCGGTGCTACCTGGGCATTCGTCAGCAACCTCGCTTCTAACTCCTGGAACCTGCTTTCTTCTTCAGCCAAAGTGCCTGGCAAAGTTTTCTATGGCAATACGGAAGCATATCGCAGCAGCAATGGCGGTCTGAACTTCACCAAGGTGAATAACTGGGGCGATTACTATGGCCACGAATCTTCGAAGCTTCATGCCGATATCCAGGCGATAGATTTCTTTCAGGATGCTTCCGGAAATGAATTCTGCATCATTGGTACGGATGGTGGCGCTTATTATTCCAATGATTACCTCGCTACTGTATCCAATATGTCACTCAGCGGCCTTAAGGTGAATCAGCTCTGGGATCACATCACCGACCCCAATAACCCTTCTGTCCTTTTTTCCGGCATGCAGGATCAGGGGCTATGCCATACAATTATGGCTGGAGGCACAGGCACCTTCACACAGAATCAGCTCATCAGCGGTGACTATGGCCAGCTCTGTATTTCCGGCTCTGGCGGTATGCTTTGGGCTGAATACCCCGGCGGTTGGGTTACCATTTATGGACCGACACTTTCTTCACCAAACGCAATCGCCAACTGGCAAATGAATGGCAGCCAAAAGTCAAATGCGTCGTGGATGTTGCCCACGGCCAGCCTGCCCGGTCCTGATGACGATATTTTAATTGGTGGCGGAAATATTACCGGGGGAGCAGGCTCTTATCTGACGAAGCTTAGCCTTCGAAATGGTACCATTTCTGCTTCACAATTTCCTTTTGACTTCCGTGCAGCATCGGGCACAGGTACTGCCGGACTTTCTACGCTGGCCGTTTGCCCCACAGATGGCCGACTATGGTTTGCCGCAACAGAAGATGGTAGCTTTTTCCACAGCATCAATGCAGGTGCATCCTGGCAAAAGACTTCATCTTTTACCGGGCCCAAACCTTATTGGCTTTATGGCTCCTGTATTGAGCCCAGCCGAAAGGATAAGGGTACTGTTTATTTTGGTGGCAGCGGATATAGCAATCCGGGTGTTTATGTTTCGCATGATACAGGTCGCTCGTTTACTGCAATGAGTATGGGCCTGCCGGCTACATTAGTCAATACGCTGGCTGCCACACCAGGAGATTCTTTGATATTCGCCGCAACCGATGCAGGGCCTTATGTATTTGTGACTGCATTGCAGCAATGGTATCCGCTGATTCAGTCCAATACTCCGGGCTGCGTGTGGCGTACTGTAGAATACTTACCCAGCATTCGTACTGTTCGCTTCAGTACGTATGGTCGTGGTGTCTGGGATTTTGTACTTGCTCCGGTTTCTAACCCGAATAGTGTTGCCGCTCAGGTGCTACCCAATACATCTTTGAAGGCCTTCCCGAATCCAGTTCGTGCTGGTGGTTCCCTCAATTTTGAAGGCTTAAGTGCCCGGCCTGCTCAGTGCCTGCTTTTCGATGTTTCAGGGAAACGTATAGCCAGTCAGATCTGGCCTGGTGCTACACCGATGCACTTGCCGAATGTTCCCGAGGGGATCTATATCTATCGGGTGGAGCAAGATGGCCGAATTTATTCCGGGCGCATCCGCTTGGAATAATGTGCAGTTACCACTGCTACCTTTTTCTTGCCTTGCATCTTATTTTTAGGACAATCAAATCCTAACTGTGATGAAGTACCAGCGTCTGAGTTTCCTGCTCCTGTTTAGCGTAGCCTTTGCTTTTGCCCCGTGGTATAGTGCCTTTGCAAAAGACCGGATTGAAGGTGTGTGGTATAATCAGGAAAAGACAGCCAAGATTCAGATTTACTTAGCCAAAGACCAGAAGTATTGGGGGAAGATTATTTGGTTAAAAGAGCCCTTGCGTGATGGAAAACCTAAACTGGACGATAATAATCAGAATCCGAACCTGAGGCAGCGCCCCATACTTGGCCTGGCTATCCTGAAGCGTTTTGTGAAGACTGATGAGGGCAATTATGAAGATGGTGAAATTTATGACCCCAAGAACGGGAAAACGTATAGCTGTATCATCAAGTTTGCGAATGAAAATGAGTTGAATATTCGAGGTTATATTGGCATTTCTCTGATAGGTAGGACGACGGTTTGGAGCCGGACAGAATGACGAAAAAAAGTCTGAAAAATTGCCCGATTCTTTCTGTTGCTCCCGCTATCTTTGCCGTCCTTTCGGAATCAGGGTCTGACTCTGTTTTCTCAAACACAATCAATTGGTGAGGTGGGAGAGAGGCCGAATCCACTAGTTTGCTAAACTGGCATACGCCTTTAAAGCGTATCGCGGGTTCGAATCCCGCCCTCACCGCAGACGGTTTAGACCTTCCAGGTCTCAAAGACCTGGAAGGTCTATTGCTCACTCGAGCTGCTGTTTTGAAGGGAAGTAGCGCAGTCCGGTAGCGCACCTGGTTTGGGACCAGGGGGTCGCAGGTTCGAATCCTGTCTTCCCTACTCTACAGGAAAGGTCAGCAGAAACGCTGGCCTTTCCTTTTTCTCTTCCTCT
>CAYRJR010000028.1:0-10165 GCA_964424655.1 uncultured Chitinophagaceae bacterium
TTCCTTTCGAAAAATTGGGACGCTGCTACCTTTGCCCACTTACAAAAAAGTGCCCTGCATGACTGATGTCTTTGAGACTACCGCCGAATTTGCCCGAAACTTAGATCAGACCGACACCCTCTATCCTTTTCGCGAACGTTTTCTTTTCCCTCAGCATGAGGGGCGTGATGCTCGGTATTTCTGTGGCAACTCGCTCGGTCTTCAGCCCAAAAGTGTAGGCTACCTGATGCAAAAAGAGCTGGAAGATTGGGCCAGCTTAGGCGTAGAAGGGCACACACAGGCACGCAACCCCTGGCTGTTTTATCATCATCTTTTTTCGGAAAGTTTAGGCAGGATTGTGGGGGCAGAGGCTCATGAAGTCGTGGCGGCCAATACGCTCACGGTGAATCTGCATCTGCTGATGATTTCCTTTTATCGTCCTACGAAGAAGCGCTATAAAATCATCATGGAAGCGGGGGCTTTTCCTTCGGATCAATATGCGATGGAGACGCAGGTGCGCATGTGGGGCTTCAAGCCCGAGGATGCTATCATTGAAGTGGCCCCTCGTGAGGGAGAGCATACGCTGCGCGAAGAAGATATTCTGGAAAAAATTGAAGCTGCCGGCTCATCGCTTTCCTTGCTGCTTTTTGGCGGGGTGAACTATTACACAGGGCAGCTTTTCGACATGAAACGCCTCAGCGAAGCGGCACATCGGGTGGGGGCTTATGCAGGTTTTGACCTGGCCCATGCAGTGGGTAATGTGCCCCTGCAACTCCACGACTGGAATGTAGATTTTGCCTGCTGGTGTTCTTACAAATACCTCAACAGTGGTCCGGGTGGAGTGGGCGGCATATTTGTGCACAGCCATCATGGTGATGACCCACGCACGTTCCGGCTGGCGGGTTGGTGGGGTAATGAAGAAGACACACGATTTCAAATGAAGAAAGGCTTCTTCCCGCAACGTGGAGCTGCAAGCTGGCAGATGAGTAATGCCCCGGTCTTTAACATGGTGGCGCACCGGGCAGCATTGGATATCTATGACAAGGCGGGTATGGCGGAACTGCGTAAGAAAAGCCTTCGGTTGACGGCCTATTTTGAATACCTGCTCAACCAATTGAAAGAGCTACCTTTTACCATCATCACACCCAAAGATGCCGCGCATCGGGGCTGTCAGCTCTCTCTTTTGTTTCAGGAAAGAGGGCGGGAAGTGTTTGAAGCTATCAGTGCCAAAGGCATCATAGCCGATTGGCGTGAACCAGATGTAATCCGTATGGCACCCGTGCCGCTCTACAACACATTCGAAGATGTCTTCGCTGTGTATGAAGCCATGAAGGAATTGTGTTAGGCTGAATTTTTAGCTAGGTGAAATTTTACAAGTAGGTTTTTGAAAATTTTCCTGCCAGAAAAAAAGACTGGATCAGTCGTGCATTATCGCTGGCTTCCTCGGCCAAAGCAACCGCAGACTGATACTAATCCAACCCAGCCAGAACAGATAAACGCCAAGATGAAATCGCTCTTTTAGGATGTGATGTGAGTAGTCTGTTTGAAAGTCGTGATAAGTGAGCCAGAGTCCTGCCAGTGCTGCCAGTATTGCCAGAATCTGAATTGCTTTTCCTTTTGAAGGTGCAAGCTGGCGCTGCAACAAGCTTTGCAAGAGGTAGAGTAGCAGCAGTAGGACGAATACGAGTACGGCGCCTTTGTACCAATATTTCAGCAGGCGATAATCACGATGAAAAAGGTTAATGCCCACACGACCAATCCAGGACATGCGGCTCATCAGCCAGCCACTCAGGAGCGACAAGGCTGCCAGATAGATAACGAAGATTAAAGAGCTACGCATAAGTCACATCTGCCAGAAATTATCCTTAGCTGATGCCTTCCGTCACTACATCACGTGCAATTTTTTTAACGAGTCCCTGCAGCACATTTCCTGGCCCGACTTCTGTGAAAATACCGGCGCCGTTGGCAGCCATGTGCTGCACACTTTGCGTCCAGCGCACAGGTGAGGTGAGTTGGTTGATGAGGTTTTGGCGGAGTGAGCTGGTGTCTATGTAAGGTTGGGCATCTACATTTTGGAAGACGTGGCAGGTAGGATTGCGAAACTGAGTATCCATGATGGCTGCCTCCAATTCTTCACGGGCGGGTTCCATCAGGGGCGAGTGAAAGGCACCACCTACAGGCAGCGGCAGGGCGCGTTTGGCGCCGGCGGCTTTCAATGCCTCGCAGGCTTTTTCAATTCCCGAAATACTACCCGAGATGACGAGTTGGCCGGGACAATTGTAGTTGGCCGGAACCACCACTTCATCGTGGATTTGTGCCAGTACTTCTTCCACTTTTGCATCTTCCAATCCCAGCACAGCAGCCATCGTAGAAGGGTTGCGTTCGCAGGCTTTTTGCATGGCTGAGGCACGCTTGGACACCAGCATGAGGCCATCTTCAAAGCTGAGTACCCTCGCTGCGACCATTGCAGAAAATTCACCGAGTGAATGCCCGGCTACCATGTCTGGCTTCAGTCCTGGCGTGGTTTCAAATAAGATGACGGAATGCAGGAAAATAGCCGGCTGAGTGACCCGGGTTTGCTTCAGGTCCTCGGCACTGCCAGCAAACATGATGTCGGTAATCCGGAAGCCGAGTAGTTCATTCGCCTGCTCGAATAATTCCTTAGCCTGGGCATTTTGGTCATAAAGTGCCTTGCCCATTCCAGAGAATTGAGCGCCTTGTCCGGGGAAGATGAATGCGTGCTTCATGGGTATGTTTTTCGATAATTAGAATGAATGGGTTCGCTTGGAGAAGCGATTATCGGCGGGCGAATGTCTGTAGCAAATCTGAGATTGGTAAAGGATGTTTTGCGCAAAATGAAATTCAGATATGAGCATGATTGTGTGAGCAACGGTTCAGGAAAAATAGGGATGGGAGATTTTGCATTTGCTGAGGAATTGAATTTTTCTTACAGTCGGAACTTTGTGGCATGGTCTGGAATGAACTCATCAACGAAGCACAGTTTTCCGATTTGAAGCAGCAAAGCAAGGAGCATCCGGTTGTTATTTTTAAGCACAGCACCCGTTGCGAAATATCCAACATGGCAAAGAGCCGTTTGGAACGAGCCGCAACTCCGGAAGGCGTTATTTTTTACTATCTCGATTTGCTCCGCCACCGGGAGCTTTCCAATAAGATTGCAACCGATTTTCAGGTACCACATGCCAGCCCGCAGGTCTTGCTCATCCGCGATGGTTCCTGCGTATATGATGAAAGCCATAACGGAATCAGCATGGACGAAATAACGGAACACGCTACCGCCGAATCGGCTTCCTAAGGGAACGGCCCAAGTATCTTTGTGCGCATTATGCCGGTCATTTCACACCGCGGCGCACACATGCCGCCTTCGCCCATCCGCAAGCTTGTCCCTTATGCTGATGCAGCCAAAAAACGGGGCATCAACGTATATCATCTCAACATTGGCCAGCCGGATATTGAGACGCCAAAGGCTATTCTTGATGCAGTGCGCCACACGGATATTCAGGTACTGGAATACAGCCATAGCGCGGGTTTTGAGAGCTACCGCAGGAAACTTGTCGAATATTATTCCCGCAATGGCATTGCCATCAACCAAAACCAAATTATCGTAACAACGGGTGGCTCGGAGGCTATTGCTTTTGGCATTCAGTCCTGCCTCGACCCGGGCGATGAAATCATCATTCCGGAACCCTTTTACGCCAACTACAACGGCTTCAGTACAGCAGCCGGCGTGCGGGTGGTGCCTATCCCCAGCCATATTGAAAACGGCTTTGCACTTCCGCCTATTGAGGCCTTTGAACAAGCCGTCACTACACGTACTAAGGCCATCCTGATTTGTAACCCAAACAATCCTACGGGCTATCTCTATAGCCGCGAAGAGTTGGAATTGCTGCGTGATATCTGCCTGAAGCACGACTTGTTTCTCTTCTCCGATGAGGCTTATCGCGAGTTCTGTTATGACGGTCGCAAGCATATCTCTGCGCTTTCCTTAGAAGGGCTGGAGGAAAATGCCATACTCATGGACACGATTTCAAAACGCTACAGCGCTTGTGGCGGGCGCATTGGCGCCTTCGTGACCCGCAACCAGCAAGTGTTGGATACCGCAATGAAGTTTGCTCAGGCCAGGCTGTCGCCGCCCAGCTTTGCGCAGATTTTGGGTGAGGCAGCCGTGGATTTACCTGCAGATTATTTCGATGCAGTACATGCCGAATACACGGCCCGTCGTGATGTTCTGGTGAAAAGGCTGAACGCCATACCGGGTGTGTTTTGCCCCAACCCGGGCGGTGCTTTTTATGCTATGGCCAAGCTCCCGGTTCGCGATAGCGAAGCTTTCTGTCAGTGGTTGCTGGAAGAATTTTCTCATGAAGGTTCTACTGTGATGATGGCTCCTGCCGGTGGTTTTTATGCCAGTGCAGGCAAAGGGCGCGATGAAGTGCGCCTTGCTTACGTGTTGCATGAAGAAGCGATCAACAAGGCAATGGATTGCCTGGAAGCAGCGCTGAAAGTGTATCAGTCGTAAGTCCTTTTTTCAGGAAATTTCTTCTTCTGAAAAGGGTGTAGTAAAACAGAATTTTTCGGCATCAAACAGTCCGCGATCACTGAGCTTAAGAGCGGGGATGACGAGCAGTGCCATGAAAGATAAAGTCATGAAGGGCGCATGAAGTGAGCTGCCCATTGTCCTGGCTTGGTGGCTGAGTGCTGCATATTGCTTCCCGACTTGCTCAGCCTTTTCATCGCTCATCAGGCCGGCGATGGGGAGGGGCAGGCAGGAGACACTGGCCTGATCAGCAGCAGCAATGCCACCCTTTGCGTGAATGACTGCATTAACGGCCTGGCACAGGCTATCATTGTCCGCACCGACAGCAATTATGTTATGGCAGTCGTGGGCCACACTGGAAGCAATCGCGCCTCGCTTCAGTCCAAAACCTTTGATGAAGGCAATTGCAGCAGTAGCCTTGGCTTCGTATCGGTTGATAATAGCGAGCTTCAGAATATCCTGGTCAATAAAATTGCTGGAAATACTATCCAGCGAAATGCTTTCTGCTGAAGTGACCAATTGCCCATCGTGAGCCACGATGCAATACAGTTTCCCTTGTTGCGGAATGTTGATGTCAAAATCCGAAGGTGTACGCAGGAGTGCTTCAAAATGATTGATGGGCATCGCTGCGGGTGCTTCAAAGAGGTGCTTCCCACTACTTGCTACCTGCTTCCCCCGGATATAGGTCGCCGTAGGCTGCCAGTCAGTCAGATTATCCAAAACGATGAAATCGGCGGGCTCGCCTTGTCGAAGCAAGCCTAATGGCAAATGGTAGTGCAGGGCCGGGTGAATGCAAGCTGCACGCAGCACATCAAATAGGTCATAACCCAGGGCCAGCGCGCGTTTCACAAGCAAGTTGATATGCCCTTCAGCCAGATTATCGGGGTGCTTGTCATCGCTACAGAACATGAGTCTATCGGGATGGCTGTTGAATAAGGGATGCAAGGCCTCAAAGTTTTTTGCGGCACTGCCTTCGCGGATGAGCACCCACATTCCGGCTGCGATTTTTTCCAATCCTTCTTCGAGCTGGGTGCATTCATGGTCGGTGCTGATGCCTGCTCCTGCATATCGAAGCACATCTGCGCCACGCAGACCCGGAGCATGGCCATCCACGGGCTTTTGGCGAATCCTGGCTGCCTTGATTTTAGCCATCACTTCCGGATCATTCTGAAGAACGCCTGGGTAGTTCATCATTTCAGAGAGATACCAGATATCTGGTGAAGCCAACAGCTCTTCCACCTGCTTTGCATCCATGCTGGCACCAGCGGTTTCAAAGCGGGTAGCCGGTACACAGGATGGCGCACCAAAAAAGAAATTGAAGGGTACTGTTGCCCCATTGTCTATCATCCATTGCACGCCCTCAGCCCCGCAAACATTGGCTATCTCGTGGGGGTCAGAGATAGTTGCTACCGTGCCATGCCGGACCGCCATTTGTGCGAATCGTGCCGGACTGAGCATGGAGCTTTCGATATGGACATGAGCATCCACGAAGCCGGGAAGCAGGTATTGCTGTGGTGCATTTGCAAGCCGTTCAATTTGGGTGATGATGCCCTCTTCCACCTGGATGCCTGCCGGATATATACTGCGTTGATGCAAGTCTATCAGTTGCCCGGAAATGTTGAATGAAGCCATGATGCCTACCTGTTTTTTGGGGGGCAAATAATGAACGGAAGGAATTGCGATAATACGGGCTCGCAGCTTCATTTACCCAATTAAGAGATACCCTAACCTAAAGGATCAATAGAGGGATTTTCCGCTCCGTGCATACGCCACTTTGAACTGGATAAGCTGCAGCATAGTTTGGGCCCGTTCCTGAATCAGAGTGGCATTTGGCCCTTCGAAAAGATCCAGCACGGCTTTGCCCCACAAGTGGATCCATCGTTCGTAATGTTCTGGGGCCAACCTGAATTGCTTATCTATTTGGACGTGTTTGCCCACTGCTTGTCCGCGGTAGCTTGCCGAACCGAAGAGTACGGAATCCCAGAAGTCATACATGATGTTCAGGTGCCGGCCCCAGTTGTCGCCGATGATGCTGTTGAAAATAGGGCCGAGGATTTCATCCTGACGCACCCGCGCATAAAATGTGTTGACCAGTAATACCACCAGGTCTTCCCGTTGGCGGATATCGTTTAATTCAGCTTCCATTGCTGCCAGAAGAAAAAGAAGGAATGAGCGAAGTGCTGGATAAAATTGAGTTGCTATCAGATGCCGGTAATGATTGTTTTTTTATCGGCTATATCTCACTGTTTGGCAGCCGTTGCGTCGCACACTTCAGCGGGATTTCGCTCTTCCGCTTTTCACAGTTGGTGTAGCATGTAGTTTCGTGAAATGCCTCATGGCAGCACTGGCCCCTCAGTGTGCGACGCAACGGAAGCTGCATAGGAGCACAAAAGCTGGCAAAAAAAATAAAAAAAACGAGGCTGCCCTTTTGAGACAGCCTCATCCATTTGAAAGAGGATACTTATTGTTTCTTGGCGTAGCGGTTGCGGAACTTTTCGATGCGGCCTGCAGTGTCCACGAACACGCTCTTACCCGTGTAGAAGGGGTGGCTGGTGTGTGAAATTTCCACTTTGATGAGCGGATATTCATTCCCGTCTTCCCACTTGATGGTCTCGCTGGAAGCGGCTGTAGAGCGGGTCAGGAAGGCATAGTCGTTGCTCATGTCTTTGAACACGACGAGGCGATAATTCTTAGGATGGATGTCTTTCTTCATGTCTTTCAGATTGGTGCATGGGGCCTGCCATGCTTAGGCTAAAATTTTTGGAGCGGCGAAAGTAAGCAAAATGCTTATGCAATCAGTGTTTCTTGCGCAGCAATTTCTCTAAATCGGCATCAGGATGCTGCCCATAGCTATACTTGGCAATCACCTTTCCATCCGGTCCGAGCAGGAAAGACTGAGGGATGCTTTGCACGCCCCAGGTTGCTGCGGCCTGACTTTGCCAGCCTCCGAGGTCGCTCATGTGAAAGGGCCAGGACAGGCCGTCCTGTGCAATAGCAGCCATCCAGGCATCTTTGTGCTTATCCAGCGACACGCTGACGATTGCAAATCCCTTTTTTGCACCGCGAAAGCTTCCGTCTTTATACTTGTTGTAGAGTGCCACCACTTCTGGGGAAGCACGGCGGCAGGGGCCGCACCAGGATGCCCAAAAATCGAGATACACGATTCGGTCCTTGTTCAGCTCTGATAGCCTCAGCATTTGCCCCTGTGGATTTTCTTCCTGAATCTCGGGTGCCTGCTGGCCTACTTTGATTTTTTGGTTGGAATAGTCTTGCGCCATTGAGGGCAAAGCGACAAGAAGAAGTGCCAGAGCTGTGATGATACTTTTCATGAATGGATTTGATTATTTTTTTGTGCTCTTCAGCCTTTGAAATTGAAGTTTAATTGCAGGCCATCATAAGCAAGATGCATGTTCGGTGGCAAAGATTTCTCCACCAAATCGTGCAGTCCTAATTGGTGTGAAATATGCGTGAAATAGCTTGCTCCAGCACCAATTTCTTTTGCGATATCAATGGCTTCTTCCAGCGTGAAGTGCGATACATGATGCTCATGGCGTAGTGCATTCAGCACGATGGCTTCGCTGCCCCGCAGTTTGTTCAATTCTTCTGCTGCGATGTAATTGGCATCGGTGATGTAGCTGAAAGGCCCGATTCGAAAACCGATTACTTCGAGCTTGTAATGCATCACCCGAATGGGCATAATCTCAACGCCATTGATGGAAAAGTTTTCTCCAGGTTGAATTCTGTGAAGATTTAGTTGTGGAATGCCTGGATAGCTGGCATTGTAGAAGACATAAGAAAACTCACGGCGCAAGGAAGCTTCTGTCTCTTCCGTACACCAGATGTCCATAGGCTTTTGCTGGTGGTAGTTGTAAGCACGGATATCATCCAGGCCTGCAATGTGGTCTTTGTGGCCATGCGTGAACAGGACAGCATCGAGCTGCTGCACATCTGCCCGCAACATCTGGTAGCGGAAATCCGGGCCGGTATCTATGACTAAACTGAGCTGGGGAAGTTGTATCCAAACCGAGCAGCGGAGGCGCTTATCCCGCGGGTCTGAGGAGCGGCACACTGCGCAATTGCAGCCAATGAAGGGAACCCCCTGAGAGGTGCCTGTGCCAAGGAATGTGACAGTCAAAACGTAAGCTTAAGGATTCAATCTGTGATACCAATCTGCCATTTGAGATTGCCGGAAAAGCAGTTCAGGCGGTGCTCAAATTTCGCGAAACTTCTTAGTGAATGGCTCAGGTTAAAAAGCAGCATCCCGATAGTCTCGACGACGCACCAGCTTTAGATCCTGCAAGACGGAAGCTTTCACATTCAACGTGAAATTATAGCTCTTGCGCGGCCCAAAGGGGATGGCGCCCAGGTGCATTTCCCAGCAATGCAGGTCACGGTAAATATCAATGGAAGTCAGTGAGAGTTGTTTGTTACTAAAGTCGTAGCCGGTCGTAACGCTGAGCTTGAGGTGTCGGGTCAAGTTGAGGTCGCCGGACACGCGGGCATTGTGCGACATCACCAAGGTATCTCCGCCATTCTGGTAGGTGCGATAATCCTTTGTGAGGTTCATTGTGTAGCTGATGTTGACGCTCCAGGGAATGTTAAAGTCAAGGTAGTTGTAGTAGTCCGTCGGACGCATCACCACACCGGTGCCACCTCCGTCCTTATCGTTTTTATTGCCGGATCGGAAGGAAGAAGAGAGTGAGAAGTTGGCATCCTGAAAACGGGCCAGGCCGCCACCTTCATTCCAGGATAGCCTGTTGACGCGCATTCCCAGGTTGTGGTCGTACACGTAAGGGTCAAAATCGGCTCCGGCAGTCATGCTGATTTTATCTAAAATATTGGTGCGGAAACTGACCCGAAACAAAGACCAGGCAAAAGAATCTGCAGCCAAATCGTACTGACCTGAGGCAGATAGTCCATCTATCAGGCTGATATTTTTCGTGGTGGCACCCGTGTCGGTTCCTTGTCGGGTTTTTATCTGAAGGTTGTTGTCAAAACCGAAGTTTAGTTTGCTGGCAAATCGCCCGTATTGTCCATAGCCAGGCACGCCGACAACGGAGTTGGCATAGGGAGAATAATAGCTTTCCGGGCTATTGGCACTGAGGCGTGCCTGGTAATAATATCCGAAAGGTGCGGCCGCATAATCAGGGATATATCCAATGCCAAAAGAGGGGGTAAGCACATGGCGAATACCCGCCAGACGGCCATGCCGCCAACGTTTCATGCCATAAATCCGTGTAGAAAGTTGGGCAGATGCACTGAAATCGCGTGCAGTAAAAAAGCCTTTTCGGTTCACGGTATCCAGGCTGGAATCTCCTGCATTGTAGAACTGAAAGAAGCGATCCGTGAGCCAGTACTCATTGTAGCTCGCGTTGATCGAAAAGTTGATATACCGGGCTATGGTGTAGGAGGCCGTGATGGGAATGGTGTGACGGAAGCCAATATTGAAGTCATCCAGGCTTAGGGTAGAAAGTTTAAAGCCTGTGTCGTAGAAACTGGTTCGGGCCAGTCCACTGAAGGTGTAGGAAAGGTTGATTTTTTCGTACCAGCGCGGTTTGCCCACGGGATTACGACGTGCAAATGGGGAGAAGCCTGAGACGCTAAATACGATATTGGGTAGCGTCACATTCACCA
>CAYRJR010000028.1:10175-12249 GCA_964424655.1 uncultured Chitinophagaceae bacterium
GACTGCGTGTTTTGGTCATGCAGCAATGCGGCAGTAAATGATGCCGGCAAGCGTCCACTCCAGCTTTTGCTGTAAGTAATGTTGCTCTGGAATTGGTTTTGGAGAATCTGATTCGGGTTGTAGCTGTTGTCCTGATAATAATTCCCCTTTGTGATGTTCACGCTGGTGTTGAAGCTTTGCCCGGGCCGGGCTTTCGGGTCAGTCTGGTGGCGCCAGCTTATGGCAAACTGCTTATTGATTTGTGCCCCTGGTTCATATTCTTCACCCACTTTATTGTAGGCATAGTCCAGGGTAAAACCGCCATTATAGTGGTAGCGATTGGCATAATTGCTGCGAATGCCAATGCTATAACTGCCCTTCGAGAAAAAGGTAGCCAGCACCAAAGCATCAATGTATTCTGAGAAGTGGAAATAGTAGCCACCATTCGTCAGGCCCAGCCCACGTTGTTCTTCGATAGTATAGGAAGGGATGCGAAAACCGGAACGCCTGGTTTCTGAAATCGGAAACACACCAAAGGGTAGGAATACCGGAGTTGGGATGTCTTCAATCATCAGGTTGGCCGCACCCGCCACAATGATTTTGCCCGGCACTACTTTAATCCGTCTTGCACGAATGCCGAAATGGGGGGTATCTAAATCGCAGGTAGTATACAGGCTACGGTAGCCATAAATGCTGTTGTCCGGGTTTCGTTTTACTTGTTGTGACAGCACAAAACCTTCGCCGTAGTGTGTCCGGGCATTGCGCACAATGGCGCGTTTGCTTTTGAAATTATACTTCAGATAGTCGTAGGTGAAGGTCTCAGAGCCTTGTTGAAACGAAGGCCGCGGGCCGGTTGCAGTATCACTCAGGGGTGAAGCAGAAATGGTATTGTCTGCCTGATTGTACATCACCTTGTCTGCATCCAGCGTGAGGTCTTCATAAAGCACTTTCGCCTCACCATAGAGGAAAAAATGATTGCTGTCTATGTCCAGCACGGCACTATCTGTGGCGCTGGCAGTAACTACAGAAGGCAGGGCATCAGGTGAGATGCGAATACCTAATGAATCAGAAAGGCTCTGTTGTGATGTGGTATCCCGGACTAGGCTTGCACTGTCAGCCCGGGTAGCACTGTCGCTGATGAAGCCGGAAGGATGCTGCGCAATTGTGTTGCTGTCGTTTTGGGTTTGTGCGCATAGTGGCTGGTTGCCCCCTAAGACATAAATCAGCGTTAAGCTACAGGCCGTCAGAAGCCTGGCCGCTCTTTTTAAAATACTTTTACCGCGAAGCAACATGAAGGCGCGGGCAAAATTACCGGCTTGGCCTGTTTGCTCTGAATCAATCATTTTCCTAAAGACCAGATGCGAAAAATTTGGCTATCGTTCCTGCTGCTGGCGGGCTGTTTGTTTACTATTCCTGCTGTTGCGGCCAACAAAAAAATCACAAAAGTGGTATTAGATGCTGGTCACGGTGGTAAAGATTATGGTGCCCGTGGTGCTTATTCGAATGAAAAAGATCTCACATTGGCCATCGTCAAGAAAATTGGTCAGCTAATCAATGACAGCTTGCGTGATGTGCAGGTAATATACACCCGTACTGACGACACTTATCCATCCCTGAAAGAGCGTCATGCCATCGCCAATCAGGCAGGTGCCGATTTATTCATTTCCGTGCATATCAACTCCACACCTTACTGGTACGAAAAAGTGAAGGCGGGCACGCGAACTGTCTATCGGGGGCATGGCAGGAAGCGGCGGAAACACGTGGAGACCGTGTATAAAAGTATCCGGCATCACACTACCACATTACAAGGCACAGAGAGCCTGGTGCTGGGCTCTATCCGCAATAATCAAAAATCACGGGCGCTGGCAGACTATGGCGAATCAATCGTGGATGAACCGGATTTGCTCAATGAAAATGACCCACAGACAGCCATCATTATTGCGCAATACACCAAAGCATTTTTGGGTAGCAGCGTCGAATTAGGCACAGCAATTCAGAATCAGTTTGCTGCGCAAGGCCGCCGGGATTTGGGCGTCAAGCAGCAAAGCTTAGAAGTGCTGGCAGGTTCTTACATGCCCGGTGTACTGGTAGAATG
>CAYRJR010000028.1:12259-20752 GCA_964424655.1 uncultured Chitinophagaceae bacterium
GCGTATATGAACTCAGAGCAGGGGCAATGGGAAATAGCGAAAGCTATTTTCAGAGGCATCAAGGCATTTAAGATGCAGGCAGAAGCGGGTAAATAGCTTAGCCTTAGCCGATGTGGGGATATTGTGCTTGGATTTTTGCCTGATACTTCTATCTTTAGCTCCGAATAAATTTTACCCTCAAAAATCGTTACGCGTCGATGAACACCAGACTTCGCTCTGCTTTGATTTCCGCTTCCATTGTACTTGCCGGATTTGGTGCAGTTACCTACACCGCCTGTAAGGAGGATATGTGCAAAGCTGTGATTTGCGCAAATGGCAGCGTTTGTAATGAAGGAAGCTGCATTTGCCCTTCAGGCTACGAAGGCTCTCACTGCGAAACAATAAACAGAGCTCGTTTCCTCGGTAATTGGAACGTGGAAGAAGATGGCTCCATCTCTGCTCCTGCCAACTACTCAGTGATGGTAGAAGAAGGTGATGCTATCACTGATATTGTCATCAAGAATTTTGGGAACTACTACACGGCTAATGTGAAGGCACGTGTGAAAGGTGATACCCTTTACATTGACCCGCAAGATGTCCCCGCTGACGGCGGCGCTACCAGCTCTATTGAAGGCAAGGGTTACCTGACAAAGAATATCTACTATGGCGAGCATGCCGGAATGGTGGTTCGCTACACCATCACAACCAATGGCGTCGTGAATGACTTCGGTACGAATCCCGGCAATCCAGACAGCCATCCTTCGCTCTGGCACAAATAATTTTGGATTAACCTCTTTTCATCGTAAGCCGTCTGTTCTGACGGCTTTTTTCATAGGTGGCTTTCATGACTCGCTTCCGGGCTTGAGCGAAATGCAGCAGTTCAAAAGCGTGGGCCCGATTCATGTCAATTCAATTTTTTGGTTACGAACTTTTGTGCCTTGATGATGCTTCCGTTGCGTCGCACACTGAGGGGCCAGTGCTGCTATCAAGCTTTTCTCATGGTTTCTGAAAAGTCTCATAGACCCAATCTGACGTACACTGTTCAGTAGCGAAATCTTGCTGAAGTGTGCGACGCAACGGATGTCTGGTTGCGGGATTTAGCTGACAAAAAAAAGCTGCCTCTACAGAGAGAGACAGCTTCGTTTTGGTTCATTACGTGGGAGCTTAGCAGCGCTCAATCACCCATTTGGCTACTGCCGGTGCCAGTTCCTTTTGCGAACGACCACCCACAAACACGCCAATGTGACCACCAGGGAAAGGGTATTCCTGTTTGTCTTTGGAGCCAATCTTACTCATGATAGGCAGTGTGCTGGAGTTGGGGATGATGTTGTCATCAGTGGCGTATATGTTGAGGTAAGGCACGGTCATCTTTTTTAGATCTACACGGCGTCCTCCCAGTTCCAGTTCCCCTTTGATTAGCTTGTTGTCGCGAAACAGGTCTTTGATGTATTTCCGGTACATCTCACCGGTGATGGCAGGCAGGTCGCTCTTCCAGTGCTCCATCCGCAGGAAGTTGAGCACCTTGTCTTTATCACCCAGCGAGTCCATGATGCCTAAATATTTGCTCACGTTCATGCTCGGTTTCAACATGCCGAAGGCCTGGTCAATCATCTCACCGGGGATGGTTCCCAGTGTGTCCACCATGGCATCCACATCAATGTATTTTGTCCATTTGAAGAGCATGCATTTATCACCCTGTGAGAAATCAAATGGAGCCACATAGGTGGTCAGTGATTTCAGTTTGTGAGGGTAAAGTGAGGCATAAATCATCGAGTAGGTGCCTGCCTGGCAAATGCCCATTTTGTGGATTTTGTCCACTTTATGACGGCGACGCAGGAAGTCAACAGCATCATTCATGAAGCCGTCAATGTAATCTTCCATGCTCACGTAACGGTCGGCGCGGGTAGGGTAGCCCCAGTCCATGATATATACGTCCAGGCCTTCGTCAATGAGCTTTTTCATGAGGCTACGGTCTGTCAGGTCCAGTACATCCTGGCGGTTCAGCATAGCGAAAGAAACCAGTACCGGGGTTGCGCAGCGGATAGGGGTTTCGCGTTTGTAGTGATACATCTTGACGAAGTCACTTTGCCACACCAGCTCTTTAGGGGTTGAGGTGACATCCACTTCGTCAATTTGCTGTAAGGTCTCGTAGCCTGCCGCCAGTTTTTGGGTCGTGGCGGCCATTTCTCCCATTATTTCTGCGGGGTTGATGGTCATTGTTTAATAAAAATTTTTTGAAAACAGCGCAAAGTTAAAATAATTGATGCTGCTGCTAAGAATGATGCGGCCCTTGCGATTCAATTATTTGCTTTTTGTAAGCCCGATAGCTCATGCCCGCCAACTTGCTTTGCAGCCAGTCGTAATAATTAAAGAAGAGCAGGTAATTGCTTAATTCCGGATCAGAGCGGTACTTGTCCAGACGGGGTAGGAAAGCTTCAATTGTTTGGACAGATTCTTTATGGGTTCGGTTGGTAAGCAGGCTTTTCAGGAAGCTCATGATGTCTTTTTCGAAGGGACGCAACCTGCCGCGTTTGTAAAATGCCTGGTAGGCTGCTTCTATGGCTGAAGAAAGCCTGCGCCAGTCTTTCAACTCAAAAAGAATGGCCAGTTGGAAGGTGAGAATGAAGTAGAAAATATCGTCTCTGGCCAGGTTTCTGTTGCGGTCTTTAAGTACCAGTAGCAGTTGCTCTGCATCATCAAAACGCTCCAAAGCAAATAGGGATATGACCATGGAGACACCGATAGACAATGTTTCAAGGGGTGGCATCGCTAATGCCATTTGATTTAATATCCTTTGGGCATCTTCATCCATCAAAGAGGCAACACGGTCATAATCTGCCTTTTTATGAGCAATCTTGAGGGTGTTATGAAAATAAATGGCATCCCAACGATTCCGGAATCGGATGGTGTCCGGCCCCTCCTTTGCCCATTTTGTGAACTTCTGCAAGAGCTCCTCTGTGTAAGCAATTTTGTTTTCTGCAAAGCCATTATAGCAGGAAATATTGGTCAGAATAATCAGACTGTCTGGTTCGAGAAGTGCTAAATCAGGATTTGAATCGAAAAGATTCAGTGCCTCAGTTACGGCATTGGTACAGTCCTGGTGCTGTTGAAGTAGGTAAGTGCAGATTGCCCAACCTGCCAGGTAGCGCATACGCAAATTAGGAGTCTCTGATGCATTGATATGCATGGCGTTGAAGGCCTCTTTTGCTTCTAGAGCCAGGGTGCGGCTTTCCGGCAAATTCAAAAATTGATCTGTCGTTCTCAGCAGGACGAGCTTGTCTGTGAAATACCGGATATGCTGGCCGGTTATGCGTAAAGTCGTGTAGCGATGAATGAGTTCATTGATTTCAGCAAGTTCTGCTTCGTAGGCCTGATAGCTTCTTTGTTCTATCAGTTTACTTCTCCGGAAAAGCAGCTCCAGAGAGAAGTTGTATTGACCACTGTGCTCAGCAATATCCCAAAGCTTTTTACACAGCTTTCGCGCCATTGGCCATTGGCAGCGCTCTTCTAATGCCCGAAGCTGCATGAAGCCCATATGAAGGGTATAAACAGGAGACTGGTTCCTGGAGCTCAACGACAAAGCCTTCAGTACATCATTTTGCAACTGCGATTTGAGGTTTGAAAGCTGCGCCTGACTAAGCTCACCTAAGGATATTTTGGCTTCTGCATCATCAACTACTTTTCCGGTGGCAATCTCTTCAAACAGCCGGACATGCAAAGGCTGCTGTTCACCAACGATACTCTTGTTCCAAAATTTCCGAACTACCAATTTTTCATTTGAATCTAATCGCTGTACCAAATCGTACACACTGCCGCCTGACTCGGGAAATGCAAAGTTCAGCGCGGCCTTTTTCATTACTGTAGAAGTTTAAGTGATTCAGGCAATTCGGCTAAGAAATATAAAAATCAGCTTCGAAGATAAAAAGCTAAGTATTTGTGTGTCAATGTATGTTAAATGATGCCTTAGCCACAAGCCCTGAATTTTCCCTGTGAATGCCTTATTAAGAATTTATTTTCAAGGTGTTGGCATGAATCTATATTTGAAATCCTAAGCCGCAGGCAGCACAGCCCCAGGGAAAAACCTCTCCCATAAACCCCGACCTGTAACACCCACCACGAAACCTGGCCGTCTCTAAAAGAGACGGCCTCGTTTTTTTCTATTCACAATGAAATCAATTGCTCTGTCGGGCGCTGCTGTCCACTGTAGATATGCTGCGACGGGCAGCCAGTACGGAATCCCGCTGCTCTTGTCTGGATATGATTTTAGGCAAGAGCGGCTTGAGCACCTCCGTTAGGTTGTCTTCAGTAAGCTGAAGTGCATTTGGGTCTTTTACCAATTTCCACCAGGGCTTGCCTTTCCCGAAGGGATACTTCCCAAAGACCAGTACCGGCGTGCCTTGCGCCAGCAACAAACTGTCTTTTCTCACCCACTGCTGTGCCCAGCCATACAGGAATTGAGCGTCTGATTCCAACATGCGTACGCAGGAGTGCGAGGCAGGATAACCAGGCATCTGATATTCATGCCAGCCAACGCCGCCTTTGTTCCAGAAATTGAAATTCCATTTCAGTTTCCATTCATCATCCACACTACTGATACTTTCTTTTGCCTTCCAGTTGCAGGAGAAAAGCCCTTCCGGCGTGGGGGTTGAACGCTTGCCCATACTGGTAGGTCCCCAGCGCACTAATTGTCCATTTTCATAAGCCGCAAATGCCTCTGGATAATAAGCGAGTAAGACCATTTTGTGCACCTCTGACAGTATCGGGAGCTGCATGGGAAAAATGGAATGCTGCATCCAGTTGGTATCAATATGTGCCGGGATGATTAGCGTGTCTAAGCGATGATAGCTGGCAGCATCTACGCGGTTTAGCTTCAAAACAATCTGAAGTTCAGCTTGGCTCAGTCCTTTTAAGATAGCTGTTGCCTCAGCCCTAATTGCCTCGTCTTTGTTGCGCTGTGAGATGAAATAATATCCGGAATGCGGCTTCTCAAATTTTGGCCTTGGCGTAGGCTTTGGGGTAGGCACCGGGTTGATTATTTCTTCAGGTTTTGTTGCAGGCTTTTCCACAATGGCAGGCTTCTGGGCCTTGTCGCTATTGGGTTCCTGGGATGAGCAGCCTTGAAGAAACAGCAGCAGAAATGCGGCGTAAAAAAATCGGCCGCTGAAGAAATTCATAGGATAATATCAGGCCAAAATAATGCCGCTTTTCTCAGGCTTGAATGAATGCTTTTCCACAGGAATTACCCGATTTTTTTTGATTGAATGCATCAGTATGACATAGAAAGCAATTTTTTTTCTACCATAGCAATGGCTATGATGAATGATGATCTCCATTTCCCTGTAGCATTTTTAAAGATGCTGTAATTGTACTCCGGCAAGGATTTTTGGAGTACTGATACCATATCACTTACACCTTCGCTATTTACGGCCTTGTCTTTTATTAATCCATATCATCGTTGGCGTGCATTAGTAGCAGCAGAAGCAATGGAACCTACTTTGTCCTGGGGGCTGCGGATGGCTTTAGCTTCTGTGGTACCTGTTATCTGGGGTATTGAATCGGGACACCCTGCCGCTGGTGAATGGGTGGCACTCTCCGCCGAGTGCATTTGCTGGGTGGCATTGAAAGGGAATTTTGGTCAGCGTTTTCGCATCCTGGCGGGAGGGATTTTCCTCAGCTTCCTCTTTGCATTTTTAGGAAGCATCACCAGCCAGTCCTTCATAGGAAGTGTAGTCTGTATGCTGGGCGTAGCCTTTTTGGCCAGCTTGTTCCGCAATCTTGGTGACCGTGGGAGTGGCCTGGCATTGAGTGTTTACATCATGTTTCTGGTGGCTAATGCATATCCGGTTGCCTGGGGTGAACCCCTGGAAGAACGCATGATTTACATCTTGCTAGGCGGCTTCTGGAATGCCATCCTGGCAATTGCCGGAATGTTGTTTTTACCCGAACAACAAGCTTATCGGCGTAGCATTTCGGCCATATGGAGCGCTGCTGCTGTGCTCATGCGTAAAATAGCATCAGGCTGGGACGGAAAAGGAATTAGGAATAGCCTCAGAAACATCTACCAGGCAGAAAAGACAGTGCGTGCTGCGATTGATGCTTCTTTGATTATTCATAGCCGCTCGGCCCACCAGTTGCGGGGCAGACAGGAAGAAGGCGCCCGGTTTCAGTTGGCTCATGGCAGGAAATCTGCTGCATTGGTAGCGGCCAGTATGGTAGCTATTTGTGATGAGCTGGAACAAATGAAATTCCGAAATGTGGATTTGAATCTCCGCCTGCGCCTTTTTGCGATGATGGATAGCATGCGGCAAGCTGCTGAATGCATGGGCAGCCTGCTGCTCACACGTCGTAGTGAAGATGAATTGCTGATGCGCGATGCTTTGCTGGATTTCCAAAGGCAGATATCCTTACTCGGGAACTTTGAACAACATGCTATTCCGGTACAGCACCCGCATTTGGAACGAATAATTCTGCTTGCAGGCCGTTGCCAGCGTATGATGACCCGTAGTATGGACCTGCTTGCTGCAACATCAGAACAGAGTGTGTTCCGTGCTTATCCAGTGCTGAAAACGATTTTCATACTCCATCCCCGGCATCTGCGTTCCGCACTCAGCAATCTTTTCAGTTTCGATTCGCATACTGCCCGCTACGCAACACGCACGGCCATTGCCGCAGCCTTGGCTACGGGCATCTACAAGTGGTGGCATATTGATCATGGTTACTGGCTTGCTTTTACAGTGCTCATTGTCCTGCAACCTTATTTCATCGCTACACTGCGCAAGGGGGTGGATCGTATCATCGGCACAGTTGGAGGTGGTCTTGTGGGCGGATTGCTTATTCACCTCCCCGCTGGATTGCATATCCAGGAAATCATGCTTTTCATTTCAGCGGTTGCGATGATTTATTTCTTCCGCCTGAAATATCGCATCAGTGCCTTTTTTATCACGCTTAACCTGGTCATGCTTTTTTCGGTGTCGCAGGAGCTGAATAACGAACTCATACTGATTCGTGCCGGAGCCACTTTAGGTGGTGCATTGATTGCTGTTGTTGCCGGCTTCCTGTTGCTTCCCAATTGGGACAGAAAACAGCTCCCGGGACTGATGTTGCAGATGCTGCAACGAAACTGGACTTATTTCAAATTCAGTTTTGAGTCCGGAAATCCTCGTAATGGCTGGACGAATAGCAAACGTCAGGCAGAGCGTAGCAACAGTAATGCTTACGATTCTTTCACGCGTGCCCTGGAAGAGCCTGGCGGATTACGCAAAGCATTTTCCAGCTATTATGAGTTTATCATGCACAACATCCGCATCACCCGCGAGCTGAATAACATCCACCTGGAAGCAGAAACCAATACAGGCAAGCAACCCACCGCAGATAAAGAATCTTTGGAGCTGATTCGTGGCTGCGCCCTGCAATTTCAAAAACTCTTACTGGCAGGCGCAGCACTTGATGCCCATCAAAAAATGGACGCTCCGACATTTGAAATGGCTGAAAATTTCCCCTCACTGAATACTATGCAGAAACATGGTCTGAGCCGTATTCAGAGCGAGCTTCGTTTCCTTTATCAAAACATTTCTGAGTTGACAGCCCATGTTGATGCAACCAAGCCTTTGGCTGGCATTTAATATGCAACCACACAGCTAAAATGAATTATCTCGCACACGCTTATCTCTCCTTCGGCGACCCTTTTTTACTAACCGGCAACCTCATTGCCGACCATGTGAAAGGGCAATTGGCGCTCCAGAAATTCCCGGAAAGAATTGCTGACGGTATTCGTCTGCATCGGAAGATTGATGCCTTTTCAGATGAACATCCCGCCGCACTCCGCGCCCGTCCCTGGTTTCGGGAGCCTTATCATCTTTATTCCGGCTCCATTCTCGATGCACTTTGGGATCATTTTTTAGCCAATGACCCAGCCTGTTTCCCTTCCGAGGAAGCTCTGAGAAATTTTGCTGCAAACAGCTATGCCCAATTAGAACAACAAGCCGCCTGGCATCCGGCAGAATTTGCACGTTATTTTCCTTACATGCGTGACCAGGATTGGTTTTTCAATTACCGGAAATTACCCGGTATGCGTCGCTC
Source organism: uncultured Chitinophagaceae bacterium (assembly GCA_964424655.1). Lineage (GTDB taxonomy): Bacteria > Bacteroidota > Bacteroidia > Chitinophagales > Chitinophagaceae > UBA1952. Next base: position 20,318 of record CAYRJR010000028.1, read on the forward strand.
GATAGAAGGCTTGTCGCGCAGGGCCAAACACATGCCAGACCCAGGCCTGGCTTATGACATTTTTATTGGCCGTTACTACGAACTGACACAATGCTATTATGAATTGATTGACGGACTGAAAGGCTTCGTAAAAAAGGAGCTGGGTCTGTAGTCCGCTTGCTCACGGCCATATCTTTGTCCGCTTTCAACACTTAATCAGAAAACGTCTTGTTGCATCGTTCCTTTTCGAGATTCTTTGCATTCCCCATCCTCTGCATTTGTCTGGTAGCCTGTCATTCAGACAAAGGTCAAGTGAAAGCTTCCCCTTCGCCCCGTTTTCACGAAGAACCCAGAAAATTTGGTGCCGTTTCATTAGACTATTCCGACACTACTGCTCCGGAATGGCAGCCTGTTCGTAAGCGTCTGGATTCTTTTTATCAGGATCAGGTCCGTAGA
>CAYRJR010000029.1:0-20440 GCA_964424655.1 uncultured Chitinophagaceae bacterium
AGCAGGGGATATAGTTGTGAGTTGCGGCGATTCTCTTATCTGCTAAACTGCCCGGAGCTACGTTCTTGAGGCCTTCGCGGATGATGCTTTGAGCGAGAACGGTAGCGGTGGTGGTACCATCGCCGGCTACATCGGCAGTCTTGGAAGCGACTTCCTTGACCATCTGAGCGCCCATGTTTTCGATAGCGTCTTCGAGTTCGATTTCCTTAGCTACCGTTACGCCGTCCTTAGTGACTGAAGGAGCGCCGAATTTCTTTTCGATAACCACATTGCGGCCTTTGGGGCCGAGGGTCACCTTGACTGCATCAGCCAGAGAATCCACGCCACGCAGCATCTTGGTGCGGGCATCGGTATTGAAATGAAGTTGTTTTGCCATTACTGTTTTATATGAGAAGAATGTGAGAGAATGAGAAGGGTTATGAAGCGAATGGGAATATGATTCCCGTGTTTTTCTTGCTTCCTGATGGATTAAACGATAGCGAGGATGTCGCTTTCGCGCATGATGAGGAAGTCTTCGCCTTCGAGACTTACTTCGGTGCCAGCATATTTTCCATAGAGCACAGTGTCACCGGCCTTCACGGAAGTAGGCTCATCTTTCTTGCCGGGGCCGGCAGCAATAACGGTACCTCGCTGGGGTTTTTCCTTGGCGGTGTCGGGGATGATGATTCCGCCTTTGGTGGTTTCTTCAGCGGCTGCGGGCTTCACGATAACGCGGTCGTGCAGCGGGGTGATCTTTGCCATTGTCAGGATGTTTATGATTTGAGGATTTGGTTTCGCCCCCCTACCTGCGACAATTATGCCAGTGGGTTTTGGCGGACAATTTTTCAGTGATAGCTGACTCAGTCTGTCAGGTGCTGATGGTCACAGTCAATTTTTCAGCAGGGCGAAGCTGGCTTGGCAGTTCCTGGCGACCAGATGGAATATGAAATTTTTATGAATGGTGACTACAGGCGGAAACCGCACCCGGATCTGACCGAATGCTACCGGGCAGCCCACAGCTCCGCATATTTCAGTGCATCTTCGCAAACTCAATTCAAAACAATACTTATGTCTATCCAACTCGGTCAGGTCGCTCCTGATTTCAGCCTTTTCGACACCGAAAAGCAGGCTGTGAAGCTTTCGGAACAAAAGGGTAAAAATGTAGTCTTACTGTTTTTCCCGGCAGCCTTCACTTCTGTGTGTACCCGTGAGCTTTGCGGCATTCGCGATGGCTTAGCCCGCTACAGTGCACTGAATGCTCAGGTGTTTGGCATTTCCGTGGATTTGCCTTTCACGCAGAAAGTATTCAAGACACAGGAGAACCTGAATTTCCCTTTGCTGTCCGACTTCAACAAAGAGGTGTCTCAGGCCTATGGGGCCATTTATGATACCTGGATCCTGAACTTCCGCGGTGTGTCCAAGCGCTCTGCCTTTGTGATTGATGGGGAAGGAATCGTTCGCTATGCCGAAGTGCTGGAAGATGCTGGTCAGGAGCCGAACTATGCGGCTATCGAAGCCACACTGGCTACTTTGTGATTGTCACCTCCGGTATTGAGCCATCGAACTGCTGCAAGGCCTGCTGAAGGTTTGCAGCAGTTTTTTTTATGGGAAGGATAAAGATTGAGTTGATTATTTTTCGTGAATAATATGTGGCCTTCATCATGTCATTGACTCATAAAATAATTTTCCTATGTCCGATCTAATCCAGGCCGAATTGGACCGGCTGAAAAAGAAATACCGAATTATCATCTGGATTGCTCTGTTGCTGTTACTGGCCATGCTGGGATATTATTTCTACCAGCACTGGCGCTATCCAAAAGGGCATACATCGGAAGAAGTTGCTGCAATGCTCCATGCTCTGGACAGCGTTAGCGACCGGGCCAAAACGTTTGAAAATGCGAATGGGAAACTGGTTACAGACAATGTAGCTCTGGTGGCCAAAAATGAAGGCTTGCTGAACGATATGAGTAAGACAGTCTTCAACCTGAAAGATGATCAGGAACGCCTGGTGAAAGAGGTGCGATATCTCACGCTAATCAAGCAACAGGTTCGCTACGATTCTGTCTTCCTGCGCTACGATACCACACAACGGGTGCCGCTCATTGCAGCAGGCCGTTCTGATAGCATTGCAGTGCCGGTACATTTTCATCGTGTGGATACCTCCGCAGGCGTGTTTGGCAAAGTGACGAAGCAAGGCGTTGTCTTAGATAGTGTGTGGGTGAACAACAATATCTGGCTACGGCATGGTGTGCGTAAGCATGGTTTCCTGAACCTCGGTAGCGAAGATTTTGTTCAGGCCATGAATACGAATCCAATGGTACGTACTACCGGCCTTGGCACCGTGACCTACCACCAAAGGCCAAACGCCTGGAACCGTTGGATTAAGCCTACACTGACGGCAGGCGTGGCAGCAGGACTGACTTATTGGATAGTAAAATAGGGAGAGCAGATGTGTCCATCTCAGGCCTCTTCCATTTCCTTCACCACAGCAGTATAAAGCTTTTGGTAAGCCCCACCGGCTTCCAGCAATTCGTTGTGTGTGCCGCGCTCGATTACCTGGCCTTTATCCAGCACGATGATTTCATCAGCCTTGCGGATGGTGGAAAGCCGGTGTGCAATCACGATAGAGGTTCGGTCTTTTATCAAGGTGTCAATAGCCCGTTGGATGAGTTGTTCGCTCTCGCTGTCCACCGAAGAAGTGGCTTCGTCCAGAACCAGGATGGCAGGGTTGTAAAGCAATGCCCTTGCGAAAGAGATAATCTGCCTTTGACCTTGCGAAAGGGTTCCCCCACGCTCCATCACATTGTAATGGTAGCCGCCCGGCAAACGAAGGATAAAGTCGTGCAGCCCCAGGGCCTGGCATACTGCCTCTACTCGTTCCAGGGGGATGCTTGCATCACGCAGTGTGATGTTTTCATACACCGTTCCCGAAAAAAGAAACACATCCTGTAGGACGATGCCAATATGGCGGCGGAGGCTGTGCAGCTCATATTCCCTGAGGTCTTTGCCATCAATCAGGATGCGGCCTCCTTCGATTTCATACAATCGGTTCAGGATCGAAATGATGCTTGTCTTGCCCGCGCCTGTATGCCCCACGATAGCCATTGTCTTACCGGCAGGAATATGAAACGAAACACCGCGCAGCACCGGCACATCAGGCTTGTAAGAAAACCTGACGGATTCAAAAGCTACTTCGCCGTGCAAGTGCAGGGCTGCCTGTGTGCCATCATTGATGAGATGCTCTTTGCTATCTAAGACGGTGAAAATCCTATCGCCGGCCACCATGCCCATTTGGAGGGTATTGAATTTATCGGCCAGCATCCGAAGTGGGCGAAAGAGCAGGTTCAGGTAAAGGATGAAAGAGATGATGACACCGGCGGTCACTTCGTAATGCAGCATCTGCCTGGCCCCCCACCACACCAGCAGCCCCGTACTAAGCGCCAGGATGATTTCGACAATTGGGAAGAATACAGAATAGGCGAAAATGGCTTTGATATTGGCATTGCGGTGTTCTTTGTTGATGGCTTTAAATGCATCCATCTCGCGGCTTTCCGCAGCAAAAGCCTGCACCACATACATGCCCACGATATGCTCTTGCACGAAGGCATTGAGCGCAGCCACTGCATTGCGCACACGATGAAATGATTTGTTGACGCTTTCCTTAAACCAATAAGTAGCGATTAAAAGAATCGGGAATGGAATGAGGCAAACCAGGGTCAGCTTCCAGTCGGTCCAGAGCATGACGGTCATCACGGCCACTATGGTGAGCAGGTCTGCGACAATGGAAATGATGCCTTGTGAGAAGACATCGTTGATGGTCTCAATATCGTTGATGGTGCGGGTGGTCAGTGTGCCGATAGGCGTCTTGTCGAAATAGGAAACATCCTGATATAGGATTTTCTGAAAAACATTTTTGCGCAAATCATTCACTACCGTTTGCCCCAGCCAGTTGATTCGATACAAAAACCAAAAGCGCAGCACACTTTCCAGTAGCAGCACTATTAGCTGTATGCCGCAAATCCAGATTAGCCCCTGTAGCCAGGCATTGGCGATGTATTTATCTACGCTGAGTTGGATGAGCCAGGGCCGCAGGGGTGTGATGCCAGCCAGCACGATAGCCATGACGATGGCAAACACAAACGTGCGCCGATAGGGCCGCGCATATGAGAACAGACGCAGCAGGATACGAAAGGAAAATTTGGGTTTTGGCTGAGACAAAAGGGAAGATTCTAAAAGAGCAATTTCAAACTTCAAAGTTGAACAGAACTAAGGAATACGATTTTCTGCTCCGGTATCCATTAGCTCAGGAATCTTTCTCGCTCATCAGATAGGCCTTGATAAAGCCATCTAAATCCCCATCCATGACCGGCCCCACATTGCCCACTTCATAATCGGTGCGGTGGTCTTTAATCATCTTGTATGGGTGGAAAACATAGCTGCGAATCTGGGAGCCCCATTCGATTTTTTTCTTGCCGGCATTGGCAGCATGCTTTGCTTCTTCGCGCTTGCGCAACTCTAATTCGTAGAGCTGGCTCTTCAGCATGGCCATTGCCTTCTCGCGGTTTTCGCCCTGCGTGCGCGCCTGCTGGCAGTCCACGATGATGCCGCTGGGGATATGTTTCAGGCGTACTGCCGTTTCTACCTTATTCACGTTTTGCCCGCCAGCACCTCCTGAGCGTCGAAACTCCCATTCCAGGTCGCCTGCATTCACCTCCACCTCGATGGAATCATCCACTATCGGATAAACAAACACAGAGGCGAAAGAAGTGTGCCTTCTTGCATTGGAATCAAAAGGGGAAATGCGCACCAGGCGATGCACACCACTTTCTGCCTTCAGCAGGCCATAGGCAAATTCGCCATCCACTTCAATAGTGGCTTGCTTGATGCCGGCTCCGTCTCCATACTGCACATCCACTTCGCTGACTTTCCAGCCTTGTTTTTCGCAGTACATGCGATACATGCGTAGTAGCATTTCGGCCCAGTCCTGGCTTTCTGTGCCGCCCGCTCCGCTGTTGATTTGAATGATAGCAGGCAGCTCGTCTTCCGGCTCGTTGAGTGTGCTCTTAAATTCTAATTCTTCAATCTCGTTGTTGGCATTATCGAAGGCTACTTTGACTTCATCTTCGCCGGCTTCACCTTCTTTCCAAAACTCAAACAAGACTGCAAAATCCTCCACACCTCGTTCTACCTTTTCATAAAGGTCGGTCCAGTATTTATTCACCCGGATTTCCTTCATGGTAGCAGTGGCGCGGGCATTGTCATCCCAAAAGCCTGGGGATAGGCTAAGCTGCCGGTCTTCTTCTGATTTTGCCATCCTTTCCTCGACCCGCACAAAACGTTTCAGGTGGCTTACCCGCTCGCGCATTTCTTTAAGCTGCTCTACTGTCATATCATTTCTCCGGCTGAAGCTGAGTTCAGCAGGCGCGCAAAGGTATAGGGCAGCCCATGTGAAGACAGCGGGTTTGAAAATCTGAAGATTCTTTTCACGATTATCCAAGACATTCCTAATGGTGCTAGCCTTATTTTGCCGAAATGAATACGATGCAGCATAGCCCCCCAGCCTTATTCAGCAAAGACGAACGAGCCGCCTTCGATGCCATGGTTCATGCTCAGTTTATCGCATTTGCTCCTTACGTATTTCAGGCATCTGTGTTGCTCCGAGACCGCGGCATTCTCAAAGAAATTGAACGGGCCAACCGCCACAAGGAACCTGCTTGCCAGGATAGCATTCAGGCCGCTACAGGTTTAAGCCCTTATGCTGTTAGAATCTTGCTGGAGGCAGGGTAGGGCATTGGCCTGCTCATTCGAAATGAAGATGATTATGCATTGACTAAATCGGGCCATTTCTTCCTCAATGATGCCATGACCCGTGTGAACACCAACTTCATGCGTGACATCTGCTACGATGGCGCCCAGGATCTTGGCACCTCGCTGGATGAAGGCCGTCCAGCCGGCCTGCGCCACCTGAATTCGGATTGGCAAACTATTTATCCCTACATCTCCAAGCTGGAACCTGCTGCTAAGAAAAGCTGGTTTGAATTTGACCACTATTATTCCGACAATGCCTTCCCTCAGGTGTTGCCAATTGTATTTTCTAACAATCCGCACAGTGTCCTCGACATCGGTGGCAACACAGGGAAATTTACGCTGCAATGCCTGAACTATAACCCGGATGTGCAACTCGGCATTTTTGATTTGCCTGGTCAAATTGCCGTGGCCCGGGAAAACATTTCCGAGGCGGGTTTCAGCCAGCGTACTTCATTTTATGAAGGAAATATTCTGGATGAAAAAACGGTGCTGCCAACGGGATTTCAGTTAATCTGGATGAGCCAGTTTTTGGATTGCTTTTCGGATGATGAAATCAAAGCCATACTGAAAAAATGTTTCGTAGCACTGCAGCCGGAAGGCAGAGTCTTTATCATGGAAACCTTCTGGGATCGTCAAAAATTTGCAGCCTCCGCCTTTACACTGCAAATGACCTCACTCTACTTCACGACAATGGCAAATGGCAACAGTCAGATGTATGACAGTGCGGTCTTCCTGAAGCTTTGTATAGAAGCCGGCTTTGTGGTGGAGCATATCTACGATCAGATAGGCATGGCCCACAGCTTAGTGACGCTGCGCAAGCCTTGAGCCTGATTGCACCGCATTCGGAAGGTTCCTTCCTTTTTTCGGAAACCTGTTTCTGACAAAAGAGGCAACTTGCTGCCAAACTTTATTTGGATGGAATATCGCCGTATGGGCCGCTCCGGCCTGCAACTCTCCGCGCTCTCTTTAGGCTCCTGGGTCACTTTTGGCAAGCAGGTGGATGATGCTGAAGTAGATAAAATCATGAGTACTGCTTATGATGCCGGCATCAATTTCTTCGACAATGCAGAGGTGTATAGCCGTGGGGATAGCGAGCTACTGATGGGCCGGTTGCTGAAGTCGAAAGGCTGGCTTCGTTCCAGCTTTGTGGTCTCCAGCAAAGTCTTTTTTGGCATCTATGGCCCCGAAAACAAACCCAACCAAAAAGGCCTTTCCCGAAAGCATATTGTCGAGGCATGCCATGAAGCTTTGCAGCGTTTTCAACTTGATTATCTGGATCTGTTCCTTTGCCATCGTCCAGACAAAAATGTACCCATTGATGAAGTAGTCCGGACGATGAACACGCTCATTCAGCAAGGGAAAATCCTGTATTGGGGAACCAGCGAATGGAGTGCTGCAGAGATTATGGAAGCACATATGTTCGCTCGTGAATTTGGACTGGAAGGCCCGGCACTGGAGCAGCCACAATACAACCTGTTTGTGCGGCAAAAAATGGAAGTTGATTTTGCCCCCATTTTCAGAAATGTAGGCATGGGCACTACGATTTGGAGCCCCCTATATGCCGGTCTGCTAACGGGTAAATACAATCACGGGATGCCGGAAGGCTCACGGCTTTCTTTAGAAAAATTTGCCTGGCTGAAAGAGCGCAACCTGACTGAAGAACGTTTGGCTGCCGTGCGCGGTTTGGAAGAAGTTGCCAGAAAATTGGATTGTTCGCTGGCCGCGCTGTCCTTAGCCTGGTGCCTCAGCAACCCAAATGTGACGACGGCAATTCTGGGTGCTTCGCGTAGTAGTCAGATTCTCGATAACCTCAAGGCACTCGAAGTATATCCCAAGCTTGATGAAGCCCTAAAATTCAGAATTGACGAAATCATGGGTACCCGCCCGGTAATGCCAGAATATTAGCAGTTGCTCAATGCGCCACCTGGATGCGCGTGTGTTCACGATGGCCATCGGAGTAATGGAGATCCAGCAGATATAAGCCTTCTGGCAAGGCAGCAGTCTGCAAGGGTTGGTTGCTTTTATATTCCTGTGCAAGTACCACCTGCCCCAGCACATTCCGAAGGCAGATGAAAGCCTTGTCCGGCAAGTTTAGCCACAGCATTTGATTTGCCGGGTTAGGATAGTAGTTGCCACTGAAATTCCTGATGCTGGTAATACCGGTAGGGACACCATTTACATAGAAGGGATGCACATAGCTTTTCCCCTGAAAGCTGGCCTTGAATTGCCAAATGCCTTTGGGCGCATTGGCAAGAATATGGTCTGTCCAATAACGATAGGAAACGATGTATGATCCGGTGGGCGCATATTGCCAGGTTTTGAAGACAGAGCCATCTGGTCGTGTCACGGTGTACACGGTATTTTGTCCTGATTGCTGGTCGTGATAATAGGCGGCAAAAATGATGGGATCATTGAGCCCGAATGTGTCTTTGGCGTTGATGCTGTCTAAGCCGGGGCAAGTCATCATGACGGGCGGCGCACGATGTGTCATCAGCACATTAATGACCGACTCGTTGTATGGTTTTTGACTTTGCCAGTAGCTGGGTATGTTGTTGCAACTACCCGAAAATGGGTCTGTCACCTGGCCGTTTTTGTCGTGCAGTTCGAAATGCAGGTGTGGGCCTGTGCTGTTTCCGGACGACCCTACCAGCCCTAAATATTCGCCTTGAATTACCGGGTCGCCAATATTTTTTGTAGTCAAAGAATTCTTTTTCATGTGCCCATACCAGGCTACCGTGCTATCACTGTGCATCACATATACAGCATTCCAGGTGCCGCCGTTCATGGCGCAGCTTTGGTCAAAATGCCCATCTTCTTTCCCAATGATAATGCCCGGTGCTGCTGCTACTATTTCTGCCTGTCCAGCCTGCATCATATTCTGTGAAAAGGGCCAGATGAAGATGTCGGTGCCGGCATGATTGTAGCCCGAGGCATCATCATACGTGCGGGATCCGCAATTCCAGTCGAGCACATGATTTGGGAAGCTCGCATCGTGATCCACGTAGTTGCTGATGGCGTAGAGGTAGTCATAGTGAAAGCCCGAAGCCTGTTTCAGAGGCCAGGACAGCGATACCCGGGTTGTTGCCTTGGTCGTTGAAAGAGTTTTCTCATGCTGCGATAATGCCGCAATATTTCGCGTCAGCATTGAATCAATTTGTAACCTCTGAAGCGGGGGAAGACAAATTGCATTTTCAAAAGATTTTTTGAATCCACCGCCATCGGGTTCCCGGAAGACGGGCTGTGCCTCGGCTTGAATCAGGCAAGTAGTCGCGCAGATGAAAAGGAAAATGAGCTTCAGCATGTCGGGGATTGAAACAACAATTTAGCAGCGATTGAATTGCTGCCAACTCATTTGCAGGAATCAAACTCGTGCGCGCCAGGGCAGGTCTTCGCCTCCGGCCTGATGTGTGATGTATCGCGCAAGGACAAACAGGAAATCCGAAAGTCGGTTCAGGTAGCGAATGGCAAATTCCGGCACTGCTTCGCCGGCAGACTCCAAACCCACACAGATGCGTTCAGCGCGCCTGCAAATACAACGTGCCACATGACAGGCAGAGCCGGAAGCATTGCCGCCGGGGAGGATGAACGAACGCATTTCGGGCAGGCTTTCATTCATGGCATCCATGCGTTGTTCCAGCCAGGTGATATCGCTATCGTGCAGGTCAGGCAGCTTCATCCGAATGGTTTTGTCAGGTGCTGTGGCCAGTTCGCTGCCGAGGGTAAACAGGCGGTCCTGTACTTCCCGGAGCCATTCGGATACGTCTTCTCGAGGACATAAATCGCGCACGAGGCCGAGTTGCGAATTCAGCTCGTCCACGGTGCCGTAACTCTCAATGCGAATATGATTTTTGGGCACACGCACACCGCCAATCAGTGAGGTGCTGCCTTTGTCACCGGTCTTGGTGTAAATCTTGAAGGCCATTAGGTAAAGGTCAGTCACAATCTACTTTCATATTCCAACCTTGCTTGCAGGATCAGGAATATCACATCATCAGTAAGGACAAAAAAAGAGGCTGCCCAATGGACAGCCTCCTGATGAATCAGAATATAGATAGCGAATTATTCGCCAACCACTTCAAAGTCCAGTTCCAGCGTGTTGTCTTTGCCAAAGTCAATGCTGGCTTTGTGCGTACCCAACTCGCTGACTTCGCCCAGGATTGTGATGCGGCGACGGTCAATTTCATAGCCTTTCTGCTCGCGGATGGCGCGGGCAAGCTGGATGCTGGTGACAGAGCCAAATATCTTGCCGCTGGTGCCGGTCTTGGCACCGATTTTCACAGGGCTTTCCTTGAGCACTTCGCTCACGCGGGCGATTTCGGCCATCAGTTTTTGCTCACGTTTCAGGGCCACTTTCTGGCGCTCCTGGAGCATTTTCTTGTTGCCTTCGTTGGCTTCTACGGCAAACTTTTGAGGGATAAGATAGTTGCGGGCATAGCCTGGGCGCACGCTCACCAGTTCATTGGTGCCGCCGAGGTTGTCCACGTCTTTTATGAGAATGACTTCCATGTCAGATTTTGTTTTGAGAATGATGTGATGTGATGAAAGGAGGAATTGCTGAAAGGCAAAGAGCCTGTTTTCGGGATAACGAGTTGGTTTCGCTTTCAGGCAATAGTGTTCTTACTTCATCAGGTCAGTTACGTAAGGCAACAGGGCCATTTGGCGGGCCTTCTTGATGGCCTGTGCCACCTTGCGCTGATACTTCAGCGAGTTACCGGTGATGCGACGAGGCAACATCTTACCCTGGTCGTTCAGAAATTTCTTGAGGAACTCCGCGTCTTTGTAGTCAATGTATTTGATGCCGAGTTTCTTGAAACGGCAATATTTCTTCTGGCGGTGATCCACACGAGAAGTGCTGAGGTACTTAATATCGTTTTGCTTAGCCATTTTTTATTGTTTTTGGTTGGGATGAAGGGTAGCGCAGGCCGCCTGGGTTACGCGTTTTCTTCAGTTTCTACTTCTTCAGCAGCACGCTTTGGCGTGTGCTCAAGCTTAATACCCTTGCGGCGACGGTCGTTGTAGGCAACGGCATATTTGTCGAGGCGGGTAATCATCTGGCGGATGATATTTTCATCACGCCCCATCTGCACTTCGAGTGTTTGGTTCAGGGCAGTAGGTGCCTTGTATTCCATCAGCCAGTAAAGACCAGTCGTCTTTTTGGCAATGGGATAGGCGAGGTTGCGCAGGCCAATCGGCTCAGAAGCCACGATGCTGCCACCATTGTTGGTGACGAGGTCTGTGTACTTAGCTTGTGCGTTCTTGAAGTCTTCATCAGCCAGTACAGGCGTGAAGATGATCATCAGCTCATAGCTCTGGAGCTTTTGATCGGTGTTGTTTGCTGTTGCCATAATTGCATTTAGCGGTTAAAAAATGTTATCCCATCACGCCGGCAGCAACGCTGGACAGTTCCCGAAGGAAAAGGCCGAACGATTTTTGGGACGGCAAAAGTAGGTGGAATTGCCCTATGTTTCCGAGCTGAAATGATAAAAAAGTTTCAGGCCTCTTGTTTCTTCCGCGCTGTTGCTATTTCAGTTTCGCCAGTTGCCCATGTCGGGGGCAGCTCGTCAGGTGGTCATTGACCATGCCGGCGGCCTGCATGAAGGCGTAGCAAATGGTGGAACCAACGAACTTAAATCCTCTGTTCCTGAGCTCGTTGCTCATTGCATCACTTTCCAGGCTTCGGGCAGGGATGCTGCTGTTGTCTTTGTGCTTGTTGATGATGGTCTTGCCCCCGCAAAACTGCCAGATGAATTTATCGAAGCTGCCAAACTCCTTTTGTAGTTCGAGGAAGCAATGTGCATTATGGATGGTAGCCACAATCTTCGCTCGATTACGAATGATGCCTGCATCTTGCATGAGACGCTCCACATCTGCTTCCCGAAAGCGGATAATTTTTTGAGGCACAAAACCCGCAAATGCTTTCCGAAAAGCTTCGCGCTTGTGTAAGACGGTCCGCCAGCTCAGCCCGGCCTGGAAGGCATCAAGCACCATGAATTCAAATATCTTCTGGTCGTCATGGAGTGGTACGCCCCACTCCGTGTCGTGATAGGCAATCATCAATGGGTCGGTGCCGGGCCAGGTGCACATGGAATTGAAGGATTTTTTATGAAGAGAAGACTCAGGCTTGGGGCGGGTTTAGGGTAGCTATAGCTTGTGCAAGGCTCAGTTCTTTCTGCTCACCACTGCGCATGTCTTTCAGGCTCAGTGTGCCGGCTTTGCGTTCGGATTCGCCAGCTAGGATTACGTATGGAATCTCTCGCTTGTTGGCATATTTCATCTGCTTATCAAACCTGGCTGCTTCGGGGAATAGCTCAGTGCTGATACCCGCTGCCCGCAATGCTTTCAGGATGCCCAGCGCATATTGTTCATCTGCGCCGCCAAAGTTGATCAGGATTGCATCCACACCGCTTCCTAAGCTTGCCGGGAATAACCCCAGCTCATCCAGTACATCATAAATACGGTCAATACCGAAAGAAATGCCCACACCGGAAAGCCCCTTGACGCCAAACAGGCCCGTGAGGTCATCATATCGGCCTCCGCCTCCGATAGAGCCCATTTTCACCGCATCAGTTGTCACCTCCATGATGACACCGGTGTAGTAATTCAGTCCGCGGGCCAGGCTGATGTCGAGCTTCAGGATGGGCCGCCAGGACGGGTCTGCGAGATGGGCATGATAGGCCAGTGTGCTGCGTAATTCTTCAATGCCTTGTCGCCCTATTTCAGTATGCCCCAAATGGGTTTCTAATTGGGCAAGCAAGTCTTCATTACTGCCATGCAAATGGATGATGCTGCCGATGGCCTTGATTCCGGATTCTGAAATGCCTAAACGGATCATCTCTTGCTGCACTTCATCCCAACCTATTTTATCCAGCTTGTCCAGTGCTATGGTGATGTCCATCATGCGCTCTGCTGCACCAGCAATTTCTGCCAGAGCAGACAATAGTTTCCGGCTATTCAGCTTCACGCATACACCGGGTATTTTCAATGCTTCGAAGGCACTTTGATAGATGCACAGCAGCTCTGCTTCCTGTAATAATGAAGTGCTGCCCACCACATCACAATCGCATTGCCAGAATTCACGGTAGCGCCCTCGCTGGGGCCGGTCTGCCCGCCACACTGGCTGCATCTGGTAGCGTTTGAATGGGAATGCCAGTTCGTGTTGGTGCATCACCACATAGCGGGCAAATGGGATGGTGAGGTCGTAGCGCAAGGCACGTTCTGTGATTGCCGGAGTACTGTAAGGGCCTTCCAGAAGCCGCATCCATTCTTCATTCAGCGCATCTTTCTTCTTGCTGGTGTGGAGGCCATTGTTAAGCACTTTGAAGATGAGGCGGTCGCCCTCTTCGCCATATTTACCCATCAGCGTGCTGAGCTGTTCGAGGGCGGGCGTCTCCAGAGGCTGGAATCCATAGCATTCAAAAATCTGGCGAAGGGTTCCCAGGATGTATTGGCGACGGCGAAGTTCTGAGGGCGAAAAATCGCGGGTGCCTTGGGGTAAGGATGGTTTCATAAGAGGGACAAATCGTGCGTCTGCGTCGGGTGTCGGTTCCCATCATACAGTTGAAAAAACAGGAAGCGGCCTTCTGAGTCGTAAGCTTTGAAGGAGAACTTTCAGGGCGCAAAGAAAGAATAAGTGCAGGATGCGGGCCATCGTTAAAGTCAGCAAGATGCTGCGGCCTATTTTTACCGTCTATGCCCTGGCGTTCCTGCCGTTTGCTTTCTCTAGCACCTTATCGCGTGCTGCCGGCTACTACCGGCGGGCATTGGGGTATCGTCCACATGCACGATGCCCTGGGGCGCCTCTGCCAGGATCATGTGTTGGGCACCACCGACAATGGTTCCGATGGTGCTTACGCATTTGAATTGCATCGAATTTTCCCGCCTTCCCCCGGCCGTTATCGCCCTGGCTTTGGGCTAAAGACTGCTTTGGGTATCGGTCATCGCTTTGATGTCACACACATCTTCTGTGATCATCCTTATATGGCGCCGTTGGCCATTCGCTTGTCTAAGCACTTGCGGATTCCCTGGGCCTTGCGTTGTCACAATATTGAAGCCGACCGTTTTCAGGGACTTGGAAAATGGTGGTGGCCGGCCCTACGTCAGTTTGAGGCTTATGCCATGCGCCGTGCAGATGTCATCTTTTTCATCACACCAGAAGACAAGTCCCGTGCCCAAAAACTGTACCGATTGCCTGATGCAAAATGTCGGATTGCCGCATTTGGTACACCGCTGAAAGAATCGCCATCACCCAGGCCTGAACTGAAGCTTAAGCTGGCGCAAGACCTAGGCCTGAATGCCGAGATCCCCTGGCTTTACTTTCTGGGTGTACATAGCTATGCGCCCAATGCAGAAGCGGTCCAGCATATCCTGAATGAAATTTATCCCAGACTAAAAGCGGCCTCTTTCCCCTGCGAAATTTTGATTGCCGGGAAGGGCCTTACTGAGCCCTTGAAAGCCCGAATTGAGGCCACAGAAGGCGATGTGCGCGCCTTGGGTTTTGTGGATGACCTGCATGAATTTTTGATAGCCTGCGATGTGATGCTGAACCCCATGACGAGTGGAGGCGGCATTAAGACAAAAGCGGTGGAAGCACTTGCATACAGCAAGATGCTGGTGAGTACGCAAAACGGTGCTGCTGGTCTCTTGCCAGCATATTGCGGCCAGAATCTGATTGTAATACCGGATGGTGATTGGGATGCTTTTGCTGCAGCCGTGCAAGTTGCCGCATGGCAAAATGAAAGGATTCCTCAGGCTTTTTTCGACAACTACAATTGGGATGCAATTGCGAAGCAGGTGTTGCTAAATCTGAATGTGCTGCAGCATGACTAATAAATTCTGAGGGCTTCATTTTAGGGGATCAGATGCATATGAGGGAGTTTTTTTTATCAGCAGGATTTCGCTGCCCGGCTTCCGTTGC
Source organism: uncultured Chitinophagaceae bacterium (assembly GCA_964424655.1). GTDB lineage: Bacteria > Bacteroidota > Bacteroidia > Chitinophagales > Chitinophagaceae > UBA1952. Next base: position 14,702 of record CAYRJR010000029.1, read on the forward strand.
GTCGCACACTTCAGCAAGATTTCGCTGCCGGGCTTTTCCCTGGTGAGGGTGGGTCGCTATGTTGTCTGTAGCAAGGTTTCGTTGTGCTGAGAAAGGCTTCATAGCAGCACTGGCCCCTCAGTGTGCGACGCAACGGATGCCGCATCAGGGCGCTTTGCCGACAAAATAATCATAGACAATAACCAGGCCGTCCATTTAGAGAAACCGCCATGCTTCATGTTGTATTTTCCCTTTTCAAAAATTGTTTTTATGCGTCGCCTTCGTTCTGCTCCCATCATCGGTTTACTGTTTTGGGTAATGCTTAGTCTGAGCAGTTGCTACACTTACAAGATCGCCACGCATGCCCAGCCTGGCGGAGATGAGCTGGCCACCACAACTGTGCATGCCCAAAGTCTTTTCTGGGGACTGATCAACAAACCGCAGGTAATACAAACCGGGCCTTGCGATGCGCTGAATTTGCCGGGGGTAGCCGAAGTGAAAGTGGAAACCAGTTTTGGTAATGTGCTGCTCACGTTTGCTACGCTCGGTATTTATTGCCCTATGCGCATCGTGTACAAATGCTCCAAGCCCTGTGCCCAATCGGGCGAACTGTAGCACATAAAAAATCCTCTGCAATGAAAATCTACAAGCATGGCCTGAATAGCTGGCAAAATCTGCATGGTAACATCAGTCAGCCCATCACCGACTTCTATGACCTGGCCAATGAAACCAGTGGAACTGCTCTTGAGAACTACAACGACACCACCAAAGGCATTCAGGGACTGTTGCAAGAAGCTATCAGCAGCGGTGTGCCCGTGCGGCCCCTAGGCGCTAATTGGTCACTGTCGCCAATCGCGGCTACCAGTGGCATTTTGCTCAATACGAAATACCTCAACAGCCGTTTTTCTATCAGCCAAAATCAAGTGTCGAATGCTTATCCCAAGGATGCAGGCATGCTGGTGCTGGCACAATGTGGGATGGCTATTTGGGAACTGAGTGAATGGCTGGAAGCCCGTGGACAAAGCCTTTCTGCTGTAGGTGCCAGCAATGGGCAAACCATTGCCGGTGCCATAGCCACAGGCACTCATGGAGCGGCTCTCAACTTCGGAGCTATTCATGATGCTGTGGTGGGCTTGCACCTCATCACAGGCCCTGATGAACATATCTGGCTGGAGCGTGCGAGTTATCCCGTGGTGGCAGACAGCCTGGCAGAAAAATTAGGAGCCCGGTTAGTTCGTGATGATGATGCTTTTGAAGCAGCAGTTGTGGGTCTTGGTGCCTTTGGTTTTGTCCAAGGCGTATTGCTGGAGGCCGAAGACCGCTTCCTGCTGGAAGGCTATCGCAGGCGTGTGCCTTTCGATGCGAGCTACAAAAATCTGATAGCGCATCTGGATTTCGCCAGTCCGCTAATACCTATTCCCGGTGAGCAACCGTTCCATTTTCAAACCATGCTCAACCCCTATGACCTGGATGACGGAGCTTACCTGACAGTGATGTACAAGCGGCCCTACCATGCTGGCTACACACCACCGGCACCCAATGGTGCAGGCGTTGGGCCGGGGGATGATGCTGCTTGTTTTATTGGGAAAATCAGTGAGGTGGCGCCGGCATTGGTGCCTCCTGTGGTTCGGGCGGTGGCTGAGAAAAGCCTCACACTTTTTGACAAGCAGGAAGGCACACTGGCTGAAATTTTCAACAACACAACATTGGCTGGGAAGGTTGCATCGGCAGCGGTGGGCCTGCCAGTTAGCTATGTGACACAAGTGATGGACATCTTGCTGGAGCAGAATAAAAAGGCAGGGCCATTTACCGGATTATTTGCCTTTCGCTTTGTGAAGCAATCGAAGGCGCTGATGGCCTTCACACGCTTTTCGCCTACCTGTGTGCTGGAGCTGGATGGGGTTCAGTCTTCGAGGACTTTCTCTTTTTATGATGCAGTATGGAACGCACTGGAAGCCGCAGGCATCCCCTACACCTTTCATTGGGGGAAAATGAACAGTCTGAACCCGGAGCGGATAGAGCGGATGTATGGCGACAACCTGAGGAGGTTTATGGCAGCCCGGGCACGTTTTGTAAGTGGGCCTACTATTGCAGCCATGAGCAATCAGGCATTAAAAGATTGGGGACTTACTGGGAGTAACCTATCAGACATTGCTTAGCTTTTATTAGTCTTCTGCTGTTGGCAGTTGTTTCAAATGTCGTTCGGCGCGGCGGTCGGGAATGAGCCAGGTGCCTGCGACAAGGGCATAAATAGCCAGGCTCAGCCAAGTGTTGAGAAATGCCAGCCCAATGGCGGACAAGTATAATAGTACAGAGATACGCGCCTTCTTATCGTTGCCCATTGACTGGCGCACCAAAGAATGTTGGCCTTCGGCCTGAATCAGGAAATGCTCCAGCAGGTTGTAGGCGGCGCCACAAAACATCATAATAATGCCATAGAGAACAATGGGCCATCTGGTGAATCCATTTTCGCCCATCCATGCGGTAGCGAAAGGCACCAACGATAGCCAGAAGAGCAGGAAAGTATTTGCGAGCAGCACCTTGCCATTGATGTGCCGCACGAGTTGAAAAAGATGATGGTGATTGTGCCAGTATATGGCTACGTAGAGAAAGCTGAGGATGTATGCCAAAAAGATGGGCAGGATTCCCAGGAGGTCTGAAAGTGAATCGCCATGTGGCACCCGCAGTTCCAGCACCATGATGGTGATGATGATAGCGATTACCCCATCAGAGAATGCTTCGAGCCTGGACTTTTTCATTGAAAAAGCAAATTGTCAATTTTCAAGTTGTGCGTTGAAGTTGCTGCAAAGTGAGGTTAGAAAAAAAATCCCGGCAATTGTGGGTGCCGGGATTTCATTCATTAGGTGCAAAGCTCGAAAGCTATTAAGAAACGGTTGCGGCCTTTTGCATTTCCTCAACGATTGGTATTGAGATGCCCGTGAAAGAGAAGCCACCGTCATGGAAAAGGTTTTGCATGGTGACCATCCGGGTAGCATCAGAAAAAAGAAGGGCAGTAAAGGCAGCGCAGTCATCAGCCGAAGCATTGCCCAAAGGGCTCATCTTATCGGCATAGGTAAAAAAGGCATCAAAGCCCCCCACGCCGGAGCCGGCAGTAGTGACAGTAGGGGATTGAGAAATGGTATTGACCCTAACTTTTTTGGCGAAGCCATAGTAATACCCAAAGGATCGGGCAATGCTTTCTAACAGTGCCTTCGTGTCGGCCATATCGTTGTAGCCGGGGAAGACGCGCTGGGCAGCGATGTAGCTGAGTGCCACCACCGAGCCCCATTCGTTGAGTGCATCCAGCTTCATGCAGGCTTGCAACACACGATGGAGAGAAAGCGCTGAAATATCAATTGTCTTGTGGAAATTTTCGTAGTTCGTTTCTGTGTAGGGAATGCTCTTACGCACATTGGGGCTCATGCCTACCGAGTGTAGTACAAAGTCAACCTTGCCACCGAAGTGTTGCATGGATTCATGAAGCAGCTTTTCCAAATCTTCATTGGAGGTGGCATCAGCGCCAATGATTGGAGCGTTTCCGCATTGTTCGGCCAGCTCTTTTATTTTTCCCATACGGAGGGCAATGGGAGCGTTGGTGAGGATGATTTGAGCGCCTTCAGCGTGGCAGCGGAGTGCCGTTTTCCAGGCAATAGAGCGTTCATCAAGGGCGCCGAAAATGATGCCTTTTTTTCCTTGCAATAGTCCGTAGGCCATGTAGCAAATGTTAGGCGGTAAAAATAAGACCCTGACTGTGATAATGTTAGTTCCCGGTTTGCAGAGCTAGAGTCCTTTAGGCTGTCATTGGATTATTTGCTGTGCCTGCCCGCTGATTGAATGCATCCATTGGGAAAACTCAAAAACGACTTCTGATAAGCCGGGAGAGTCACAAACAAAGTTTGGTTAAACAGCATACTTGTTCGTTGCTGATTTTAAGGTGTGATTCCTGGCTTGACGCTGCTGTCTGCCAAAATCACCGAATCCTTTGCGATGTGCATGTCCGAAGGAATACTTTCTTTTTCAGGTTCTGTTTGCAGTGGATTTTTTACGGAATCGCGCGTGGCGCGTTCGGGCCATTTGATTTCTACTTCATTGCTGCAGGCAGCAAAAATCATCAGAAACAGTGCAGCAGTGAAAACCCCTTTCATGGCAACAATATTTCTTCCATTATCAAAAAAAGTATGCCAATTAGCTCAGAATGGATAAGGGATTCATTTTCTCTAATAGATTGTTTTGTGTGCATTATCCTCACGGCATACATTTAGTAACCAATGCAAGATTTTCATTTAAAAATTTACAGCCATGTTTGAAAATTATAACCTACAGGAAATGGATGATGAGACTCTGGATTTTACGGAGCGATTCGTGAATGACCTGAGGGAATGGACAGTCAAAGCAGATACCAGCCCCGGGGCAGAAGATGCTCAGGTAGTCACCACCATGCGTTTTGATTGCGACCAGATGTTGATGAAAATCCGGAAGGAAAAGAGGTTCCGCATTGAGACCGCTTCAGCCATAAAAATCCAGGCGGCGGTTCGCGGATTTCAAGTGAGGCAGGAGATTCAGCGTAAGAAAGAAGAAGAGGCTGCTATAAAAATTCAGGCCCTTTCCCGTGGATTCCTGACCCGCAGGCGCTTTGAGGCATTAAAGCAACAAGCGAATAATTATGCTGTGCTGGAACAAGGATTAGGCGGCGCTGAGATGCTAATCCCCCGCGAAAAAATGCTGGCAGCGCTTCGAAAAAAATTGACGTGGCATCTTGGTTCACAGGCTCCTTTGGCCTTCAGGCTGCATCGTGGATCGGAGAAAGTCCAGGATTTGTTGAATTACCTGATTGGCTGGGAAAATGCAGCACCAGATGAAATAGGATTCAAGGCTTTATTACGCAGCCTGAGGAAGGGAATCTGTCATCAGTATGCTTTGAATCAGGCGCTCGCTCAGCCAACAAAAATCAATACCACCAATACGGATTTAAGTATAGCCGGGTGTTGTGCTGTAACAATATCCAGCACCAGTACCTATAACGGCTTTCACATCCCCAATACCCTGAGCTGCACATTCACGCAGGGGAGGCGTACTATCAAAATTGATATACAGGGCTTTGGGGCTACCAGGCCACCCATGACGAAGCACCTCGAAGAATACCTGGACTCATTCAACGGAGGGGCAAACGTGTATGATGCCATTTCGTATTGCCTGAGCTGGATTAAAGACCTTGCTTCCATACCCTTCGAAGTAATGAAAAGCAACGCATCGCTGCCGCGTACGCGGAAGTCTGAGGGAAGGGAAGCTGCACGGATATACGGGCGTAGCCAACTTCGCTGGGAGTTCCTTTTGAAAGTACCTGGCGACCGCGAGGGCACCTCTGCCGATTTTGTTTGTTACCATGTGGTGCCAAAGGGTTTACAAACAGGTATCAATCACTTTGCTACCTGACTAAAAGCTTGCTGGACTTCATCTTTGTAATTTTTCATTTTGCCGCTCGGAGCCAACCCTTACCTTTGCGCGAAATTTCAGGGGTACCCCTATGCGTTTTGTCCGGATTTTGCTCACTGCGGCAGCACTTATTACCAGCAGTTCTCTATTTGCCCAACATGAGGAGGCCCCGTTGAGTCCAGCGGCTCCTACGGAGCATCAGGCAGAAAAAAAGCTTGACGTTGCCGGCGAGATTTTTGCTCACGTAGGCGATTCTCACGAGTGGCATTTGTTTGGAATTGGCGGTCATCCTGTAGCAGTTCCACTACCCGTAATTGCCTATTCGCC
>CAYRJR010000030.1:0-19845 GCA_964424655.1 uncultured Chitinophagaceae bacterium
CCGACTGATGTGCTGGGTGGCCCTGGACCGGGGCATCCGAATCGCCGAACACTTCTCATACCCCTATCCCGCAGAGCAATGGCGGAGTGTCCGCGACAAAATATTCCACAGCATTTACAATGATTTTTGGAACCCTGAATTGCAGGCATTTGTTCAATACAAAGGTGCCGATGCGCTTGATGCCAGTGCCCTTATGATGCCGCTGCGCCGTTTCATCTCGCCCCGCGACAGAAAATGGAAATCAACCCTGAAAGCGATTGACGAAAAGCTACGCACCGATGTGCTCATCTATCGCTATGACAACCGACTCAATGATGTGGACGGGCTCGAAGGCAGGGAAGGCACTTTCAGCATGTGCTCTTTTTGGTTTGTGGAGTGCCTGGCCAAAAGCGGTGAAGTCAATCGCGCCAGGGTCTATTTTGAAAAGATGCTGGGCTACACCAACCACCTCGGCCTTTATGCCGAAGAAATAGGCCCCAGAGGCGGGCAGTTGGGCAATTATCCGCAGGCCTTTACCCATCTCGGTCTCATCAGCGCAGCGCTGGCTCTGGATAAAGCCATCGAATCCAAAAACAAAAAGGAGCCTCCCGGCAATGACTTCTTTTTCTGAATATTTTCATCGGAATATCCCATACGACGCCAACGCCGCAAACACCTTTTTATATGCCTCCCGAAATCTGGACTATCGGGCATTCCACACACAGCTTCGCGGAATTCCTGGCGCTGCTCCAGGCTTTTCAGATTGAGCTACTCGCCGATGTACGCAGCTTCCCTGGCTCTAAGAAATTCCCACATTTCAACGAAGCAATCCTTGCTAAATCACTCCCTGATGCGGGCATTGCATATATATCCCTGAAGGCCCTTGGCGGGCGCAGGAAGACTGCTCCTGATTCAAAAAACACAGGCTGGCATCACGAAGCTTTTCGCGGCTTTGCCGACTATATGGCCACGCCTGAATTCGAGCAGGGACTTACAACGCTGAAGCAGCTTGCCCTCAGCCATCGCGTGGCTTACATGTGCGCCGAGGCGCTTTGGTGGCGCTGCCATCGCAGACTGATTTCTGATAAGCTGGTCAGCGAAGGCTGGCAGGTCTGGCACATCATGAACTTGAAAAAAGAAGAAGCACACCGGCTCATGCTGCCGGCTGTGATTGCGGATGGCAGGCTCAGCTATCCCGGCAGCCCGGGCTTGTTTTAAGGCCATCCTGATAATTTTTTTTTGTGGCCAGCTGTGTAGCCCGATGGAGCTGCCGTTGCGTCGCACACTGAAGGGCCAGTGCTGCTATGGTGCTTTTCTTATGGCTTGTGGGCTATTCGTTCCGGGCAAAGCCGGGTAGCGAAATCCTGCCGAAGTGTGCGACGCAACGGATGCAGGGCAATGCACTTCAGCCGACATAAAAAAATCTCAAAATTGGAATGGACTCAATTGGCTTGGCTAACTCGGGAAAATTATTCCCGGACATAAAGGAGGCTGTCTCGAAAGAGGCAGCCTCATGAAAAATTCCCTGGGAAACGAAAATGCAGTTTGCCGCTATTGAAGCGAAAGCCGCAGCGCATTCAGGGCCTGTCCTTGTGCATCGCGGGCCTGAGGTAACAGTGTACTCATGCCGAAGAAATCATGCGTCACACCGTTATAAATCGTACGCGTGACGGGAACGCCTGCTGCTTCCAGTTTTGTTTTCAGCATCAGTCCGTCATCGCGGAGCGGGTCAATGTCTGCATTAATAATTGTAGTAGCCGACATGCCCATTAGTGGCGCGTTTAGCACGGCGATGCGTGTGTCGTTTCGTTGGCTGTCTGCGGTCAGGTATTGGTTGAAGAAATAGCTCATAGTAGCCTTACTCAGCGGCTCTGCATGGGCATATTGGCTGTAAGAAGGCGTGTTCATATCCGCCTCGGTAAGCGGCGAAATCAGCAGTTGATGTTTGGGCAACACCATGCCTGAATCACGGGCTATCAGGCTCACATAGCAAGCCAGATTGGCGCCCGCGCCTTCGCCGGCTACTGCAATTCTATTCGGGTCAATGTTCAGGAATGAGGCATTGCTCAGCACCCATTGATAGGCTGCAACGGCATCGTTGTGTGCAGCCGGGAATTTGTTTTCCGGTGCCAGCCTGTAATCAAGGCTCAGTACTACAGCCTTGGTTTGTTCTGCAATGGCTAAGGCGCTGGCATCATACACATGGCTGCTGCCCAGCATCCAGCCCCCACCGTGGAAGTAAAGCACACAGGCCTTAGTTCCAGAGCCGCCACGCGGGCGATAGATACGTGCATTCAACTGCACGCCTCCGGCATTGATAAGATAATCGGACACATCAGAAGTGAAGACTGGCCCGCTGATGCCATAGAAATTGGCCACCATGCGCGCAGCGTCAAAAATGTTGGATTGATTGCGGGCTGCCTGTGGCGTAATGCTTTCTATGGGTGCATTGTGGAATGAATCCAACTGCTCGATGATGTTCAGCATTTCGGGTGAGATATCAGGTGCCCAGGCAGGTGCTTGGCCGGAAGGCTTGATGCCGGAGCTATCGTCGTTGCGTTTGCAGCTCGTGCTGAAAAGCAGCCCGAGGGCTGCGCAATATGTCAGAAGTCGGGTAGGGAAGTGTCGCATATGCAGCTAAAAAGGTTGATTGGTCAGAGGGAGTTTTGTTAGTGCTAAAAATAAGAAGCATCGCGGCTCTTCGCTGCGGAATAAACTGTTCTTACAGCCGGACATGAAACGCGCCCCGCTGTCTGACCGGACTTAGCTTTGCGGCCTGTTTTTAAAAAAAAAAAAATTGCTGTTGCCCCTGTAGCAAACCATTTCGCCAAACCATATTTTCAATCATGAACAAAGGCCCCATTTCCCAATTCATCCAACATCATTACCGCCACTTCAACGCTGCCGCCCTCGTGGATGCTGCAAAGGGCGATGGAAGGTGGCAAGATGCTCGTGTCGCTGGCGGGCGCAATGAGCACCGCTGAGCTGGGTATTTCACTCGCCGAAATGATTCGTCAGGACAAGATTGCTATCATCTCCTGCACCGGTGCCAACCTCGAAGAGGACATCATGAATCTTGTAGCGCATACCCACTACAAGCGTGTGCCTCATTATCGCGACCTCTCGCCGAAAGATGAATGGGAATTGCTGGAAGGCGGCTTCAACCGCGTTACCGACACCTGCATTCCGGAGGAAGAAGCTTTCCGCCGCATCCAACGCCACATCCATAAAATCTGGAAAGATGCCGAGGCAAATGGCGAGCGCTATTTTCCGCATGAATACATGTACAAGCTGCTGCTGAGCGAAGTAATGAAGGGCGATTATGAAATTCCTGTGGAGCACTCCTGGATGATTGCGGCTGCAGAGAAAAACCTGCCCATCATTGTGCCAGGCTGGGAAGACAGCACTATGGGCAACATTTTCGCCTCATACTGCATCAAGGGGGAATTGAAGCCTTCCACTATGAAGAGCGGTATCGAATACATGACCTGGCTGGCGGATTGGTATCGCCACAACAGCGGGGGCAAGGGCATTGGCTTCTTCCCGATTGGTGGCGGCATTGCCGGCGATTTCCCCATTTGCGTAGTGCCGATGCTCTATCAGGATTTGGAGATGCACGATGTGCCTTTCTGGAGCTATTTCTGCCAGATTTCGGATTCCACCACTTCCTACGGCTCTTATTCCGGTGCGGTGCCGAATGAGAAAATCACCTGGGGCAAGCTGGACATCCACACGCCGAAACATATCGTGGAGAGCGACGCGACAATCGTGGTGCCGTTGATTTTTGCGTATCTGCTGGGTTGGTGAATGCCTGATTTAGTTCCTAAGGACCTTGGCGCATGTTGTGATTCCGCGCTTCGGTTTTTAGCAGCTACAGGCCTTTTTACCTACAATGCTACAGACCTTTGATTAGGGTTTGTTTTCAGATATTTTTCCCCAAAAAGATGTAAAGCAACCCAGTCATTGTTACGTCGAATAACGTAAAACCCCGTTTATAAACGGGCTAACATTCCTGGAAATAATCCTCAAGTTTGCTATTGAATCAAAAAAAAATCTAAACGTCATGAGAAAATTTGTATCCCCCCCCCCCCGCAAACGCCTGATTCAACCGGCGCAATCATAACCGCAGGCACCTATCAGGTGGACGACAACCCTCCGGGCGTAAATTTTGCCTGGGATGTGGCTCGAAACTTTGCCATCAGCAGCACAACGAACCTCGGCTTGGACTTACTAAGCGCCTGGGCGGACGGCAACAATATATCCTATAAACACAGCCCATCCAGTTTTTCGCCGACAGTATTTAGGATGGTGCCGCGCACACAAACCATAGTGAATGCCTTTTCATCTATTTGGCCGAATCCCACAACAGCTTTAGTTCACTTTAGCGCCGACAAGGGAAGTGCATTTATCATCTCAGACCTAACTGGCCGAACAGTAGCAAGTGGTACTGCGATGGAAAGCAATACTATTGATGTGAAGGATTTGCCCGCAGGCATGTACCTGCTCCGATGCAGCTTTGGCAGCAATAAAGCGGAAACTTTGAAGTTCACAAAACTCTAAAGGCCTCCGCTATGAGAACATTTTTTTTAATAGTGCTTGCCTCGATTTGCTGTGCAAGCGTCTCTGCGCAGGGGCCGCAGTATTTCAGAGCTAACATGGCCTCATGGAGTGGGGGGGTATCTGCTAGCTCAAGGAGCGAATGGTCCTGGGGCATATCTCCAATGCATTTACCACCCGAGCGATTTTCTCACGGCTACGGCGGGACAAATAACGAACCTATACATTAGGTTCTCTAATTCTAGCATTCACGATACTGTCCGTGCCCACCATACTAAATATTACGGCTTTAAGGTAAGGATTGGCAATACAACCCGTAATGGCTTCAGATGCGATGCGAAAGATACGGCTGTGCGTGAGGAGCTAATGACTGTCACGGACATAGATAGCTTTGCGGTAAATGATACCAATGGAGCTTGGACCCAGATACCCTTGGGCAGCAACACCTTCTATTTTAGTCAGCGCAGCAATTTTGTTCTGGAAATTAGCGAACAGGCGGACGCTTGAGGTGTTGGTGTAATAGGAACGTCCATCTTGAACAGTCCGGGAGGGCTGTGTAGGAGCACTAGAGGTTCTACAGACGATACTATTCGTGTAACAAGCTCAGGCTCATCTGCGTTTGACTTCGGCTTCGACATCATCCCGGTCGGTATCAAAGATGCGGATAACATCCGCTCCTTCGGCCTGTTTCCCAATCCCGCAACCGGACATTTCGTGGTCAGTTTTGAGGCCAAAAAGCCGGTGAAACAGGTGCGCGTTACCCTCAGCAATATGCTTGGTTAGGCTGTACAGCAAGAGCAATTTGCTGAAAGAGGGACTTCATTCTTCCGGGAGATACCCCTTCGCGACATTCCCAAAGGCATCTACTCAGTAGCGGTAGAAGCCGATGGCGAGCGGTTGGTGAGGCGGCTGCTAGTGGAGTAGCCTTCTCGTTACCACCAGGTTGATGCTATTCCATTATATGATGCTTGGCCTCGATGTGTTTGTATTGTTGGCGGGTAACCTACCAAACCTTCAACTCTTTTTAGGCTTACCAGATTATCCAAAGTAGGTTTGCTGCCTTTCCAAATTCTTTCATGAAAATCGCCACCTATAATGTAAATGGCATCCGTGCCCGACTGCAGGTGCTGTTGCGTTGGCTGGAAGAAAGCAAGCCCGATGTTGTCTGCCTTCAAGAGCTGAAAGCGCCGCAGGAATTATTCCCGGAACAAGACCTGCTACAAGCGGGCTATCATGCCATCTGGCACGGGCAGAAAAGTTGGAACGGTGTGGCCATCCTCCGGCGGGCGGAGTCCCCCAAAGAAATCAGCCGGGGGCTGCCGGGCGATGATACCGACTTGCAGAGCCGCCTCATCGAAGCCCAGGTCAACGGAATCCACCTGGCTGGCCTGTACCTGCCCAATGGCAATCCCGCTCCCGGGCCTAAATATGATTACAAGCTTGCCTGGATGGAACGCTTTCAGGCCCACGTGGCACCGTTGGCGCAATCACCGGAGCCTGTTATTCTGACCGGCGATTTCAATGTGATTCCTACCGGCAACGACGTGTACAAGCCCGAGCGCTGGGTGGACGATGCGCTCTTCCGCGTGGAGACCCGAGAGGCTTTTGGAAAGCTGATGGCTCAGGGCTGGACCGACGTCTTACGGCATCAACATCCCAACGAGACCATCTACACCTACTGGGATTTCTTTCGCGATGCCTTCGGTAGGAATGCCGGCCTGCGCATAGACCATTTCCTGCTCAATCAGGCTGCTTTGCCGCTGTTGCAGGAGTCCGGAGTGGACAAGAACGTTCGCGGCTGGGACAAGACCAGCGACCATGCACCCGTGTGGATCAGACTGAACCTTTGAATGCAGGGCACCTGTCCTGAAAGTCGTTAGTCAGGTGATTTTGTTATGAGAGAAATCGGGCATGCAGTAGGTCCCTGGAAGCGCCGTTCGGGCTGGGACTAAATAAGCTGTCGGATTCCCATTTATTCCGAGTAACTTCGCGCGCTTTCCCTTTTTTTACCCTGTATGAAATTATCGCAATTCAAGTTTGAGCTGCCGCTCAACCTCATTGCCCAACACCCTACCAAGAGTCGTGAAGACAGTCGCCTGATGGTTGTTCATCGCGACACCGGCAAGATTGAACACAAGGTTTTCAGAGACATCCTCCAGTATTTCAATGATAAGGACGTCATGATTGTGAACAATACCCGGGTTTTCCCTGCCAGGCTTTATGGCCGCAAGGAAAAGACCGGTGCCAAGATTGAAGTCTTTTTGCTGCGCGAACTCAATAAGCCCAATCGCTTATGGGATGTCATCGTTGATCCCGCAAGAAAGATTCGCGTGGGCAATAAACTTTACTTCGGCGACAATGAAGAGTTGGTTGCTGAAGTGATTGACAACACAACGAGCAGGGGCCGTACTATTCGTTTCCTGTTTGATGGTAATGAAGATGCCTTCAAGGCCGTGCTGGAACAGCTTGGCGAAACTCCGCTGCCCCGCTACATCAAGCGTCAGCCGGATGCTACCGACCGCGAGCGTTACCAGACAGTATATGCGAAGTATGAAGGTGCTGTTGCGGCTCCTACGGCAGGCCTTCACTTTTCAAAGGAGCTAATTAAGCGCCTGGAGATTGTGGGCGTTCAGTTTGCCGAGGTGACGCTGCATACTGGCCTGAGCACTTTCCGTCCTCTGGAAGTGGAAGACCTCAGTAAGCACAAGATGGATGCGGAATACTTCCGGGTGGATGAATATGCCACACAGGTGGTGAATCGCGGTATCGAAAATGGCCGTAGGGTATGCTCTGTTGGCACGACGACGATGCGTGCGCTGGAAAGCTCGGTGACGGCTTCGGGCTTCCTGAAACCCGCGGAGGGCTGGACCAATTTGTTTATCCATCCGCCGCATGATTTCAGTATTGCCAATGCGCTGGTGACCAATTTCCACCTGCCTAAAACCGGCTTACAAATCATGGCAGCATCCTTTGCGGGTTATGACCTGCTGGTGGAGGCCTATCAGGTGGCCATTAAGGAGAAATATCGTTTCTTCTCCTATGGTGATGCCATGCTGATTCTTTAGTTGAGTCCGCATCGCAATGATGATGCGTTATCATTTTTGAAGGGCTGCCTGAATGGGTAGCCCTTCTTTTTTGGCTCATGCTGAGCGAATTTCCTGGGTATTTGCTGCCTGATTTTTGAACCGGAAGGTTTGTAGCTGATACTACGAAAAGTATTTTCCGGGGAAAGCTAAATAGACTGAAAGGCCCCTCAGTGTGCGACGCAACAGATGATTGGGAGCGTGATGAAGCTGACAAAAAAAGAGTTTGCCTTTTCAGACAGACCCGGTTCTTTAGGAGGTGTTGAGATAGATTATTTCGGCACTTTCAACCAGTAGAGGTAGATGGACAGGATAATGATGAGGCCGATGCCAATGGAGAGAAAAATGATGGTGTTGCGGTAGGCGCGGTTCACCGTTTTCATCTTGTGGAGTTCGCTCACATTGTTCATGATGTTTTCCATGCGGCTGAATGCGGTTTCACCCTTTACCACATAGTCGTAGGCTCCGTATTTGATGCTGTCCACGGCTACGTCAATTTTGTCCTGGCCAGAGAGCATGATGACCTGAGTGTCCGGGTAGCGGTCCTTTACTTCTTTGAGAATATCTACACCGTTTTTTGCTTTGGCTTTGCTGGCATTGAGGTGATAGTCGAGCACCATGATTTCCGGGGCGAGGTGCATGTTTTGCAAGGCGTCTTCGCCATTATCGAAGGTTCGGATGTCATACAGAAAACGCTCGGAGAGATAATCCTTGAGCATTTCATTTTGGATAGGCTCGTCGTCAACGAGGAAGATCAGGCGCTTTTTTTCGGCCATGGTGGAAACTGGTTTGAAATGAGGCGGAAAATACGACCTTTTTTTGCTCAGGTAAATGACCGGAATGCAGTGTGCCCGGGCTTAGTCGTTTTGACGGAGTTCTTTGAAGGCCTGGTTGCAGACCCTATGCAGGTTGGCCATCAGGGCTGGCAGGCGATTGGTGTAAACGGCTTCGCCGGCTGTTTGCTGGATGAGGAAAATATGGCTGTATTCTTCTTTCACACCCATGTAGGTGAGTTGGGGTTTCAGGGAATGGGCGGCAATTTTTAAAGAAGGGAAATCGGAGCTTTCGAGGGCTTCATCCATGTTTTTGAGCAGGCGGGGTGCATTATCCAGAAACATGTTGATGTACTTTTTCATCTTGTCTTCTTTGCCGCCGGTGAAGGTTTTCAGGAAGCTGCGGTCGGTGATAATATCTGGAAGTGGGGCAAAGCTTTCTGCTGCGGATTCTTTGTTTTCAGGCGTTGCCTGTTCTTTAGCAGGAGCCACTTTATCCAATAAGCTGAGCATTTTTTGCGCCAGGTCTTCCGGGTTGAATGGCTTGCTGATGTAGGCATTCATACCGGCATCCAGATAGCGTTCCACATCTTCTCGCAGCACATTAGCAGTCATGGCGATGATGCGTACATCTTTAGCGGGAGCAGGCAGTTCGTTCCGGATGATGCGCGTGGCGGTCAGCCCATCCATTACCGGCATCTGAATATCCATCAGCACGAGGTCGTACAGTTTTTCCTTTAATTTTTGGATGGCTTCCTGGCCATTAAAGGCCATGTCCGTTTTGATGCCGGGAGCTATTTCCTGTAAGGTGTCTTCGGCCACCATACGGTTGAATTCGTTGTCTTCTACCAGCAGGATGTTTGCGCTCGACAAAAGCTTTTTCTGGGCCTCTGAAATCTGATTTTGCTGAGCTTCATCGGCCTGTTCGGAGCTGCGTTTCAGTGGCAACTCCAGGCTGAAGGTGGTTCCTTTCCTCAACTCACTGACCACAGAAATCCTGCCCTTCATCAGGTCGCTGAGCTGCTTGGAAATGGTAAGCCCGAGGCCTGTGCCACCGAATTTGCGGGCAGTGTCTGTGCCAGCCTGGGTGAAGGAATCGAAAATGGATTCCACATAATCTTCAGCAATGCCAATACCTGTGTCTTCCACATCGAAACGAATCCGGCACGAATCGTCATTGTTGCCTGCCCGGCTTGCCCTCAGTTCCACAAATCCCTTCTCGGTAAACTTGATGGCATTGCCAATCAGGTTGATTAAAATCTGACTGATGCGGGTCGGGTCGCCAATCAATGAGTCGCAAACTTCTTTTTCGATTTTAAATCGAAGCTGCAGGCCTTTTTCTTCGGCTTTCAGCAGCAGCATGTCGCGCACCTTATCGAGCAGGGCACGGAGGGAAAAATGTACTTGCTCGATGATGATTTTGCCTGCTTCAATTTTACTCAGGTCCAAGATGTCATTGATGATGACGAGCAGGTTGTCGGCGCTTTGCCGGATGGCATTCAGATAGCGCACTTGATGGGGCAGGAATTCTTTTTCGAGCAACAGCCGCGACATGCCCACAATGGCATTCATCGGAGTTCGGATTTCATGACTCATATTGGCCATGAACTGTTGTTTCAGCGCAGCCGTTTTTTCGGCTACTTCTTTTTCCTTTTGCGCCAGCTCCACTTGTTGGCGGGTCTGTAGGTTGCGCAGTTTGTTGAAGGTGGTTTGTTTGAAAATTTCTTCTTTGAGATGTTCATATTCTTTGAGGTGATGGAAGGCTTTTGGTATGTCGCCAACCTTGTCGTATAGGGCTGCCAGTGTTTCGTGCAGGCTCATCACATCATGCAGCCGGCGGAAGTCGTTGGCTTGTTTGAATGCTTCTTCCAGAAAGACCCGGCTTTGTCGGTATGAGCCTTCGTCCATATAGAGCCTGCCGAGGTAATAATTGCAGGTGATCTGAATTTCCACATCGCCCAACGCGCGGGAGTCTTCCAGGGCTGAATGCAGGGCTGTTTCCGCTTCTTTCAGTCGTCCCTGGCGATAATACACCTTGCCAATGCCGCTAATGGCCAGATTGCGCAGCACAGTGCCTTCTTCGGACAGCGCAAAATTTTCCTGGAAATAGCGAATGGCTTCGCCAAATTGATTCAGCTTGAAATAGATGTTCCCGAGGATGTGGTAAAGGTTGGTGAGCCGATGGGTGTCATTCTCGCGGCGGAAGATGGGCAGGCATCGGAGGGCAAAGCCGAGTGCATTTTCATAATCGCCCAGGTCGTAGTGGATGTAAGCGATGCTGGAAAGATTCACGGCCTGCGTCACCTCATCACCAAGCATTTCATTGATGGCAAGTGCATTTTCAAAATAGTTGAGTGCTGTAGCCAAGTCGCCGCGGTCGCGATAGATGAAGCCGAAATTGTTGAGCACCCTTGCCTCTAAAGGTTTGTTGCGGATGTGCAAGGCAATCCCATGTGCCCCCTGAAGAATATCCAGCCCTTCTTCATAAGCGCCTTGCCGCCAGAAACACCAGCCTTTCAGATTCATGCCCCGGCCTTCGGCCAGCAGATTTTTATGGGCAGTAGCCTTGCTGATGATTTCATCAGCCATTACCGAAGCCCGCTCCACATCCAGGTTGCGCAGCTCCATCGCTATGTCAATGAGCATATCTAAGCGGACGTGTTCATCCGTTTCGGAATCATAGCGAGCCTGTAGGGTTTTCAGTCTTGGATTTTCAGAGAGCATCATGGAAAAAGTACGCAAGATTTTTATCAGCAGTGGAGCCGCAGGATTGCTCCTGATGTGTGGTCAGCAGTGGGGACTCCTAAATTTGTTGGGCTTCCTATGCTCCAGTCGCTTTCCATCCGCAATTACGCCATCATTGACCAACTCTGCTTCGAACCCGGTGCCGGCCTCAACACGCTGACCGGCGAAACCGGTGCAGGAAAGAGCATCATCCTGGGTGCGCTTTCGTTGATTCTGGGCGACCGGGCCGACTCTTCGGTGTTGATCAACAAATCGGAAAAATGTGTGGTCGAGGCGAGCTTTGATGTGGCCAAAAACAAAGCCTTTCGCACCGCCCTTCAGCTCGAAGATTTGGACGATGATAAGCAGTGTATCATTCGCAGGGAGGTTTCCATCCACGGGAAAAGCAGGGCCTTCATCAATGACACCCCTGTAAACTTAGCAGTGCTCAATCGCCTCAGTTCGCTGCTCGTGGACCTGCATCAACAGTTCGATCACCTGGCCTTACGCGATGATAGCTTTCAGCTTGATGTGCTCGATGCCCTGGCAGGCAATGCAAGCCTGCTTCAGGAATATGCCAGTGCTTTTCAGACCTGGAAAGAAGCACGGGCTGAGCTGGAAGCCTTGCAGGAAAAGCAACAGCAGTGGCAGAAAGAGGCAGATTACAAGCAGTTCCTTTTTGATGAACTGGAGCAGATTTCATTTCAGGATAATGAGATTGAAGAAGCCGAAGCACAATTAAAACGGCTCAATCATGCCGAGAAAATCCTGGCTGTTCTGGATGCTGTTCGCATGACGATGGAAGAGGGGGAACAGCCCTTGCTGAATGAGCTGCGCAAATGCAGCCAGCAACTGAGTAGTATCGCTGAATGGCTGCCTGCATCTGTGCCGCTGAATGACAGATTGCATGCTGCCTGGCTGGAGTTGAAAGATGTCAATGCCGGGCTGGAACAGCTCGTGGCCTCTGTGCCCCTGGATAAAAGCATGATGCTGCTATTGCAGGAACGCCTCGACCAGGGCTATAAGATGCTCAAGAAACATGGCCTCTCCGGCACGGCAGAATTACTCGCCTTCCAGGCGAAACTGCGCGAAGAATTAAAAGCATCTGTGGACTTATCCGAAAGGATTGA
This sequence comes from uncultured Chitinophagaceae bacterium, assembly GCA_964424655.1. Classification (GTDB taxonomy): domain Bacteria; phylum Bacteroidota; class Bacteroidia; order Chitinophagales; family Chitinophagaceae; genus UBA1952. Next base: position 12,247 of record CAYRJR010000030.1, read on the forward strand.
TTCCATGAAAAAACATGTGGATGCAAGTCGGGAAGCATTAGGCAAAGTCGCTGCAAAGCTTTCAGAAAAGCGCAGCAAGGTGGCCCCGGAAATGGCTAAGCAGATTACCGGAATGCTGGGGCTGGTCGGCATGCCCAATGCCCGTTTCACGATTCAGATTTCTGCGTCAGCACAGCCCGGGCATCTCGGAGCTGACTTGGTCGAGTTTATGCTGGATGCCAATAAAAGTGGACAGTTTCAGCCCTTACATCGCGCTGCCTCGGGTGGGGAAATGAGCCGCATCATGCTGGCCATAAAATCGCTCACGGCTCAAGCCATGCAATTGCCAACCCTGATTTTTGATGAAGTGGATACCGGGATTTCTGGCGAGGCTGCCCGTCAGGTAGGGCTGTTATTGAGCCGGCTGGGCAATTATCATCAGGTTATCTGCATCACGCACCAGCCGCAGGTGGCTGCGCGGGGGACGAAACATTTTTTCGTGTTCAAAGCAGCGGATACCACAGGGCGCATGACGACACAAATCCGTGTCCTCAGTGCCCAGGAGCGGGTGCAGGCAATTGCGCATATGATGGGCGGAGCGCAGCCGAGCGAAGCGGTGTTGGACCATGCCCGTGAATTATTGAAGGCATAAGGCCTGTCATCAGGCACTACCCGGCAAGGAGCGAAAATCAGTGGGGTAGCTTCGGCACCTTCACCTTCAGAACATGCCATTTTTCAGACTTGCCAATCTGGTAATAAAGCGCATCAGCAGGCATGCTGCGCACTTCCGAAGGCATCACATCATGGGTATGACGCTCTGCAGTGAGGGTAAAATGATCGCCAGCTTTGATCTCTGGTAGGCGTACACTCATATACACCAACATAAAATCATTAGGGCCGCCGCCAAAGGTGCGTCGCTCAGGCCGGGTAGCATTGCAGTCCAGCCATTCTGATTTTGCATTGCGATAATAAAAGGAGCTGGGCGGTGTCTTGCTGTGCCAGGTGACCTCAAAGCTTACTTCTGCCAATGGTTGTTGTGGAGAGGGGCCGGGTACACGACGGATATTGGTTTTGGTAACCGTGAGTGCTGCTTGCGAGCCGGATGTGGATTTGCCTTTTTGAGCAATGCTTTCCTGAGGGATGCTCAGGCTCATGAGCAGAAAAAGGGCCAGGGTGCCGGGGGAAAAGAATTTCATGATGCAGTTAAAGACCAAAAATAGGCCGGCATGGTTGGGTCTGAAATGTGAAAAAATTCCCAAGCTCAGCCCAGATCAATCTCTGTGTTGTCGCCGATATTGAGGCTTTGGCTCATGCCGCGAACATTGGCATCGGAGCCGATGATGGAAGAGTGAAGCACCACTTCATTCAGTTCGGCATAAGAGCCGATGATTGAATCTCGAATAATAGATGCTTCGATATGCGTGTGTTCGCCAATCGTGACATTGGGGCCAATTATGGAATGAGCAATGCTGCAACCTTCTGCTATGGAAACGGGTGGAATAATGACTGCACCGTCAGCGCTATAAGGTTGCAGGTTGCCGTTTTCCTGCATTTCGCGCAGGAGAATGGCATTGGTGGAAAGGAGGGTTTCTTTCTTGCCACAATCGAACCAATTGGTAACCCGCAAGGCCCTGAATCGAACCCCACTTTCAATCATGTCCTGCAAGGCCTGGGTGAGGGGATATTCATCCTGCTCGCCGGAATGTGGCAACAGCCGCGACTCCAGCGTTTCATAAAGCTGCTTCGATTCTTTGACGTAATACAGTCCTACCATTGCCATATTGCTTTTGGGAATGAGCGGCTTCTCCATCACCCGGATGACCTGGTCATTCTCGTCCAGCTCAGCAACGCCAAAAGAGCGAGGGTCATCCACTCGGCGCACACCAATCAGGGAGCTACTGCTGCTGATAAATTCCCGCACGTTGTAGTCGCAGATGGTGTCGCCCAGCACGATGAGCAACTCGTCATTGCCTACGACCTCTTTCGTTAGCCAGATGGCATGCCCTGTTCCCCGGCGGTCGTTTTGAGAAACGATGCTGTACTTCAGCCTGGGATATTGATGAGATATATAGCGCTGGATTTTCTCACCCAGATAGCCAATCACAAACACAAAATCATCTACGCCGGCTTCCAGCAATTGGTCAATGATGACAGCCAATATGGTCTTGCCAGCCATTGGGATTAGCGCCTTGGGCTGTGTGTAGGTTAGCGGTCGGAGCTTGGTGCCCGCACCCGCTACGGGGATAATCGCTTTCACGAAATGCTTTTTTCAGAGGTTCAAAAAATGGAGAGAAGCTGCGGTTAGAAAAGCGGCGTTGAAATTATGCCAGCCAGGTTTCCTTGTGCGCGTTTTTTAAGGAATGCTTTTCCGGTAGTCTGTGTGCATTCTTACTTTTTGCTTTACGTGAAATATTTCCATGCCGATGACGTTTTGGCCTTATGAAAAACCAGGGCTGCAGCTTGTCTGTGCGTCTATCCTGCCCTTGCTGCGATTGAAATTTCAGCCAAAAAAGAAATTTAGTTTGGGAAAAGCCGTGTTTCGAACATACAGATCCATGCTACGCCTGCCGATACCTTACCTTCGCCCCCTTTCGTTTTTAAAGGCCATGAAGCCTTCCTTGCTCCTTTTTCCCTTCCTGATTCTTTTGCTGTTGCCTGCGCCAGATGCATTAGCGCAAAACCGCGCCCGCAATATGCCAGAGCACGATGACAAGCCGTATTATTTCGGACTGACGTTTGCCTTTAATGAATCTCAATACCGCATTCGTTATACAGACGCCTTTGCCCAGACCGATACGTTTCATGTCATCCAGCCGTATTGGGGGCCAGGGTTCACATTGGGGCTTATGGGTAATCTGAAATTGACGAAATGGGTGGATTTGCGTGTAAACCCTTCATTACAGTTTGCTGAAAAGGGTTTGCATTTTAATACCCCTCTGAACGATAGTGTGCAAAAGCGGACGGTGGAGAGCATCTATTTCACTTTCCCGGTTTCGCTGAAATGGAAAAGTGAGCGCTGGCACAACTTCCGATTCTATTTGCTGACGGGTGGCAAAGTGGACTACGACCTGGCTTCCAATGCGCGTTCGCGCAAGACCAGCGAGTTCTTAAAAGTGAAGCCATTTGATGCCGGTTATGAACTGGGTGTAGGTTTTGAATTTTACTATCCCAATTTCATTTTCTCCCCGGAGATAAAGCTTTCCCAGGGGCTGGTGGATCAGATTTATCGCGACAAAAATCTGCCTCTTACCAACGCTATTGAGTCCATCAATACCCGAACGATCGTTATCTCCATTCACTTAGAGGGGTAGTTCCCGGATTGGATTTTTACCGCGCTAATCCTGCCGGCATCCTGCTCAGAAAGGAAACACGGATTGATTTTCCTGCCATAAAAAAAGAAGTCTTCCGTAGGGAAGACCTCTCGAATCGTTTGAAGCTGGTTAAGGCTTAGGAAAGCTTTTCCACCTGCATGAAGCTTAGCTCCACAGGTGTTGGGCGACCAAAGATTTTCACCACCACTTTCAGTTTCTTCTTTTCCTCATTCACTTCTTCCACAGAGCCGTTGAAGTCGTTGAAAGGGCCGTCAATAATCTTCACAGTTTCGCCTACGATATAAGGTTCAGCCAGGGTAACGCCGAGTTCGCTTTGTTCGTCCATCTTGCCAAACATCTTGTTCACTTCACTTTTGCGTAGAGGTGTCGGATTTTCTTTCCCCAGGAAATGAATGACGCCCGTAAGGCCGGTGATGGTATGAATCATGATGTCGTCCATCTTACCATCGGCTTCGATCATGATGTAGCCCGGGTATGAAGTTTTCTCGCGCAGCACTTTTTTGCCATTCTGCACTTTGAATACTTTTTCGACCGGACAGAGCACCTGAAGGATAGTACTTCCCCATCCAGAAAGCCGTATTTCTTTATCGAGATGCTCCTTTACCTTCTTCTCCTTGCCGCTCACTACGCGCAATACATACCACTTCGAGTTTTCGTTTATGGCATTGGCCTCAGTAGCAGCACCGGTTGTTTCCGTCATAATGTTGATTTGGAGGTTGTTGGATGTGAGGCTTCCTGTGGGTAGTATTCAGGAATCTCAGGTCATCAGGGTTATTTGCCCAGGACGCTATACACCACGCCTAATACGTTTTCGGAGGCGAGGTCCATGCCGAAAATGAGCAGTGTGGTGATAGTCAGGGCTACCAGGGTGATTACCGTAGTTTGCTGTAGCTCTTCCCAGGAAGGCCAGCTAACCTTGTGCATCAGTTCATCGTAGGCCTCTTGAACGTGCGTGAAAATCTTTGTCATCGTTTTGGCGAGAGACTATAGACTTTGGAACCAGGCTTCTGACTCAGAAAGCAATATGAATTCTGTGTCTTTTACCGGATTCTTTCGTCTGAGTTAGCACGGGCACCTGGATTCGAACCAAGATCGAAGGTTTTGGAGACCTCTATTCTACCATTGAACTATGCCCGTAAAAATTGCACTAAAAAGCCCGCCGCAGCGGGTGGGGGGCAAATGTAGGAAATTAAGTTTAGCACCCAACGAATGCTGCGCAGCCATAAGGAATATTTACAAAACCCTGCCCGCCTTCAAATACAATGCTGTGTATCGTTCTTTTCAGCGATTGCCAAAATACACTTTGGGTATTTGCTCCGTGCGATGCCTTGATTTTCTATAGGCACTTCTGAAATTTGAATGCCTTGTCTTTGATGCACTTTGGTAAGCCGCTCTTAGATTTGTTGCTACATCAATTTGCAAATCCTCAAAATCTTTATGAAAATCAGAAAGTTTCTTTTACTCCCTGCCCTGGCTCTGGGCGTACTTGCTCTGGCCAACTGTAGCCCCAAGACGGGCAAGTCAACAGCCGCAACGGCCACACAGCCTGTGGTGCATTACACCGATGCACAATTAGCCGAAGGCCAGACCATTTTTACATCGCACTGCGGCAAGTGTCACAAGCTTCACCAACCTAATGAAGAGAGCGTAGCCAAATGGAATTCGGTACTCCCCAGTATGATTCGCAAGGCTAAACTTACCGAAGAGCAGGGCAACCTGGTTCGTGCCTATGTGATGGCGAATGTGAACAAATAGTTGGCTTTTCTTTTTATGGACAATCAGGTAAGGCTGCCTCTGGGCAGCTTTATTTTTTTAGGATGAGCTTTTCTTGATGTGGAATGGCTTCCGCTGATTCCCTGAGGATAATTCTTCAGTTGTTCTTCATGAAAAAAGAGGCCGCTCTTTACAGCGACCTCTGAAGGATTCCATGCACACAGCACAGAATCCTGTGTGCCGGACGACGGGTTTATGGGGGACTGGCTTAGGCTGCGCTCACTTCCAAGCGGTTTTTGCTGAGAAATTCCAGCTCGTTGGCTACGATTTCGGTGAAGTAGCGTTTTTGCCCATCAGGCGTTGTGTATTCGCGGTAGCACAATCTGCCTTCTATCAGCACCTGGCTACCCTTTTCTAAATGATTGGTCAGTTCTGCGAGCTTACCCCAGGCAATCACGGTGTGCCATTGCGTGTCAGTCACGCGTTCGCCTTGCGCATTCTTATACGTTTCGTTGGTAGCAATGCGCATCTTGGCCATCATATTGCCGTTGTCGAGCTTGCGGGTTTCGGGGGCTGCACCGAGGTTGCCGAGGAGCTGCACTTTGTTCTTGAGCGTGTTCATGATCTTAAGATTTGTGGGAATGATTCCCGGGTTTTTTACTTGCTTTTCTTTTAAAAAATTGGTTCGTTCCAGGTCGCTTGTGTTTGTTAATCCGGTCTCGTAGTCTAAATGGTTCCTGATCTCATTGGCTCATCTGGTAGGTCGCCTTCCGGCTGAATTGAGGTACTTGTCTCTGTTCTGGAACAAAGGTGTACCCTGCCCAAAAGGTTACTCGGCTTTTAGTCATTTATGAGCGGATGAAAGTGTTTGCTCCCATTTGCAATCGGATAATATTCGAGTACTTTCAGCCAGTTCTATCTCCAAAGCACTTCAAACCCAACAGTAAGCATGGCCGAAGAACCCCGCCTCTGCCTGCAATGCGGTAAAGCACTCAAAGGCAGATTAGACAAGAAATTTTGCGACGACTATTGCCGGAATGCCTACAACAACCGGCTCAATTCAGAATCCAGCAGCACCATTCGGAATATCAATAATGCGCTGCGCAAAAACCGACGTTTGCTGGCAGCCGTCATTCCCGAAGGCGGGGAACTGGGTAAATGCCCGCGCCAAAGCCTGGCTCAACAAGGCTTCGATTTCCGCTACTTTACTCATCAATATCAAAACAAAAAAGGCCAGACTTACAATTTCTGCTATGAGTATGGCTATCTGCCGCTCGAAGGCGACTGGTTGTTGGTGGTACTTCGAAAGTCTGGCAGGAAATCAGGCAATTTGGACGCTCATTCAGACTAAGCATCCGGCTTGCCCAAGCCATCTGCTGCACTAAAAAAATGCTTATTGCTCCCTCGGCTCAAGACCTTGGTTCCATCGCCGACAGCCTGCTGCGCGCGAGCTGGGAATAAGTGCTGTTGGGATAATTCAGGATGAGCATTTCATAAAAATGCTTCGCCTGCTCTGGATTCTTTAAATAGCGTTCATAGATTGTTGCAGTCTGGAACACGGCATCATCACCCAATACATCTTCTCCATAATCTTTGATGATGAGGGCCAGCCAGTCAATGGCTTTTTGGTAGTTATGCCGTTTCTGTGCCACATGTGCCCGCAGCATCAGCACATCATCCTGCAAAGGGTGCTTGGGATATAGTGTCGAAATGCTGTCGAGGCAGCGCAGGGCTTCATCGTATTTGTTTTGAAACAGCAGCAGGTCGGCATGTGCATACAGCAGCAGTGGCGCTTTATTGCTGTCAGGCATGTTTTCTGTGATGAGCACAGAAAGGTTCAGGGCATCATTGGCAATTAGTTCTGAAGTAGAGGCTTTCAACACGGAAAGCTGCCCCTGTGCCCAGGCAAAATCTCCCCGATAATAGGCCAGGCGGGCATTCCTGAATCGAGCATCTTCTCCCAGAAAATCCTCCCGGAAGTCTTTGTCCACCTGACTATAGCTGAGCGAAGCATCCCAGACCTTCCCTTCCAGTACCTGATAATCGCCAATCTGCAATTTGGCTTTGCCGGCAAATTCCCGGGAGGCCGTAGGCTGTGCTATGGCTCTTTCCAGGATGTGGATGGCCTTCGCCGGACTGTCGTTGTACTGTGCTTCCAGCTCGGCGAAATCGCTGGCTGTCGGGCTGGCTTCGTACTGAGGGAATTCCTTGAAAAATGCCTCGTAGTCTTTTTCTAAAGCCAATATTTCCTGTTTGCTGAAACTCGGTGATTCGCTCAGGTGCTGCATCCCCATTGCCAGCCGCTGCGACAAGGCAAGGGCATAATATGGTTTCGATGGGCCGATTTCCTTCACCTGATCCAGAGCTTGCTGAGCAACTTCATATTGTCCTGCTTTGTCGGCTTGAAGGGCAAATTGTAACAAGGCTTTGCCACCGGCATTGCTGCGTTCATCAATGGCTGATACCTGAATCAGGGCGCCATCCCAATCATTCTTTTGTGTGTAGAGCCAGGTGAGTAGGTCGGCATAATAAAAGCTGTTGGGCTTCTCATTGATATGGCGAAGCAGGGCTTTCT
>CAYRJR010000031.1:0-5060 GCA_964424655.1 uncultured Chitinophagaceae bacterium
TGGCAAGCCGATGAGAGATCCTTGACCTGACGGGAGATGCCAGAAAGCGGCAGCGTGTCAGCCTGAAACAAGGTCGGGACCATCAGGCCGCGCGGGGTATCGACCGCCACACCGAGATGGACATGGCGGAAATAGGTCATTTTTTCATCGTCATAATGGGCGTTGCAGGCCGGATGGCGCGCCAGGACGCGCGAAACGGCGTAAAGGATGATGTCGTTGATCGTCGGCACCTGGCCGGCCAGGGCAAAGCCCTGTTCGGCGGTAAGGCCCTGCTCGGCGGCCTTCTTGAGCCGGCTGCGCAGGCCGAGCATGTCGCTGGCGTCGAAGCTGCTGTTCAAGGTCAGCTGGGCCATCGTGGCCAGCGAGGTCTGCATGGAGCGGGCGATCACTTTTCGGATGTTGCTGTGCTTTTCGGTGGTGCTACGGCCCTGCTGCCTGCCTTTGTGCATACCGTGCTGAAGCTGCCGCCCGGCACCGAAGAAATCGCATTCGGATGGTTGCGTGCCGCACCGGGCATGGGCGCCGTCATCACGTTCATTGTCATTGCCAACAAGCCATTGAAGACAAAGCCAGGCCCCAAACTGCTGTTCTGCGTGGCCGGTTTTGGCGCATCCATAATCATCTTCGGACTGTCCCGAAGCTTCCTGCTTTCTATGGCTATGCTCATCCTCAGCGGCGCCTTCGATGCGGTGAGCGTCGTCATTCGTGGCACCATCCTGCAAGTCTATACGCCGGATGCAGTGCGCGGGCGGGTGGCGGCTGTCAACACCATGTTTGTCTCGTCCTCCAATGAGCTGGGCGAGGTGGAAAGTGGCTTTACCGCCAAGTGGATGGGCACGGTACCCGCCGTCATCTTCGGAGGTTGTATGACGCTCGTTGTGGCGGGCATCACCTGGTTTTCTGCACCCAAAATGCGCAGCCTGAAACTCGAACCTCCGGAAGAAAATAACGATCAGCAGTAGCCATTCCCTGCCTGTTTCAGTGCTTGGATGAGGGCATTTTTTGAGTCAGCTTTTAGTTCTCTATTCATCTTCGTTGCGTCGCACACTGAGGGGCCAGTGCTGCATATTGGGCTTTTCTCTCAGCATCTGATTAGCATTACGGCTACTGGTTCCGGGCATAGCTAAGTAGCGAAATCCTGCTGAAATGTGCGACGCAACGGATGCTCCATCGGGCTGCAACAGCCGGCTAAAAAAAAAAATGAAACAAGAAAAAGTGCGTGACAAGGCAGCATGCCTAAATGCCTATCCGCTGCTGCGGCTGCGACTGCGGCCCATGCGTTGGCGTTCGCGCCATATTTCCACCGTGGCTTTCACGTAGCGGAAGAAATCATACTCTGGCATAGCGCGCAGCATTTCGTAGCTGGGCCGGAATTGCCGCATGTATGTCTGCACGCTGTCGCCCTTCAGGCCGGTGAGCTGGGCAATCAGCTTTGCATTGAACGTGTAGTCCACATATTTCTGCTGCTCCAGCCAGGCGTATTCATGCTGGAAGCGAATCATGTTCTGATTGGTGCGCCCCAGGGCCGTAAAGGGGCTTTGGAAAGCGCGCCAGCCAGTCAGTACGGGATAGTCAATTTGCTTCTTAAATAGATTATGGTAGTAGAGGCTGTCGTCCTGAAAAGTCTTGAATCCTGAGCCGGCATCCAGCTCATGTATCGCGGCCACGCCGGGTTGCATCAGGATCTGATAGTAAGGTGCCACTTGCCCACCAATACGAACCCGTGCGGTTTGATAGCCGTCCTTGTGAAACTCGACCAACTGCCCCGGCTGCACGGCAATATTGAAATGGCCGTCAGGCGTACTGAGCACCTGGGCGCCGTTATGAATGTTTAGGATTTCCACACCGGCCAGCGGGCCAGACTGGGCAGAGATCACCACGCCCTGAATGTTTTGCGCCAGCCCCGTGAAAGGCAACAAGAGTAGCAGTAAGAATAACAGGCGCATGAAACAGGCGCTAAAATTAGCGGGCCAAAAAGCTAAGGGCGGGAGCCGCTCCGAAAAAAATGGTTAAAAGCCATGCCCTTTAACTTCGCGCGCCATGTACAGGCTCCTGCGCCCGCTCCTATTCCTCCAGCAACCCGAAGCCATTCACTACCGTGCCATGCGCGCCTTGCAGCAGGTATGCCGCATCGCCCCGGGCAGGACCTTGCTGCGTAGCCTGTTTTGCCTGAAAGAGCCGGCTCTGGAACGCACACTTTGGGGTATTCACTTCCCTAATCCGGTGGGCCTCGGCGCCGGTTTTGATAAAGATGCCCGCTGGACTAATGAGCTGGCCTGTCTCGGTTTCGGCTTTGTGGAAATAGGCACGCTGACCCCACGACCTCAGCCCGGCAACCCACGCCCCAGGCTCTTTCGTCTGCCCGCAGACCAGGCATTGATCAACAGGATGGGCTTCAACAATGGCGGTGCTGAAATTGCCGCCACGCGGCTTCGACTGGCCGCTAAATCAAAAGGGCCGCGCCTGATTATCGGTGGCAACATCGGCAAGAACAAAGACACGCCCAACGAACAGGCCACACAGGATTATGAAGCTTCTTTCCGGGCCTTGCAGGATGTGGTGGATTATTTCGTGGTGAACGTCTCTTCGCCCAACACACCGGGCCTGCGTGCCCTGCAAGACCGCGAGCCGCTCACGGCTTTGCTGCATGCTTTGAAAAAATTAAATGCTTCATACCCGCAACAAAAACCCATCCTGCTCAAAATTGCCCCGGACCTCAGCGAGCTGCAACTAGACGACATCATTGCCATCGTGAAGGAAACCGGCATTGACGGTATTGTGGCTACAAACACCACCATCGAACGGGCGGGATTACAGACTTCTGATCGGAACATCCGGGAAATTGGAGCTGGCGGACTTAGTGGAAAGCCGCTACGGTCAAGGGCTACCGAGGTGATTCGATATATCTGTCAGAAGAGCAATGGACAGATTCCCATTATCGCCGTAGGTGGCATTTTCACTGCCGAAGATGCCCTCGAAAAACTTCAGGCCGGAGCCAGTTTGGTACAGGTTTATACCGGCTTTATCTATGAAGGACCCGGCATTGCTAAAAAGATTTGCCGGGGCATCCTGCGAGCGGGTTATCCTGAAAAGCCCATGGTGGCCAACACAAATTAATCCGGAGAAAATCTCCCAATCAAAGTACTTCGATATACATGTTGGAACTCTTTACAGGCCCCGCACTTATCAGCCTGTTCACCCTGGCGCTGCTCGAGATCATCCTTGGGATAGACAATGTGATTTTCGTGTCTATCATCATGGGGCGGATGCCCGTAGAGCAGCGGAAACGCGCCCGGTTTTTCTGGATGATTTTTGGCATCCTCATCCGCACGCTGCTGCTGATGGCACTGGGCTGGCTGCTCTCTCAAAAAGGAAATGCACTCTTCGGCTTCAGTCTTTGGGGCATGGACAAGGCCTTTGACCTGGCGAGCCTGGTGATGATAGGAGGCGGGCTTTTTCTGATCGTCAAAACGGTGAATGAAATCCACCATAAACTGGAAGGTGATGAAGAACATGTTGCCGGTAAAAAAGGCAAGTCTTCTTCTTTCAGCAAAGCCGTTGTGCAAATCGTACTCGTGGATACAGTCTTTTCTTTCGACAGCGTCATCACTGCATCCGGAATCGGCCATAATCTGCTCGTGATGATCCTGGCCGTCACCCTGGCAATGATCATCATGTTTTTGTTTTCCGGGCGCATTGCCGACTTCATCCACAAGCATCCTACGCTGACCATGCTGGCCTTGTCCTTTCTGGTGATGGTGGGGCTGGTGCTGGTGATTGACGGCTGGCGGGAAGCAAGCGTACATCCACCCGGCTTTGTGCATGAAGAAATCAATCTGAAGAACTATGTCTATTTCGCGATGGCATTTTCCTTTGGCGTGGAGCTGCTCAACATGCGGCTGCGCCGGAAAAGCAAGGCTCCCGTGGAGCTGCGCGAACCACGAACTGAAGACATTGAAGCTGCTGAAAAATAATTTCATCCCTTTGCCCCACCCTGCCCCTCAGACATACTCCAACATCCATCCATGAGGCAATCTGCTTTTCTGATGCTGCTCCTTACTGCCGGACTGATGGCCTGCAATAGGCATCGCAAACCTGCACCAGACGCGGCTCAATCCATTTATTATTCTCAGGCCATCCGGCCTTTCACCCAAAAAATTCAGGCAGACACATCGAAAGCAGAGGCCTGGTTTAACCGGGGTGCGGCCTTACATAAAATGGGAAAAGACTCTCTGGCCCTGCAAGACTGGTATCATGCAGCCCGCTTAGACAGCAACCGGGCCGACTTCGCCTCCGCCATCGGCGACCTCTTGTTTGAACACAAAGACATCAATGCTTCTGTGGGCTGGTTGCAACGTGCGCTGCGTCATAACCCCGAAGATCCCAAAGCACAACTCAAGATTGCCAAGATGATGCTCTTCACGAAGGATTATGAACAGGCCTTCACAGCCATCAACACAGCCTTACGCAAAGATGCTTTCAACCCGGAAGGCTATTATCTGAAAGGAATGGTGTACAAAGAGCTCAAAGACACCGCTAAGGCTATTTCCAGCTTTCAAACTGCTCTAAACGTGAAGCCAGACTATCGCGATGCGGCCATCCAACTCGGGCAGATATACACACAGCAGCACAACAAGCTCGGCCTGGATTATTACTCCGCTGCATTCAAAATGGACACTACTGATGTGTTCCCGCTGTATGCCCGCGGCATGTATTTCCAAAATAAAAAAGACTTTGCGGCAGCCAAGGAAGAATACAGGCATTGTGTGGAACGCGATCCGCAATATGCCGATGCCGTATTCGCTATGGGCTATATCCTACTGCAACAAGATTCATTTGCGAAAGCAAAAAGGCAATTCGACCTCGTGACCCGTATCTCGCCCACCGATGCCCGCGCTTATTACAATCGTGGCCTTTGTAGCGAACTGTTGGGAGATAAAGATGCCGCTGCAGCAGATTATCGCCAGGCACTCACCTTCGACTCACATTATGCCACGGCACTCGAAGGCCTGGATCGGGTGCGGCGCTAGCCAGAATAAATTCCCTGCACAGGAAATCTG
>CAYRJR010000031.1:5081-19612 GCA_964424655.1 uncultured Chitinophagaceae bacterium
TCGATTCATTTCTTTCGGTCCTCGGTGAAATATCAACCAGGCTCCAGGACGAAAACCTATTTCAACCATGCCCCTCATTGCACCTTCTCTACTTTCAGCCGACTTCCTGAACCTCGACCGCGACATCCAAATGCTCAATGCCAGTGATGCCGCCTGGCTGCATTGCGATGTGATGGATGGTCGCTTCGTACCCAATATTTCATTCGGCCTGCCCATTATTGCGGCAGCAAAAAAAGCCAGCAGCAAGCCGCTGGACGTGCACCTGATGATTGTGGAACCGGAAAAATATTTTGACGCTTTCGCGAAGGCTGGAGCAGATTATCTCACAATTCATCTCGAAGCCAGCACCCACCTGCATCGCAGCCTGCAAGCCATCAAAGCACTGGGCATGAAAGCCGGTGTGGCATTGAATCCACACAGCCCGGTGCGTCTGCTCGAAGATGTGCTGACGGATATAGACCTTGTGCTGATCATGAGTGTCAATCCAGGTTTTGGCGGACAGAAATTCATTCCACAGGCTTTGAAAAAAGTAGCCGAATTGCGGCAGATGATTCAGGTTGCAGGTGCCACAACACTCATCGAAGTGGATGGCGGGGTGACTTTGGAAAATGCCCCCTTACTGGTGGCTGCCGGTGTGGATGTGCTGGTGGCCGGTAATACCGTTTTTTCATCTTCGAATCCGACAGAAACCATTCGTCAATTACATCTGGCAGGGAAATAATTCAGCCTCAAATTCGTTTTCATCTGCCTGCCCATGATGCGTGCTTCCCTACTGAGCTTCTTCCTGATTTTCCTGGCGAAATTGAGTTGCGCGCAATCAGCGGTTGTGTTCGGGCAAGTGAGTGATGCGTCGGGGAAAGGTGTGGAGTTGGCTTCAGTACATGTGCAAAACATGGCTGCCGGTGCCATGACGGATGCCAGAGGAAATTACCGGATTGAAATCCCTGCGGGGAAACGAATTCGCATCGTGTGTAGCTATTCCGGCTATGCCTCTGCGGAGCAAAGCCTGAGCTTAGACAGTGGCGCAACCCGCGAGCTGAACTTCGTGCTGCGCAGCCGCAGCCATGCCATTGGCAACATCGAAGTGCGCGCCGCAAGAACCCCCAATGAGGCCGGCTCTGTCTATATCCTCGACCCGAATCACGCCAATGAAGGCGCCTTTACCGTGGATCCCATCTCGGGTGTTATCAAAAGCCTGGTAGGCTCGCGCAATGAGCTGACCAGCCAATACAGTGTGCGGGGCGGCAACTTCGATGAGAATCTGGTTTACGTAAATGACTTCGAAATCTACCGACCTTTTCTGGTGCGCTCTGGCCAACAGGAAGGTTTGAGCTTTGTGAATTCCGACTTAGTGAGCAATGTATCGTTTTCGTTGGGCGGCTTCCAGGCAAAGTATGGCGACAAGATGAGCTCCGTGCTGGACGTCACCTACAAGCGGCCAAAGAAATTTGCAGGCACGGCGATGGCTTCCCTGCTCGGCGGCTCCTTGTCTTTGGAAGGTGCTTCGAAAAATCAAAAGTTCACATACCTCTTCGGTGCAAGGCAAAAAAGCAATCAATACCTGCTGCAAGCGCAGCCGACCAAGGGCGTGTATAACCCCAGCTTTACGGACATCCAGGCATTGCTGAGTTATCGCTTCAACCCGCGTTGGGAAATGGAAGTGATTGGCAACTATGCCCGCAACCGTTTCTCCATGATTCCGGAAGAAAGCAGCACCACTTTCGGCGTGATTGACCAGGCTTATCAACTGAATGTTTTCTACAACGGAGGTGAGATAGACCAGTTCGATACCCGCTTTGCTGGCATCTCAGTTACCCACCGGCCAACAGAAAAATTGAAGCTAAAGCTGATGGCTTCAGGCTTTCAGACGAATGAAAGCGAGACCTACGACATCAGTGGCGAATACCTGCTGGGGGCGCTCGAAACCGACCTGGGCAAGTCTTCCTTCGGGCAAATCAAATATGCCATCGGCACCGGCATCATCCAGAACTATGCCCGGAACAGTCTTGCGGTGAATGTGGGCACCATCGCACACCGCGGTACTTATGATGCAGGCCGACATCAAATCCTGTGGGGGCTCGATGCATCGGTAACGGGTATCAACGATAAGCTCCATGAATGGGAACGCCGGGATTCAGCAGGATTCAATCAGCCTTTCGACCCGGGTGGCAGCCTTGAAATGCAGCATTTTTTCGACTCCAAAGCAGACATCCATTATGCCCGTTACTCCGGCTTTCTGCAAGACAATTTCCGCCTCGGCTCAGACACAAATCATGTAACGATTTCGGCAGGGCTGCGCTTCCTCTATAGCGACCTGAATGGCGAGTTCATTCTCAGCCCCCGGGTGCAGGCCAATTACCGTCCGCACTGGAAGCATGATGTACTGTTCAAAATCGCTGCTGGCCTGTATGCACAACCCCCCTTCTACCGCGAAATGCGTGCTTATGATGGCAGTCTGAATACAGGCCTTCTGGCGCAGAAGTCCATACACTTTCTGGCGGGTACAGAGCACAACTTTCTCTGGGGCAGCCGGGCCATCAAGCTAACCGCAGAGGCTTACTACAAGAAGCTCTACGACTTGGTGCCTTTCGTATATGATGATGTACGGATTCGTTATTCCGGAAAAAATGATGCAGTGGGCTATGCTTATGGCGGCGAGTTGCGATTGTATGGTGAACTGGTGAAAGATGCCAGTTCCTGGCTCAGCATCGGTGTGATGAACACGCAGGAAGATATCACCGATGATAAGGTGGTCTTTAAAAATCAGGCTGGCCAGGACAGC
This sequence comes from uncultured Chitinophagaceae bacterium, assembly GCA_964424655.1. Taxonomy (GTDB): domain Bacteria; phylum Bacteroidota; class Bacteroidia; order Chitinophagales; family Chitinophagaceae; genus UBA1952. Next base: position 7,864 of record CAYRJR010000031.1, read on the forward strand.
CTGACGATTTATCCAGGATACAGCCCGCGGCCCACCGACCAGCGCTTTATGCTGGGCCTGTTCCTACAGGATTATCTACCCCACAATAAAAATTTCCGGGTCAATTTGAATCTGATGTATGCCACCGGCCTTCCTTTTTACCAGCCCAATGCACCCCGCTACGGCACTATGCTGCGCCTACCTGATTACAAGCGTGTGGACATAGGCTTCTCGGCCCTGCTGCTGGATGCCAAACGCAAACAAAGGCCCCGCTATTCTTTCTTTTCGAATTTAGAAAGTGTGTGGGCCGGTCTGGAAGTGTTTAACCTGCTCGGCATTCAAAACACATTGTCCTATTCTTATATCCAGGATCAGACCAGCGGCAAGACCTTCGCCGTGCCCAACCGGCTCACCGCACGGCTGCTGAATGTGAAATTGATTGTGCGGTTTTAGTTGCAGAAAATGGATTTCAAATAGCTACAAAAGAATTTCGAAGAACTGCGCCAAAAGCGATGGCTGCAAAGGGCTGCTTCCTTATTTTTGCGCTCCCTAAAAAAGGGAGGATTCCGTAGCTCAGTTGGTAGAGCAATACACTTTTAATGTATGGGTCTTGGGTTCGAGTCCCAACGGGATCACAAACAGAAAGCCGCCTCCACAAAAGGCGGCTTTTTTGTGCCTTGCCGAGGCAGTTAACTCTTCCCGATTTCGATTTTTTGGGTATTAGCTTTTGTAAGCCGATACCGAACAATGGAAAATAGCTGACTAAAAAAACTGCTCCCTTTCGCATGAAGCTGATTAGCCCCCTATTCACAGGCGCTGAGGGGGCCTACCAATTCAGCAACGCTTCCATCCGGGCGGCTACCTTTTCCACATTGGGCAACATGGCGGCTTCGAGGCCCACGTTCATTGGCACGGCGGGCAGGTCGAGTGCGCCGAGCGTCTGCACAGGTGCATCCAGGAATTGGAAACATTGCTGGGCTATCCGCCCGGCCAGCGCCTCGGCGAAGGAGTTGCGCAGTTGCTCTTCGGTCAGCACGAGGCATTTGCCATGCAGCCGAACCGTATCCATCACTAAGGATTCATCGCAAGGGTAGATGGTACGCAGGTCAATCACTTCGATTTGCCCTGGGAACCGCTGTGCCGCTGCTTTGGCCCAATAGATGCCCATGCCATAGGTGATGACACACATCGTGTCGCCTGTATGTAGCAAGTCTGCATCGGCTTGCAGGGCTATGGCTCCCTTGCCGAGGGGCAGCACATAATCACGCTCCGGCTCTACCATCTTCGCCTCTTCAGTGCCCGGAACCTTACTCCAATAAAGCCCTTTATGCTCCAACATCACTACCGGATTTGGGTCTAAAAATGCTGCCTTCATCAGTCCTTTCATATCGGCTGTATTGCTTGGGTAGGCAATCTTTATTCCTTTGATGGTAGCCAATGTGCTTTCTACACTGCCACTGTGATAAGGCCCTCCACCACCATAGGCACCAATGGGGACTCTGATGACACAGCCTACAGGGAATTTACCGCAAGAGAGGTAGCTGCTCTTGCTCAGTTCGGTGACCAGTTGGTTGAGGCCCGGGTAGATATAGTCTGCAAACTGAACTTCCACAATAGGCTTCAGCCCCACGGCACTCATGCCTGCCGTCGAGCCAATGATATAAGCCTCTTGAATGGCCGTGTTGAATACCCTGTTTTCACCAAATTTATCGGCCAGGGTTGCTGCTTCTCGAAATACACCGCCCAGCCTTCGCCCCACATCCTGGCCATACAGTAATGCTTCGGGATGTGCCTGCATGATTTCCTCAACAGCATGAAGGGCCGCATCCACCATCACGGTCTTTTCTGTTTTGTCTGCGGGGACACGAGTTCCCCTTTCTTCCGTCACAGGTGTAGGAGCAAACACATGGTCGGCCACTGTAGCCGGATTAGGTTCCGGAGCAGCAACAGCAGATTCAAATTCACGACGAATATGCTCTGCTTCTTCCACGGCAATAGCATCCAGATCTCCTTCTGTAAAGCCGCGCTGCAAAAGCAGTTTGCGCAGCTTGGGCCCAGGGTCGTCTAAGCTCTGTTTTTCCAAGTCATCCCGGTACCATTCCTTGCGCACACCCGATGTATGATGTCCCAGCAAGGGCACTTGGGCATGAACCAGGATTGGCTTACGCTCGCGCCGTACCCAGTCAATTGTATAGGCCATCGTCTTGTAGGCGTCCAGGAAATCGGAACCATCCACCCGCACGCGTTCCAGACCTTTAAAGCCTGCTGCATATTCAAAAGCATCGTTTGTGCGCGCCTCGTCGGAGCTGACTGAAATGCCCCATTCGTTGTCTTGAATGAGATAGATAATGGGCAGTTGCTTTAGTGCAGCAAACTGAAAAGCCTCACTCACCTCGCCTTCAGTCACAGAGGCATCGCCCAATGAGCAAATCACTACGGGCGGCTGCTCATAGCTGTGTAATTTCTGTTGCTCGATGTATTGTATGCCCTGCGCCACACCGGTCGTAGGAATCACCTGCATGCCGGTGGCACTGCTCTGGTGAATAATTTTCGGAAAATTTTCCCTGCGGGAATTGGGGTGATTGTAATAAGCACGCCCGCCGGTAAAGGGGTCATCTGCCTTAGCCAAAAGCTGCAGCATGAGTTCATAAGGCCGCCAGCCCATACCCAGCATCAGGCTTTCATCGCGGTAGTACGGGCTGACCCAGTCATCTTTTTCTAAAAGAAAGCCCGTGGCAAGCTGAATGGCTTCGTGACCGCGGGATGTGCTATGAACGTATTTGCAAAGGGGTCGGTTGGCTTCGTAAGTCTCGGCCATAGCACGAGCCGTCATCATCAACCGATAGGCCCGGAGCAGGATTTCTTTGGTGGGCATGAGCGGGCGCAAAGATACCAGACAGCCTTAGTGTACGGAATGGTTATGAGGAATGAGCCTGTCCGCAGCACCTTCCTGTGAGCCCAACGTCCGACATCATAGAGTTGTCCCTTATGAGACAGTTTTTTTTGATAGTTAACTCTGAAAATCAGTTGATATCTATGGTTACATCACCCGGACTGGGGACATTCGCCTGCCAGGTAACATTGACGAATGAGCCGCAGCTAACCACGTAGAAGGAACCGCTAAGAATGTAATTGCAGGTACTCGTATTTCCATCCCATACATAACCAACCTGACAACCATCCGCATATCCAAGCGTATTGGGGTTTGTATTGAGTGCCGCATAACACCATTGTTTGTAGCCGCAGGATGTGGGTAATCCGATAGAACCAGAGCTATATGCTCCGGCGACATACGGTGCTGGTACTCCGCAAACTGGCGAGCAAGTTGAAGGGCTGCTGGAAGAGAAATAGTACACATTGACCGGACATGCGGTGTGGTTGTTGATGTACATAGTTTGTGCCCGAACTGCAAAGCTGGAGAAGAATAGTGTGGCGAGGAGCAGTAAGTTTTTCATGGGGCTATTTGGTTTTGGTATCTCCAAACGTTATCAACTAATAATCATTTTAAAATATTTTTTTTTTCTAAAGTAATATTTAAAAAAGTAGGATACCTACATTTGAAAGAGGCCTGATTGCCATCAACCGCTCAATAGTCATTGATTCATGATTAGAATATTTATTCTTACTCTACTGTTGTTTACCTTTAGCAACAGGAGTGTTCAAGCTCAAAGTTGGCAGTGGGGAAGATCAATTAGTTATGACTCAGGTGTCGCAGGTACGAGAAATATGGCCTATCGAATTAACAATTCAGGGTTTCCATTACTGGACATGGCTACAGACGAGGCCGGAAATGTATATTCCCTGCTTCTCTCAAATACACACCTAAAAGTTGTTGGTCAGTCGGTAAGCGGTTATGGCGGTTGGGATATTCTATTGACGAGCTTTGGTTGTGATGGTCGCTACCGTTGGAGTAAGCTGATTGGCTCAACGTCTGATTCTGATGCTGCCGTATCGGTGAAGGCTTCGGTGGAATCAGGCGTGTTTGTGACCGGATTGATGAGTATGGCAGGTGCCGGCGGAGGGCATATTGACAATGACACAACTGTAGCAAGCACAAACAAAACGATGTTTCTGGCTAAATGGGACACGAGCGGCAATTTTCAATGGCTTCGCTTACCGCAGCCCACATTCATGAACCATGACAGTGCCTGGTCTTTCTGCCGCCCTGCAGACATGGATTTAGGTGAGGACGGCACCATTTATCTTCTGGCCTGCCTTAGCCCAGGTAGCTATGAAGGCGGAAGCTACGTAGTTAATAACTTGGGGGCACACGTGCTTAGGTACAGTAGCAACGGACAGTTTTTGGGTGGGGTTGTTTTGCCGATTACGAATCAAAGTTCCTATCCCATTCTGTATGCGTCAAGCTTGTCACATAGTCGTTTGCGATACGATGGAACGAATAACCGGCTCATAGTCAGTGGCCTTTCAGGCTTATTAGGTTCCACATCTATTGCCGGCAGTACCCTGGGGGACAATGTTTCTTTTATAGGGAGTTTCAACACAACTAATGGTACCCTCGGTTGGCTAAAGACATCTAATCCTATACGTTATACGCCTTCTCCCTCGTCTGATATCGTTTTTTATTCATCATCTGCTTTAGATGCTCGCGGCAATGTATATATAGTTGGTTGGGCTAAAGACAGTGCTTTCTTCAATGGTGTTCTCTTCCGCAATCCGTGGCGCTTACCCAGCGATTTTGTGATGAAACTAGATGCCTCCACTGGCCAAGCCTTGTGGACCACCATCGGAAGGGGTGGCATTTCATCCGACCTAGCCCTCACGGGCAACAAGCTGGCCATTACCGGTTTCTATCAAGACAGCCTCATCTATCCCGGCGGCCTGCTCACCAATAACCCGCTCTTAGATAGTGGTGATGCCTACATCGTGCAACTGGATGCTGCTACTGGTGCTGTGCAGAAAATAGCATCTCTCACCGGCACCAGCCGCACCAGTGGTAATCTCATCACCGCCGACCGACGCGGTAATTTCTACGTCACCGGCTCCTATGGGCTTCAGGGCCAGGTTATTGGCCCGGATGCGCTCACGCTCAGCAACTACTACAATTTCTTCGTTGCCAAATGGGGCTGGGCCAACTGCTCCTGCGCCCCGCCTGTAGCTTCCTTAGTACACTCCGCCTCCTCCAACCTCGCCCAGGCATACACCTACACCGGCACCACTTCAGGACTGGACAGCCTCGTCTGGGATTTTGGGGATGGCAGTACCCAAAAAATTACTTCCGGTTTCGGCAATGCCGTGCTGCACAACTTCGCGACTACCGGGCATTACACCGTCTGCGTGACGGCCTACAACGAAAGCTGTGGCGGCAGCAGCACGGCTTGTATGCCGCTGGCCCTTTCTGTAGGCACCGGAGTGCAGGAAGGCAATATCCAGGTGTATCCCAACCCGGTATCGCAGGAGCTGAATATCGAAGGGGCGGCTCTGGCCAAAGCCGTCATCTATGACATGCTGGGCAGGCAGATGATGCAGATTCCGATCTTAGGCGACCGGCAGGTGCTGGAGCTGGGCACCTTACCTGCAGGCCTGTATCTGCTGCGCCTCAGCGACCACGAAGGACGCAGCCAGAGTGTCAAATTCAACAAGTGGTAGAAACACGCTACCCTTTGGAAAGAGCCTGTCGTGGATGCATTCGGAATAGGCGAGACCTTTATGTCACATTCCGACGACATCCCAATTCAAAAAGTACGCTATAGCAGCCACAAGGTACTTTTGCCGCCCATGCTCAAGATTGTTCCCGGAGAACTCAAGACTGCCCAACTTCATGCTTACCTGCTCGGTGCTGTATCTCCACGCCCCATTTGCTTTGCTTCGACCATAGATGAAGCCGGCAGACCCAACCTTTCCCCCTTCTCCTTCTTCAATGCTTTCGGCTCCAACCCGCCGACACTCATCTTTTCTCCCGCACGCCGCGTCCGCGACAATACCACCAAGCATACCCTCCATAATGTGATGGCGACAAAAGAAGTCGTCATCAATGTGGTGAGCTACGACATGGTGCAGCAAGCCAGCCTGGCTTCTTGTGAATATCCGGCAGGTGTGGATGAGTTTATCAAGTCGGGATTCACGCCACTTCCATCCGAAAAGGTGAAGCCCTTTCGCGTAGCAGAAAGCCCTGCCCAGCTTGAATGTCGCGTGAAACAAGTGATAGAAACCGGCACCGAAGGCGGAGCAGCCAACCTCATCATCTGCGAGTTGCTGTGCATGCACCTCAACGAAGCAGTGCTGGATGAAGCAGGCGTGATTGACCCACATAAAATTGACCTCGTGGCCCGCATGGGCGGCGACTATTACTGCCGGGCTTCCGGAAGCGCGGTCTTCAAAGTGCCCAAGCCGAATGCTCACTTAGGAATTGGAATTGATGCCTTGCCGGAAAGAATCCGACAAAGCCCGGTACTCACAGGAAACAACCTGGGCATATTAGGCAACAGCACCAGTCTGCCTGTCGTATCGGAGCCACTTTATGACGAACGGCTCAGGCAAATCCTACGAGACTATGAAGGCGATGACCACAGTCGTATTCGCGAATTGCATGGCTACGCCAAAGAGCTCCTGGATGCAGGCGATGTAGCCAAAGCCTGGAGTGTACTGCTATCGGGTGAATGATGCCACCGGCTGTTTTTCCCGAAGCAGTTTTCAACCCACATGTTTTAAGTAATACCAGCTCTTTGCAGTAATGCTTCTGTCTGGTTCCTGACACACATTTTCGGTTGCCGATTTTCTGCACTTTATTGCAGCAAAAGCACCCGAGACTATGTTTATAAAAAAAATCAGGCTGCGCCATTTCAAGTGTATTGATGCACTTGAATTAGGCTTTGAACCAACCGCTGACAGCAAGCTTCCGGTTCGAAAAAACACAATTTTCGTAGGGCAAAATGGCACCGGAAAAACAGCGATTCTTCAGGCCTTGGCACTCATCACAGCCGGCGAGGATACGCTACGAAAAACACCTTTCCTGCCTGAAGATTTCATTCAAAACAAAAAGCACAGTTGCGAAATAGAAGCTGTATTCTTTGCAGATTCCGGCGAAGAATTGATGCTTTCCCTGCGGATGCAACAGGGCCAAAGTCAGACTGATTTTTTAAAGAAAAATGCACTCAGTCTGGGCGAATTCAAAAAGGCTATTCGCATAACCGGGGATGAATTTTTCATCGCAGGCTATGGCGCGCTGAGACAAACAATTGCAAGGGCATTCGCAAGTTCAAAAATCAATTTGCGGCAGCAAGCAATCGGAAGCCTCCTGGGCAATAGGACTTCTTTACAAGCCCTGGATTTCGTAGCTCAAGAATTTCACAGCAAAGGCGGGCAGACAGGGGGGCGCCATTTGCGGGAAACTCTCAATGCTTTCCTGCCTCCTGAACTTAGTTGCAAAGGCTTTTCGACAGCAAAGGGCAAACTTCAATTCGACACACCTGATGGCCTGCTCAGCCAGGAACATCTTGCACTGGGCTGGCAAGTATGGCTGAACTGGCTGGCTGATTTTGCCTTTCATGCTTCGCAAAAATCCAGCTTCAAAAAACATCCATTTTCTGCCCGAGGCATCCTCCTGTTTGACGAACCGGACTTACACCTGCATCCTCTGTGGCAACGGCAAATTTTACCCTTACTCAATCATCATCTACCCGACATGCAAATCATAGCAGGCAGCCATTCGCCGCTCTGCGCCCAGCAGGCAGGACGGGATGAGCTTTATGCCTTGTACCGCAATGATGCCAGGCAAGTGAAACTACTTCCCTTTGTGGGCAAGCCATTCCGAATGTTGCCTCATCAGCTATTGATGAGCCCCATGTTTGGACTTGAGACTGATGATTCCGTGAAAGTGGAAGCTGAGAAGGTCGCTTTGAGACAGGCCGCCATGAATTCAGGCAAAGCAGGCTCAAGAAAAAATAGGAATATCCCCGAAGCTGAGGGACCATTGGGTGTTGCTCCGGTACGCGAAGCCGGAAGTGCGGAAAGTAATAGAATTAACGTCAGAGGCAACAGCAGCACCGAGCCTGAAGACCTGGCCCTATTGCGTCAAATCCATGAAGCGCTGCAACAGAATATCCCGCATAAACCCGAAAAGCAATAAACATGATTGCACTGACCCGAATCCGGAATGGGAATACCGTGCCTGATGATTTTTATGGCGCGAAGCGAATTGCCCACAACCTGGAATTGCTTCTGGCCATGCAGGCTGGCGCAGGAACAGGAAAATCGCCAAAATGGAAGTCGGAGATATGGACCCGGGCAAAGCCGCAATTACTAATTGAGTCGAATGGAAAATGTGCTTACTGCGAATCGCCGACAACGGTAGTTGCATATGGCGACGTAGAGCATTTCCGCCCCAAAAGCAAATACTGGTGGCTGGCTTACTGCTACGAAAACTACCTGCCTTCCTGCACCATCTGCAACCAACGTTTCAAGCGGGATGAATTTCCTCTGGAGTCGGATTCCAAAGCCTTGCGGGCACCTGCTTTGAAACCTGGCATGAGCGAGGATGCACTGAAAAAACTGGCTCAATTCATGACCTGTGATGCCTTGAATGATGATGCCGGAATGCACCTGAAAACATTTGAAAGAAGCATGCAGCAGGAACATGCACTGCTCATCCATCCCTATTTTCAGAACCCGGAATATTACTTCGCTTATCAGGCTGTGCCGGCAACGAAAGAAGTGCTGATGATACCGAGGAGAAAATCAGCTCAAGCAATTTTGGAAGCCTGCGAAAAAGGTTTTGGCATCAATCGGCAAGAACTGAAAGATGAACGCTACCGGCATTATGCGATGTATGTCATCTACCGTCAGGCCTTAGAATCACTGCCTGACAGCAATGAGGCCCTGAAACAAAATATCAGGAGCCGGATTGAAGAAATGAAAAACGGCAAACTGCGCTACACGGGCATGATTCGCTATTTCGAAACGAAGGAGCTGAAAGAATTGGCTTGGGAATAATGCTTGTGCAAACTGCAAAAAACGTGCTCATGCATTGGGGTTCAAATTATCAGACGGCATTTTTCATCAGAACCTGCTTTGAGCAAAAGCCATATTCCCGCTCATCATTCGAGGCCACAATCACACTGCGTCCTTTTGAATATTGAAGTATCCAACCGAGATACTGTTGCACCCCGGCATCATCCAGATTACTGCAAGGCTCATCCAGCATCAGCAGCGGCGTATCTGAGAAAATAGCCTGTGCCAGCTTCACCCGCTGTTTCATGCCGGAAGAAAAATCTACCAGTGGTTTATGGGCCGCAGCAGACAAGCCGGTAAGCTCAATAATCGAACGGATGTCCAAGCCCGGAAATGGCTTTTTAAAACTGAAATGAAATTGCAACAGCTCCGTCAAGTTCATTTCTTCGGGTAATTCCATCCCTGGTGCACAAAAAGCCAATTGCTGAAAAACGTTTTCCGGGTTGTATTTGTTTCCCTGTACATCAGTCCAGGAAAGGTTGCCTTCTGAAGGGGACTGCATACCGGCGAGGATGCGCAATAAGGTGCTTTTGCCGCTGCCGTTATGTCCAAGGATGGCCGTCTTGCTGCCGCTTTCAAAAGACAGGGATAGGCTTCGAAATACCCAGTGGCGCTGATATCGCTTACCCAGATTTTCGATTTGAATGTGCATGATAGTGGGTCAATCCTACGGAGGGGAAACTCCTCCATCACTGCTACCTAAGGCATGTCTTCATTAGCACGACGTGTGTAGCCCCGCATGATGCCGCGTCCTGTATCCCGGATGAAAGAAATGATTTCATCGCGCTCATCACTCACAGGAATATCAGCTTCAATAATGCCGAGTGCCTTACTCACATTATAGCCCCGAACATAGAGGATTCGGTAGATGTCCAGGATGTGGTTAATCTTTTCGGTGCTGTAGCCTCGGCGTTTCAAGCCGATGCTATTCACGCCTACATAAGAGAGCGGTTCGCGGGCAGCCTTTACATAGGGAGGGACGTCTTTGCGCACCAGCGAGCCGCCGGTCACAAAAGCATGCGAGCCTATGCGAACAAATTGTTGTACGGCTGTAAGTCCCGCCAGCACCACATTATCACCTACTAAAATATGCCCGGCGAGTGTCGTGTTGTTAGAAAAAATGCAGTAGTTGCCAATCTCACAATCGTGGGCGATGTGTGAGTATGCCATGATGAGGCAGTTGTTACCAATCCGCGTGCTGTTTCGGTCTGCTGTGCCGCGGTTGATGGTGACACACTCCCGAATAGTGCAATTATCGCCGATGATGGTAAGGGTATCCTCCCCGCGAAATTTTAAGTCTTGGGGGATGGCCGAGATGACTGTGGAAGGAAAGATGCGGCAGTTCTTACCGATGCGCGCTCCTTCCATGATGGTGACGTTGGATCCAATCCAGGTGCCATCACCTATCTCCACATTCCGATGAATCATCGAGAAGGGGTCAATCTTCACGTGGGCACCAATCTTGGCGTCCGGGTGCACATAGGTGAGCGGGTGAATCATGCGGTGTGTGCTTGTGTCGTGTACCTGTGGAGCTTGGGAAGGGCTTCGCAATGTTAGCCGGTTTTAGTTTTTGCAAAAGTTGTGGGCAGTTGCTTTTTGGCTTGGAGCATATAACCTGCTAAAAGGGTTTCGGGCTTCGAGGCTCAAGTTGTGAATGTTGCCTGCCTGGGTTTCTTTCAAAAGAAGTTGCTTAGGGAAAATGATCTCCTATTTGTTGCGCCTGACAATTTGAGCAACCAGTTCTGCTTCGGTTGCCAGCCGATTACCCACATAGGCAGTGCCGCGCATTTCGCATATGCCCCGGCGGATGGGATTCATCAGCTCCAGCTTCAACAGCAAAGTATCGCCAGGGACAACTTTTTGCTTGAATCGAGCCTTATCAATCTTAATAAAATAGGTGTCGTAATTCTCAGGATCGCTATAGTTGTTGAGCGCCAGAATGCCCCCGGCCTGAGCCAGGGCTTCAATTTGCAACACACCCGGCATCACCGGATTTCCGGGGAAGTGCCCCTGGAAAAACTGCTCGTTGAAGGTTACGTTTTTCAAGCCCACCACATGTGTGTCGCTGAGTTCGATGATCTTATCAACAAGCAGGAAAGGATATTTATGCGGCAGTGATTTTTCAATGCGCGTGATGTCATACACCGCCGGCAGGTTGGGGTCATATACCGGCGCATCGCTCTGGTTCTTGTTCTTCTTGATGTATTGCTTGATCTTCTTTGCAAACTCCACATTGCTGCTGTGGCCCGGGCGGTTGGCAATAATATGCGCCCGAATGGGATGCCCAACCAGGGCCAGGTCGCCAACGACATCGAGGAGTTTGTGGCGGGCAGGCTCATTGGGATAATGAAGCTGCACATTGTTCAGGATGCCTTCATGCTTCACTTCAATAGCCGGCTTATTGAGCACCTTGGCCAGATGGTCCAATTCTCCCTGATTCACGGCCTTGTCCACAACAACAATGGCATTGCTAAGGTCTCCGCCTTTAATGAGGTTGTGTTGGAGGAGATATTCCAGTTCATGTAGGAAACAGAAGGTGCGGCAAGGGGCAATTTCTTCCTTGAATTCGCTGATATGTTTCAGTGCAGCGTGCTGGGTACCGAGGATTTTTGAGTTGAAATCAATCAGCGTCGTGATGTTGTAATCCGTTGCCGGCACAGCAAGCATATCCACATTCTTGACGGGGTCGTAAAAATGGATATTCTCATCAATGCTATACACAACGCGACGGGCGTCTTGTTCCTGCACACCCACACTTTCGATAGCTTCAATTATCAGGCGGGCGCTGCCATCCAGGATAGGA
>CAYRJR010000032.1:0-19582 GCA_964424655.1 uncultured Chitinophagaceae bacterium
CAGGATCTGCAGGTGGTAATGTTACAGTAACGGCTAATAATGCATGTGGCAGTTCTACTGCTGCGACATTGAGCGTTACGGTGAATAGTATCCCCGCGACACCCGGAACTATCTCTGGTAACACAACAGTGTGCAATAGCTCTTCACAGAGCTACGGTATCACTGCCGTTCCCGGAGCGACTTCGTACACCTGGAGCTTACCTTCAGGATGGAGCGGAACATCCACCACGACAAGTATCTCTGCAACAGCAGGATCTGCAGGTGGTAATGTTACAGTAACGGCTAATAATGCATGTGGCAGTTCATCTACTGCGACATTGAGCGTTACGGTGAATAACGTACCGGCTTCACCAGCATCAATATCCGGCTCTACGAGTATCTGTTCAGGTACAAGTGCTACGTATAGCATCTCTCCTGTCAGCGGAGCAGTCAGCTATACGTGGGTGCTGCCGTCGGGATGGTCGGGAAGTTCGTCAACAGACAGCATCTCTGCTACCGCTGGTTCATCCAGTGGAAGCATATCCGTTACTGCAAATAATGCATGTGGCAGTTCTACTGCTGCGACATTGAGCGTTACGGTGAATAGTATCCCCGCGACACCCGGAACTATTTCAGGTAGTACCACTATCTGTCCTTCTGCTACTGGTCTTACTTATAGCATTAGCGCTGTACCAGGTGCTACTAGTTATACGTGGACAGTACCTAGCGGATGGACAGGTTCAGCATCAGATACGTCACTTACTACTTCTGCCGGTTCTACCGGTGGTACCATTTCAGTGACTGCGACAAATGCGTGTGGATCTTCCAGTGCGCGAACTCTCAGCGTGTCGATGGCGACTGTGGTAACACCAGCGATAACTATCTCTGCTAATACCGGAAGCGCTATTTGCGCACTTACGCAGGTTACATTTACAGCTACACCAACGAATGGAGGTTCATCTCCTGCATACGTATGGAAGAAGAATGGCACGCAAGTAGGTACAAGTCCTACATACGGACCCACCTCTGTTTCAAATGGTGATGTTATTACTGCGGTGTTGACCTCTAACGCTACATGCGTTACGACAACAACTGCCACCAGTAATGCTATTACTATGAATGTAACGCCTTCCGTACCTGTTCCTGTCATGAAAATCACAGCGCAACGAATCTTCGTTTCCGCCGGTGTCTACAAGGGAGTATATATTGCAACGATCCCTTCGGGAATCGTAAGTTACAGTATAAATTGGTACAGGAAGATAAATGACGTCGTGTCTCTTCAGGCTACGACAAACAACAATGTATATGTTCATAATCCGTTGGAAAATGGACATGCTGATACACTTTATGCGACCTTGAAACCGGTCGGGGGCTGTTACAGTCCTGACAGCAGTATATCAAATACTGTCGTCCTATCTTCAGGTGTAGGGGTTGCCGCCCTTCCGCTGCCGGATGGTTTCCGTATGTATCCTAACCCTTTGGAGTCTGACGATATTCTTATTGTCGAAGGACTTTCTAAAGGAGATAAGATGACTGTGTATAATGCACTTGGTCAAATTATAGTCGAAGTAACCTTCGATGTCGATAAAAAAGCATTCATACGAATGCCGAGTTTATCTGCAGGAATATATATGGCTCGATTCATTACGCTGAAAGGCGAAATGGGAGAGCAAAGACTCCTGAAAAAGGAAAATGGACTTGAAAAATAGATTAAATGAATTGTAAAACTACCACGCAACTAAGGTTTCGTTGCGTCCGCAGGACAAACAATGAAACCTCTGTTGGACGGAAGCAACGGTAGCAGTTGGGGCAAATTATGGGGTAAGCGTCCCAGCGTATTCAAAGTGCTGAAATCCAGTCGCACAAACTGAAAGGAACATTTTGAGGAAAAACAGTGCAAATGAGAAAAAACAAGAATCGATTAATGGAAAAGTTTCAAGTGAAAAATAAGGTTTTATGCAAATTTTGCTAACAGATTTGTATATTTACCAATTTTTGGTAACTTTGAAGAAAGGTTGAAAATGAAAAATACATCAATATCTCTTGGAAATTACTTTGACGAATTTGTAAGTAGCCAAGTTTCTGCGGGTCGTTATAAAAATGTCAGCGAAGTTATTCGTGCAGGACTTCGACTTTTAGAAGATGAAGAAAGCAAAATTGTTGCGCTGAGAGCCGCAATTCAGAAAGGATTGGACAGTCCTCGAGTTGATAACTTTGACTTTGAAGAAAACTTAAAACGACTTAAAGCGGAAAAAAGAAAAAATGGCTAAAGTTATTTTACGTCAAGAAGCCATTGACGACTTAAATGATATTTGGTTTTACACTTTTGAAGAATGGTCTGAAAAGCAAGCTGACAAATATTATGCGACTTTGAAGTTTGCTTGTACACAAATTGGAGAAAATCCTGAACTTGGAAAAGAATATGAGGGAATAAACCGCAACCTGCTTGGACTAAGAACCGGAAAACACATAATATTTTATCAAGCTATTTGAAAAGAAGAAATTGAAATTATCAGAATTTTGCATGCACAAATGGACTTGAAAAATAGATTAAATGAATTGTAAAACTACCCCGCAACTAAGCTTTCGTCGCGTCCGCAGGACGAACAATGAAACCTCTGTTGGACGGAAGCTACGGTAGCCGTCAGGGGCAGATTATGGTGTACGCGTCCCCGCGTATTCAAAGTGCATAAATCCTGACGCACAAACTGAAAGGGGCATTTTGAGGAAAACAGGAACGACTATAACGCCAACAGCACACGTTCTTTTCCTCCATTTTCGCACCCATGCGCTTCCAGCTACCAATCGTCATACCGCCACTGCCCCAACCCATACGCTACACAGACAAAACCCTGCTGATAGGCTCCTGCTTCACCGAGCACATGGCCGGAAGACTGACTGCGCATAAGTTTCAGACTCTGCAAAACCCGCATGGCATTCTCTTCAACCCACTCAGTGTAGCTGAGGCCCTGCACAGCTACGTGACCGAAAAGCAATATGCCGAAGACGAACTGTTCCTGCTGAACGAGCTTTGGGGAAGCTGGGCGCATCATACCCGCTTTTCGAATACCGACAAGGCCGCTGCGCTTGAGGGTATCAATGCCTCGCAGCAAGCCGCTACAGCCTATATCCGGGATTGCGACTTGGTCATCATCACCCTGGGTTCCGCCTTTCAATATTTTTTGAAAGAGAATGGCCGGCCTGTGGCCAATAACCACCGCGCTCCTGCCGCCTGGTTTGAGAAACGTCTTCTGGAAATTTCTAAGATTACCGACTCGCTAAAATCAGCATTGGATGCTGTGGCAACTCAAAATCCAAAGGTTCGATTTCTGTTCACCATCTCGCCCGTACGCCATATCCGCGATGGCGTGGTGGACAACAACCGGAGCAAGGCGCGGCTCATCGAGGCAGTACACAGCCTGTGCGTGGAAAGAGAAGATAGCTACTACTTCCCAGCCTATGAGCTGGTGATAGATGTGCTGCGCGACTACCGTTTTTACGACATAGACCTGGTGCATCCCAATTATGCCGCTACCGAATTTGTTTGGGAATCATTTTTGGAATCCTGCATTGCGCCAGAAGCTCTTCCTGTGCTGGAGCAGGTGGCCGAAATCGTGACTGCCATGAAGCACCGGCCCCGCTTCCCGCAGACAGACGCACATCAAAAATTTCTCAAAACCTTCTCTGAAAAGACGGCTGCCCTCGCCGCCGCATATCCCTTCCTTAATTTAGCCGCCGAATTTCAATATTTCAGCGGTGACCACTGAGCCAAGCCCGGCCCCGTCCATTTAGATTCTGGCAGATTATTCCGGGTAGCTCAGGACAACAAAGAGCATGAAAACCTCCATCATAACCGGCGTTGCAACGGCCTTGTTGCTCGCCTTCTCAGCCGGCGCTTATGCGCAAGACCGCCACGATGCGGGCCAGTACACTGAAGTAAAAAAGAACACCTTCTACGAAAGCATCCAGAGTAAAACGGATTCTTTCTTCGCGGCAAAGAAGGAGCCCAGGAAACACCTCTACATGGACTATTCGGGCATTGATGTGCCCAAGTCTTTGAGTGAATTCAAAATCGTAAAAAGTGAACAGCCGGTTAGCCAGGGCATCACAGGCACCTGCTGGTGTTTCTCCACTTCCTCATTTTATGAAAGTGAAGCTGCGCGCCTAGGTCATCCGGGCATTCGGCTGAGCGAGATGTACACTGTGTATTGGGAGTATGTGGAGAAAGCCAAAGAATTTGTACGCACGCGAGGCGAAAGCAAGTTTGACGAAGGTTCCGAAACGAATGCCGTGCAGCGTATGATGTCTAAATATGGTGCTGTACCTCTTGAGTCGTACACCGGCCTGAAGACCGGCCAGCCCTACCTCGACCATGCCCCGATGATTGGTGAAATGCGTAGCTATCTCGAAAGCGTGAAACAACGCAATGCCTGGAATACGGATGAGGTGGTGGCAACGATTAAGGACATCATGAATCACTATATCGGCGTGCCACCTACCAGCGTAAGCTATGATGGCAAAAAGCTGAGCCCGAGGCAATACCTGCGTGATGTAGCAGGTATCAACCCTTCAGACTATGTCACCTTCATGAGCCTGAAGAGTGAGCCGATGTGGACAAATGCTGAATACAAAGTGGGCGACAACTGGTGGCACTCCAAGGACTACTATAACGTACCGCTGAGCAACTTTATCGGGCTTATCAAGTCCGCACTGAAGCAGGGTTACAGCATCTCTATTGGTGGCGATGTGAGCGAACCTGGTATTGACAGTAAGAAGGGCATCATGATGATTCCTTCGTTTGACATTCCTTCGTCCTACATCAATGATGATGCACGCCTCATGCGCTTCCTGAATGGGGCTACGACAGACGACCATGCCATGCATATCGTTGGCTATGCGGATAAGAGTAATGGCACTTGGTTCCTCGTGAAAGACTCCGGCTCGGGCGGCCACAACAATCCGGATCACAGCGGCTACTGGTATATGCACGAAGACTACGTGAAGCTGAAGATGATGACTGCAACGGTCAACAAAGCCGCTGTGAAAGACGTGCTGCAGAAAATTGCTGCCCAATAACACCCGCAAAACACATGTATTAGGGCGCCAACGAAGTCCCGTTTATACGGAAACGCTTAGTTTTAGCCGTTCACTATCATCAATCACAAACTCAAACATCTCTAAACATGGACACCTCAAAAATGATCAAGGCCTACTGCATGAAGACTAAAGAAAAGAATGTCCCTATGCACGATGCCGTTATCTCTAAGACTGCCCGTGGCGGCTACATGGCTCAGGGCCACGATGGCAAGGGCAATAAAATGACCACCATGATGAACGAAGCTGCTGCTCAGGAAGCCGTAAAGAACGGCGTAGCCAAGAAGCAAGGCTGGTAATTGACCGGCTATTTTATTCTTTTTGAAGAGAGGCTGCCCAAACTGGGTGGCCTTTTCTTATTCTACGATTCAGGGGAAAAGCTGAATAATGAAATCTTGCTGCAGTGTGCGACGCAACGGATGCTTCATCGGGATTCTTCAGCCGGCGAACAAAAAATTTCTCTCAGGAAACTGAATTTCGTAGCAGCCTTTCTATCGGGCTGTGGGCATGATGCCTATCAGCAGAATCCATAGAATGGCACGCTGGCAGCGGCTGTAAATTTGTGGACCATAAGCTTTGAGAAGATGATACCCGAAAGTATGCCGCTGCCCGCCCCGACCTTAACTGCAAAGGATTTTCAGACCGACCAGGAAGTGCGCTGGTGCCCGGGTTGTGGTGATTATGCCATCCTGGCTGCTATGCAGAAGACATTGCCGCAGCTTGGGGTGCCGAAGGAAAATATTGTGGTCATTTCAGGTATTGGTTGTTCTTCACGTTTCCCTTATTATGTGAACACGTTCGGGATGCACTCCATCCACGGGCGGGCGACGGCTATCGCCTCTGGCCTGAAGGCTACACGGCCTGAGCTAAGCATCTGGATTGTGACGGGCGATGGCGATGGTTTGTCTATCGGAGGCAACCACACGATACACTTGCTGCGTCGGAATTTCGATGTGAATGTGATGCTCTTCAACAACCAGATATATGGCCTCACCAAGGGGCAGTATTCCCCAACCTCGGAGGCTAATAAGGTGACGAAGAGTACGCCTTTCGGCTCGCTGGATCATCCGTTCAACCCTCTGGCCCTGGCAATGGGTGCTGATGCCTCTTTTGTAGCCCGCAGCATGGACCGCGACCCGAAACATTTACAGGCGATGCTGCTGCGTTCGGCACGGCACAGGGGCGCTTCGTTTTTAGAAATCTATCAGAACTGCAACATCTTTAACGATGAGGCGTTCGCCATGTTTACCGACAAGGGTAGCAAGGCAGAAACGACATTGTTTTTGGAACAGGGGCAGCCGCTGCTCTATGGCACGGATGGCACTAAAGGAATTCGCTTAGATGGCTACAAGCCTCAGCCGGTAAGCCTTTCGGAGGGCAGTTTCAGTGCAGATGACTTGTGGGTTCATGATGAGCATGATTTTTTCAAGGCACAAATGCTCACGCGCTTTTTTGATAATCCAGATGATGCGGAACCCCTGCCACGGCCTTTTGGCGTGTTCTATGAATCGGAGCGGCTCTGCTATGAAGATGGCCTGGCAATGCAAATTGAAGAGGCTATAGCACGGCGTGGCGCAGGCGACCTGGACACTTTAATCCGCGGTCGGGAGACTTGGGAGATTGCCTGATTCCTAAACAGGGAAAATTGACAGGAACTGTGTGCCGACCTTAGCCATGCTCACTTGGACAGGTGCATGCTTCGCTCTTTATACAAGTTGCGGAACCAGGGGTCACGGAGGTTTTTGATAAACTGAATAGCCTCGCCAGTACTTTTCATTTCGGGGCCTAACTCGGCACGCACGTTGGGGAATTTATTGAAAGAAAAGACGGGCACTTTGACGGCAAAGCCATCGAGCTTTTGCTCAATACTGAAATCTTTCAGCTTCTTCTCTCCCAGCATCACCTGCGTAGCAATGTTGAGGTAAGGCACGCCATAAGCCTTTGCAATGAATGGCGTAGTTCGGGAAGCGCGTGGGTTGGCTTCAATCACATACACCTTGCCTTCTTTGATTGCGTATTGGATGTTGATGAGGCCGCGGATGTTGAGGCGGAGGGCAATCTTGCGGGCCGTGTCTATCATCTCTTCCACTACGAGTGGACTGAGGTTGAACACTGGCAGGACGGAATGTGAGTCGCCGCTGTGGATGCCAGCCGGCTCGATATGCTCCATCACGCCCATTATATGGACGTCTTCCCCATCGCAGATGGCATCTATCTCGGCTTCCTGGCAGCGGTCGAGGAAGTGGTCTATCAGGATTTTATTGCCTGGCAAATGCTTGAGCAGGCTGAGGACACTTTTCTCTAACTCATCGTCATTGATGACGATGCGCATACGCTGCCCCCCGAGCACATAGCTGGGTCTCACGAGCACGGGATATCCTACCACATTGGCTACTTCGATTGCTTCATCAGTAGTGTAAGCAGTGCCGTATTGCGGGTATGGAATGTTGAGTTCTTTGAGTAGGTCGGAAAAACGCCCACGGTCTTCGGCAATGTCCATATCATCGAAAGAGGTACCGATGATTTTGATACCCCGCTCATGAATGCGTTTAGCCAGCTTGAGTGCGGTCTGACCGCCGAGCTGCACGATGACCCCATCCGGTTGTTCATGCTCAATAATTTCCCAGAGGTGCTCCCAATACACGGGCTCGAAGTAGAGCTTGTCGGCAATGTCGAAATCGGTACTGACGGTTTCCGGATTGCAGTTGACCATGATGGACTCGTAGCCACATTCTT
This sequence comes from uncultured Chitinophagaceae bacterium, assembly GCA_964424655.1. Classification (GTDB taxonomy): domain Bacteria; phylum Bacteroidota; class Bacteroidia; order Chitinophagales; family Chitinophagaceae; genus UBA1952. The sequence continues at coordinate 7,810 of CAYRJR010000032.1, forward strand.
TCAAAGCCAACAGCCCGTGGGTGCAGCAATAATCAAACTCAATGCCCTGGCCAATACGGTTGGGGCCTGAACCGAGCACGATGATTTTTTTCTTTTTGGAAGAAAGAGATTCGTTTTGAAGCATGGAACTGAGTTGGAACGGTACCCGAATCGGGAGCGGGTGCGAAATTACGAAAGCAGGTTGCGGCATTGCCTCTTATCTCTGAGGCGCTGTGGTCATTGCAGAAAATTTTGGCATTGTCAATGCAGGGGTAACTCTGTCTCTCTGGTTGCGGGGCGCTCGAAGGTGCTGTAGAAATAGGGCGTCTTGGCCTCAAACTCGGCACTACAAGTGTCCACCATTTTAAACACTCTTCGGATACCCATCTTTTTGCGCACCTCATACACTTCATCAGCCGAACAATCGCGGAGTAGCTCTGCAATCTGATCATCAGAAAAGCCCATCTGCTTGGCTTCCCACATGAGCTCTTCATGCAACTCACCAAGATGCCTGAGCCCGGCAATGCGTTTTTCGAGCCTAACGATGTCCTGAATCTGGTACAGGAACCAGCGGTCTATCTGGGTAAGCTCCCGAATGGTCTTGATAGAAATGCCTGCTGCTATTGCTTCTTTGATTCTAAAAACCCGATCCCACTTAGGTGTCCTGAGGGTTTCAATTAATTCTTCTGCCTTGAGGCGAGCCGTTGAAATAAAGGAAAGACCGGTGGCATTGTTCTCCAGACTCTGACAAGCTTTCTGTAAGGCTTCAGGGAAACTGCGTCCAATACCCATGACTTCACCCACGCTTTTCATCTGGAACCCAAGGGTGTCATCGGCACCTTTGAATTTGTCGAAATTCCAACGGGGCATCTTGACGATGACATAGTCGAGTGCAGGCTCGAAGTAGGCACTGGTGTCCTGAATGATGGGGTTCTTCAGCTCATCTAAAGTGTAGCCTATGGCGAGCTTGGCGGCAATCTTGGCAATGGGATAACCTGTGGCTTTGGAGGCTAAAGCAGAGGAACGGGAAACGCGGGGATTGATTTCAATAGCAATGATCTCTTCCGTTTCGGGATTTAGTGCAAACTGCACATTGCATCCGCCGGCAAAGTTGCCCAGGTCACGCATCATCCTGATGGCGGTATTGCGCATGAGCTGGAAGGCCGTATCGCTAAGGGTCATGGCTGGCGCTACGGTAATGGAATCCCCAGTATGAACGCCCATTGGGTCGAAGTTTTCGACGGTGCAAATGATGACTACATTATCGGCCGCATCGCGCAACAACTCTAATTCGAATTCTTTCCAGCCCATCACCGCTTTCTCCACCAACACTTCATGTATGGGCGATGCACCCAATCCCCGCTCTAAAGCAGCATCCAGTTTCTCTTTCTCAAACACTAATCCTCCTCCAGTACCACCCAGTGTAAATGAAGGCCGGATGACGATGGGAATACCGATTTGCTGCGCAATTTCTTTGCCCTCTAATAGCGAATTGGCAATGCGAGCTTGCGCTACCGGAACTCCTAACGCTAACATCCACTGCCTGAATTTTTCCCTGTCTTCAGCTTTGTCAATGGCTTTGATGTCCACACCTATCAAACGTACCTGGAAACGCTCCCAAACACCTAACTCATCACATTCTTTGGCCAGGTTGAGGGCGGTCTGTCCACCCATCGTGGGCAGGACGGCATCTATCTTATTTTCTTCAAGGATTTGCTCAATACTCTCGACAGTAAGCGGTAGGAGATAGACTTTGTCTGCCACAATAGGGTCGGTCATAATCGTGGCAGGATTGGAGTTGATCAGGGTAACCCGAACACCTTCTTCTCGTAATGAACGGGCAGCCTGAGAACCAGAATAGTCAAATTCACAAGCCTGCCCAATGACGATGGGGCCTGAGCCAATAATGAGTACAGATTGGATGGAGGTATCGCGTGGCATGGGCGCGAAGGTAAGATGAGGGCAGGGAGCAGCACCGCATCCCCTGATGCGGTGCTGTGGGGGGGCCATCCCCGGATGGCCATGGAATGCTTTTCGTTTTTTGAAATCACTCTTTACTCACGTATCAACAATTATTCAATTGCCTGCTTTGTGGTAAATATTGGCTCTTTAGTAATGGGCACGGAATCTTCATCTCTGACACGTATAGTGCTCTACTGCCTCAAGTGTGTTCTTAATTGTAGTTACCAGGACATATTTAAAGAGAATCCCTGATAATACAATTTCAAATTATCTGCTCGTAGCTTGGCTTGCTTCAGGCCACACAGACAATACTTCATTTGAGTCTCATCTCATCAATTAGGTTAGCACCTGGGGGAAATGCAACTTGTTTTGGGATATCAATAATGAGGTCTATTTGTATGCTACAGTCACTCCCAAGAAAGAATCGGCACTTTAGGCTGCTGGCTTATTAAGTCATATGCACTTCCATAAACCCATTCTTCTGCAACATCAACAAATCCAGCTCGAACGGGACAATGATGTAGCCAGTCTCTTCGCTCACGAAAATGGTCTGCAGAAATTATCTCTTCTGCATCGCTACTATGCACCCAGACCTGATGTTTGGGCCCCAAAGGGTGTTTCCCGGCGTTCCAGGAAAAACGGTGTACAATCCAACCGCGACGAAGCTCCTGTTCTGACTCAGACAGATCTGCAATCATCCGACTGGTCATCTTCTTGAAGTCACGGATTGTAAAAGCCAAATTCCCCTCCTTTTGCTGGAATAAAAACAGGCAATAACTGGGCATAATCACATATCCACAGGTTCGCAGACCACGTTGTTTATGATAGAAATTGAGATTTTCGATAATTACATCTCGGCAGGCACGTCGTGTGAAAACATCCACCCAATCCACTACCGCACAGGTGACCAAATACATTCGATCCTGCTTCCCTATTCGTCGTGGATTTAGAGTAGATACAGACATCAATTTTTCACGTAAGATATCATCATCCAACTATCTTTCGGGCCATCCGGGGATGGCCTTCCGCCGCCTGCGCGTCCGGGGACGCGCAGGCCTTTACTCCTTAGGCATCTGAAACATTTCCGGCTCTTTTTGTCCGTGGTGACAGGTATAGCAATTCACCATCTTCGTGGGGCTTCCATAATTCTCTTCCGCGAAATATTGATCATTAATCCCTGCAGTCATCATGATCATGAAACGTGCCTTCTTCTTCTTGCCATTCGCATCCGAGGCGAAGTCAAGCTTGAGTGTATCGCTTTCAGACCTGGCGTGGCAGAAGCCGCAAGTAACACCCAGTTCATGCGTGTATGATTCCATCAGCATGTGAAGGCTGTCTGCAGAAATATCCTTGGGCAGCACCTTCAGGTTTGTTGCCTTAGGTTCCTGGTCATCATCTTTATGAGCAAAAGCCGCCAAGCCAAAGCAGGCAACCAGAATAGCAATCACCATTGCCTTACGAGAGATTCTGAACATATGCAGTAATGATTTTTTTTAAAAGAATTAGAGGCTTTAAAGTTCAGACAGTTCAGGAAAGATCGTGCCAGTCATTCAGAGCTTCCAGCATCCGTTGTCGAGTCCGGTCGCGCAAGGCAGAGATATCCTCCGGGCCCAAACCAGTCACCTCAATTTCCTCTAAGAATACAGACCTGTTCACACCCGGATTCAAAGCGAAATATCGGCCCAGAGGCATCCTGGATTTCGCATCTAGGAACAATACAGGTTTCAGGGGAGTGCCCGTTTCTACGGCGATGCGAAACGCACCGTCATAAAAGTTGGCCAGAGGTTCAGCGCTTTCATTGAACGTGCCTTCCGGGAAAACCAGGATAGAGATGCCCATGCGAAGTACCGCCTTCAACCTGGCCACACTTCGACGTCGGGCTTCCGGGTTACTGCGGTCCACCATCACAGCCGCGCGACTATAGATAAAGCCAAACAGAGGCACCTTAGCCGTATCCGATTTTGCCAGAGGGCGAATGGGTTGCCGAAAAGTCTTCGGCACCACTGCGGCATCCAGCCAGGAGCTGTGGTTTGCTACAAAGACAAACGTATTATGCCTTTGAGGGAGCTTACCCAGGTTACGATGGCGGATTCCCACGAGTGCAAACCAGGCATCAGCCCATATCATACTCATCCGGTAGATCAGGTTACCGCCCCGGATATTTCCCAGGAAAGAAGCTGGCAGAGCAAACAGAAATACCAGTACAAGGCCAAGCAGGAACAGCAAAGCAGCATAGGCATTGTATAGTACCTGAGCCACACGTAACAGAGCTTTCATAAGCTGCGCAAAAGAACTAACCTGGCAGGCAGGTTTTCAAAAGGAGTAAGGCAATCAGGCATCCGCACAAGGCAGCCAGATGGAAAACACTGTACCCTGCGGCACATTATCCTTCACCGTGATTTTGCCTTTGTGTTGCCGTACGATTCGCTTGGTGAGGTACAGCCCGAGGCCGGTACCCTTGCTGCATCTTGTGTCTTCATCACCTACTCGATAAAACTTGTTGAAAATTTTTTTCTTTTCTGCATCCTTGATGCCGCCGCCTTCATCTGTCACCTGAAGTACAGCCCAAGACTGTTGTTGGAAGCTTCTCAGCGTCACCTTCGATCCTTCCGGCGTGTACTTAATCGCATTTTCCAACAGGTTATTCAATGCCATATGCAGCAGCAGCAAGTCGCCTTGCACCATACAGGTAGTATTCAGATCAGCATAGAAACGGCCCGGGTAACGTGCGCTGTACGTGTTGAAAGAATCCTGGGCCAGGTCAGTCAGCGTGATGATTTCATTGGCGGCCTTGTATTGCCTGCCTTCGATTTGAGAAGTGACCAGCATATTGTTGCAGAGTTCCGAGAGGCGGTCCGCTTCCTGGATACAACGGCTCAGCAATTGTGATCGTTGCTCATCGCTCAACTTATGACGTTGGAGGGTTTGGATGCTCAGTTTCACGCCTGCTATCGGGCTTTTCAGCTCATGCGTCACGGCCAGCATGAAATTCGTCTGCAGCCGCTGTAAGCGCACCCTGCGTTGCAAAGAAGTGTACACAACGGCTGCGCCAAAAAGCAAAATGGCGAGCAGTGTACTGCCTTCTCCAAGATATTGGCCGTGGCGTTTCGAGAGGCGGTCATTCAGTTCGGCAAGCTTTTGCTGATAAAGCACCGGTTGTCTGAAGCTATCTATCTGATGCTGTAGGTCGGCGCGTTCAATTTCATAAATCGTGCGGCTCTGTTTCTGCAGACTCAGCCCCCAGAAGAGCAATGCTGCAATGGCATAGAGCAGCAGCAGCACATAGATAATATTGAAGCTCGTGTAACGCATTCAGCAATTTTCTTCAGGAAAGAAAACACTATTCTTTCTCCTTATGAAAGGGCGGGAGTTTTTCAACCCTTAGGCCGATAGTCAGCACTTCAGGCAGTGGGTCGCGGCGCATGTCTTGAGTCAGACGCACGGTGTACAAGCCAGGCTTGGGAAAGAATGCAGGCATTTGCAGCGAATTGATCGGTACCCTTTGTTCCCAGATCTCGCCCATGCCACGGCCCAGCCATTGCCCACTTGGGGCAGCCAGCGGCACTTCCACACGCAGCTTTTTGAAGCCACTGTCCACCGGGCCACGGCTCTCCATCGTCATCCAGAGGTTTGAGAACGGGTAAGCATCCGTGTGGCGGATGAGTAGGAAAAGCTGATAGGCTGCTGCCGTATCAGAAATATTGAATTGAAAGCTGGGCTGAAAGGATGAACTCCATTGGCCATCGGGAATATTGTAGTGCTGCTGAAACTGAGGAGAAGGGCGGCAGCTCAAAATGCCTATTAAGGCAGTCAGCAAGAGGCATGACGCTATCACTCCCGCCTTCCGCTGACGCTGCATCGGGTGAATTTTCCATGGCGATTGGGCCAGGGCAATAAGATTTTGTGTTCCTACGATGTACTCCCGCGTCAATAAAGCCATAACAGCCCGGTATCTATTTTTTAAAAATTTCGAATCCTACATCCGACAAAAACCAACTCCTCCTTACAGCACATTCAGCACCTGCTCCTTTGCCTTTTCCAGTTCATCTTTCATCTGCACCACAATCTGCTGAATACCTGCATCATTGGCTTTTGAGCCGGTCGTATTGATTTCTCTTCCGATTTCCTGCAAAATAAAGCCCAGCACCTTGCCTTTACTCAGCTCATTATTATCTATCATTTGTCGGAAATAACGGCAATGTTGTTGCAGCCGGGTCTTCTCCTCGGAGATGTCCATCTTTTCCAAATAATAAATCAGCTCTTGCTCGAAACGGTTCTGGTCCAGGTTTTCGATGCCGGCATCGCGAAAGTTGTTCATCAACCTGGCTTTGATTCGCTCCATCCTGCCTGCTTCCAATGGAATGATTCGATGCATCCCATCTTCGATGCCATCTATCCGTTTGCGCAGGTCAGTTTCCAGGGAAGCACCTTCCGTGCGCCGATGTTCCTGTAGCTTTTCTACAGCAACCTCAACATGCTTTAATACCGCTTCCCAATCAGCCTGATCGAGGGGTTCAGGCTCTGTATTGCCCAGTACATCCGGCATTCTGAGCACACAAGACAGCAGCTCCGGCATTGCCTGCCCCACACCAAGTTTGTCAGACAAGCTCTTCAGTTCCTGAAAATATGAGGCGGCTAATTCCGAATTGATACCCGCCTTTTGTGATGCTGATTCCTGGCGGACAGTAATCACTAATTCCACCGTGCCTCGCAGCAGTTTGGGGCTAAGGAAGCTGCGCAACTCAATGTCCCAGGGACGAAAGACAGGTGCCAGCCGATTAAGGTTTATATCGAGGTTCTTACCATTCAGCGAGCGGATTTCAATGCTCAGATGGCGACCACTGATGAGTGCTTCGGCCCGGCCAATACCGGTCATAGATTGGAGCATATGATGATTTCGTTTTGAAATATGCTTTTGTTAGGGCCGCGCAAGTTCCTCAATTCCCTAAAACCTGCGTTACGCCGCAGCCCAAGGGGCATATTGGCTACTTTTGGCAGCCTTCGAAAAAATCCTGTTTCCTACATGCGCATCGTCGCCCTCCTGCTTCTCATTTTGTTTATGGCCAAGGCTGGCTATGCCCAGCAGAGCAGGGCTGAATTGGAGCGTCGCAGGGCTGCCATCCTGGAATCAATCCACGAAAGCCAGCAGCAACTTGCCGAAACCAAGAAGAATAAGAATGCAACAATGAGCCAGCTTCGGGCCTTGCAGGCAAAGCTCAACGCACGCCTAAGGCTGATTGATAACATCAACGAAGAGATGGAAAATATCTCGGGCAGCATCCAGAGTTCTAATACAGAGGTGGGGGTGCTACGCTCGCGATTAGACACCTTGAAATTCCGGTATGCTCAAAGCGTCCGCTATGCCTATGCCAACCGCTCATCATCGAGCCTGCTGGCTTTTATTTTTTCATCGAAAGATTATAATGATGCCCGCCGCAGATTGAAGTATCTGAGGCGCTACCGCGATTTTCGGCAGCAGCAGGCATCCGAAATCCGGGAGACACAGGGACGCATTGAGCAAAAGATTGGTGTGCTGAATTATCAACGCCTTCAGAAGAATATGCTCCTCTCTGCTCAGGAGCAGCAGCGCCAGGTTTTACAACAGGAGACGAATGAAACGAATGGTGTGGTCAAAGAATTACGCACGCGCGAGAAGCAATTGCTAACCGACATACACCGCAACCAGCAGGCCGCGCGGCAGGTGCAGCGTTCTGTTGAGGCAATCATCCGTCGCGAGATGGAAGAACAGCGCAGAAAAGCTCAGGAAGAAGCCCGCAAAAAAGCTGAAGAACAGAAACGCCTGGCTGCCGCGAAACAGACCTATGGTGGCATGAGTGTAGCCACAGGCTCAAATGCGAATAACACCAACTCTGAATCAGGAACCGGGGGCCGAAGCAGCGTCACTTCACATAGCAATGAAAATAAACAGAGGCCTGCTGCCACCACTTCGGATGTGACCCTGTCGCTGACGCCTGAAGCACAGGCTTTGTCCAATTCTTTTGCTGCCAATCAGGGCCGCTTGCCCTGGCCTGTAGAGCGGGGCACTATCATCGGCTTCTTTGGCCTGCACAAGCATCCTGTAGCGAATGTGATGGTGGAGAATAATGGCATCGATATTCAGACGAATGCCGGTGCTACGGTGCGGGCTGTGTTTAATGGCACGGTGTCGGGCATCTTTTATGTGCCGGGTTCGGGGCAGAATGTGATTGTACAGCACGGCGACTTCTACAGCGTGTATGCCAACCTGGCTTCTGTATCGGTGCATAAGGACCAGACTGTAAGTACTAAGCAGGCTATCGGTGTGGTGGGGAATAATGATGATGGTGTGCCGGTGATCAATTTCCAAATATGGAAGAGCACAGGTCATGGCAGCACGAAGCTGAACCCGCAGTCGTGGATAGCCGGACAGTGATTGCTGCTTAATAAATAAGTCGAGTCTTTTGCTGGCCTGGATGGTGTCGTCTGCTGCTGCATGCCGGGTAGCGAAATCTTGCTGAAGTGTGCGACGCAACGGATGCTTAATCGTGCTGCTAAAGCTGACTAAATAATAATCGCCTTCGGGCCTGAAAACAAGAGTGTCGGGCCTTTGCCGCAGGGGTAGCCACTTATCTTTAAGCCATGAAAAAATATCTGCTTTTGCTGCCACTTTTTAGCCTCTCGGCCTGCCAGTCGGGTAAAACCGGCGATGCGGCTGCGCAACAATTTATTGACAGCTACACGAAGCAATATGTGACGCTGTACAAGGCGGACCAGCTTGCCCAATGGAAGAGTCAGATTGAGATTATCCCGGGCGACAGCACGAATGTGGTGGCCGCACAGCAGGCAGATGAAGCATTGGCCATTTTTACGGGCAGCAAGGAAAATATTGAACAGGCTAAGAAATTTTTGGCACAGGAAGCATCGCTAACGCCGATACAGAAAAAACAGCTTGAGGTGATTCTTTACTACGCTGCTAACAATCCGCAGACAGTAGCCGATCTGGTAAAAGAACGTATCAAGGCGGAGACGGAGCAGACCCAGAAACTGTACGGTTTTCAATACATGCTGGATGGAAAAAAGGTAACAACGAATGAGCTGGATGATATCCTGAAAAATGAAACGAATCTGCAAAAACGGCTGGCTGCCTGGGAGGCAAGTAAGATGGTGGGACCTACACTCAAGGATGGATTGATTCGCTTGCGCGACCTACGCAACAAAACCGTCCAGGCACTGAATTACCCCGATTTTTTCAGCTATCAGGTGAGTGATTATGGCATGAAGACAGACGAGATGATGAAGCTGATGGATGGCCTCATCCGCGACCTCTGGCCACTATATCGGGAGCTGCATACCTGGATGCGATATGAGATGGCTAAGCGATATGGTGTGGCGCAGGTGCCAGATATGCTGCCTGCACAATGGCTGCCAAACCGCTGGGGCCAGGACTGGAGTCCGGCAGTGACCGTGAAAGGAATCAACCTGGACAGTGTGCTTCGACCCAAAGGAGCCCCCTGGATTGTGCAGCATGCCGAGTCGCTGTATGTGAGCCTGGGCTTCCCGGAATTACCCTCAGGATTCTGGGCAAACAGCTCGCTGTATCCCTACCCTGCGGACAGCAATGTGAAAAAGAATAATCACGCCTCAGCATGGCATATGGACCTCAATCAAGATGTGCGCAGCCTGATGAGTGTGGAACCGAATGCGGAATGGTGGGAAACGGCCAACCACGAGCTGGGGCATATCTACTACTATCTCTCCTACAGCAACGATAGTGTGCCGCCGCTCTTACGTCAGGGTGCCAACAGAGCCTACCATGAGGCCATCGGCTCGATGATGGGGATGGCTGCTATGCAAAAGCCTTACCTCGCAGGACAGGGGCTAATAAACCCAGGTGTGCATACAGACAGTGTGCAGAGCTTGCTCAAAGAAGCGCTCAATTCTGTCGTGTTTATTTTCTTCTCTGCGGGCACGATGAGCAATTTTGAAAAAGAGCTTTATGCCGATAACCTGCCAGCAAACAAGTGGAATGCAACCTGGTGGGCACTGGCGAAGAAATATCAGGGTATTGTGCCGCCCTCGCCACGTGGTGAAGAGTGGTGTGATGCAGCTACTAAGACGCATATCAATGATGACCCGGCGCAGTATTACGACTATGCCCTCAGCTATGCTTTACTGTATCAGCTCCACAACCATATTGCAAAGGATATCCTGCATGAAGACCCGCGTGCCACCAATTATTTTGGCAATAAGGCTGTAGGAGATTTCCTGAAAGGCATCCTGAAATATGGAGCTTCAAAAAACTGGAGAACGGTGTTGAAAGAAAGCACCGGGGATGAATTAAATGCTAAAGCCATGCTTGAGTATTTTGCTCCGCTTACCGGTTGGCTGAAACAGCAAAATGCCGGGCGTAAATACACCTTACCAGAAACCCTGTAAACACGACGAAAACACTACAATGTGTCTGATGAACCTGTGCAGTTAACTTCTGGTAGTTTAATCAAAGCAACCTTACATCCTTTTGCCTGAAAGCATCCTGTTACTTTTCAGCCTTGGGCAAGGCACCTTGAATATTGCAAATTGGCCTCATGGCAGACAGACCGCTCATCGCGATTTTCTGTAGCAGCTTTCCGCCGGAAGGCGGTGGTGCTTCGAACCGCATCTACAACCTTGCTGTGTTGCTTCGCGATGCCGGCTATCGGGTACAGGTGGTTTCTGCCATGCCCAACTATCCTACTGGCAAAATTTTCCCGTCTTATAAAGGCAAGTTGAAACTGGAGGAAATCGTAGATGGGATTTCGGTCCGAAGGGTATGGATTTCACCTTCCAATTCTGCTTCGGCGATGGCCCGTAGCTTGAGTATGGCCAGCTTCATACTATCGTTGCGGGTACTCGCATTTGGCTATGTTCGTAAAGCAAAGCCAGCTCTGGTGATTGTATCATCGCCGCCCTTGCCCATGGCGGCGGCAGCAATTCGTTTTTTTAAGAAAAAAGGGAGCAAGGTGCTGCTCAATGTGAGTGATATCTGGCCACTGTCTGCACATGCTCTGGGGGCTTTAAAACCGAGCCTGCTGTACCGTCGTTTGGAAAAGATGGCAACTGAGATGTATTGTGATGCGGATGCAATAACGACTCAAAGCGGCGAGACGTTGACTCATATCGAAGCCTTACTTCCCAACCTGCCAAAGGCATTGGTGTACCGCAATCTGCCACGAAATTTAGGGGACACGAATTCCCATTATCATCGAATTCCCGGACAGGCAATACGCATCATCTATCCTGGTGTGCTCGGCCATGCACAGGGCTTGTTGTCGCTATGCCGGACAATAGATTTTGGCAGCCTGGGCGCGTGTCTTGAGATTTATGGAGCAGGGGCAGAACGAGAATCCATACAATCATTTGTTGCTGCTAATCCTCATTGTGGTATTTCCCTGTTCGACCCAGTTTCGCCAGAGGTACTTTCTGAAAAATTAGCAGATGCCACTGCCGTACTTGTTCCTTTAATTGCTCCGATTAATGGGGCTTTACCCAGCAAGCTCTTTACGGCTATGTATGCAGGGAAGCCGGTTCTGTATAGTGGCGGTGGTGAGGGGGAGCAGATTGTATTGGAACATGATTTAGGCTTTGTAGCCGCCCCCGGTGATTGCGACAAGATTGCCGAAAATATCCGCAGACTGGTTGCAATGGATGACGAAGCTCTTCAGGAATGGAGTAAACGAATTTTGGCTACCGCAACCCAGCATTTCGATAAAGAAATTCAGGATCAGCAATTGCTGGGTTTTCTGTCAAAAATTATTGCCGGGTAATACCAATTAGACATCTAAAATTCGCACGTTGTGTATAGACTCCGTCCGGT
>CAYRJR010000033.1:0-19419 GCA_964424655.1 uncultured Chitinophagaceae bacterium
AGCAGATTCTTCCGCCAAAACCCCACCCAGCAATTGTGCTTTGGGATGAAATGGAAATTGACCGGCAGTGAAACGGCGATAGCCATTTTTCACATCTTCGGCACCATAAACGATGCGGCCAATCTTACTCCAGTACATAGCACCACAACACATCAGACAAGGCTCTACAGTGACATACAAGCAGGCTTCAGGGAGGTATTTGGCACCTATGGAATTGAAGGCGGAAGTGAGTGCAATCATCTCAGCATGAGCCGTGCTGTCCTCCAGCTTTTCCACCTGATTGCAGCCACGTCCTATTATTTTCCCATCCCAGACTACCACGGCGCCTATGGGCACTTCATCCTGAGCAAATGCATCATGAGCCTGCTGCAAGGCCAGCCGCATATAACGCTCGTCATCGGTTTGCTGCATGGTTGCAAGGTATTAAGGGATAGGCTTGGCAAGTGACAGGAATACCATCAGGCATCTTGAGAAGGAAGCAGGTTTCGCTTCAAAGAAAAGGTTTCAAAAAAATAGATCCCGTCAGCCTTGAATTTTTGAGAGCTTCGCTAGGGCGCAACATCTAATGCGTAGCCACATGAAAATTCTTTTTGCCGCATTATGCTGTCTGGTATTTGCCTCCTGCGCAGGTGGCTGGACAGAAGATGATAAAAAACAACTTCGCCAGGAATGCATGAGCCAATCCACACCTCAGATTGGCGAGCAGCGGGCCGCGACATACTGCGATTGCTTCGTGAATCAGATGGTGAAGCAGTACCCTGTTTTCAATGACATGATGGAGCGATATCAGACTGATACCATTGAAAAAATCAAGCAGCATTGCCGCAAAGAGATTGGGTTGCCCTAAGCGATGCCTAAACTGCCTTCCGCAAGGCGAAGGAAGCACGGTAGCGATCCTCACCATAATCCCTGTGGAGCTTGTCGAGCAGTTGCAACACCTTACTGGCTCCCCATTCATCACGCCAGGCCAGTAAACCTTTCGGGTAATTGACCCCACGGGTCATTGCAAGGTCGAGGTCGGCAGCCGTTGCAATGCCCAGGTAATGCGCATCTACAGCTTCATTAATCAGCATCGCCACCACCCGCTCCATAATTTCCCGACCCAAAATTTCATCCTGAATCGGCGCGGGCTGCTGCGCTCCCTCTGAATAATCATAAAAGCCGCGACCTGATTTACGGCCCAGCCAGCCTGCTTCAAGCAGGCGTTTTTGGCTGAAAGAAGGTTTGTATCGCGGGTCGCAGAAGAAAGAATGAAACACAGTTTCCGTGACTACATAATTCACGTCGTGGCCGATGTAATCCATCAATGCGAAAGGCCCCATGCGGAAGCCTCCGAGGCTAGTCAGGGCCCAGTCAATGGTAGCCATGTCGGCAATGCCTTCTTCATAAATGCGCAGTGCTTCACCATAGAATGGGCGCGCCACCCGATTGACGATGAAGCCAGGCGTGTCTTTAGCCACCACCGGAATTTTCCCCCAGGCTTGCATCAAGACTTTGGAAGTCGCCAGGATTTCAGGATGGGTTTGTAAAGCAGGCACCACTTCCACCAGGGCCATCAGAGGCGGTGGATTGAAGAAATGGAGGCCGATAACACGTTCTGGTTTTTTGCAGGCAGCCGCAATCGCAGTTACAGAAAGCGACGAAGTGTTGGTGGCTAAAATGCAGGCATCCGATACCACATTTTCGAGTGCAGAAAAGACTTCCTTTTTTATGGCAATATTTTCCACAATCGCTTCGATGACCAATGTGCATTCAGCCATTGCAGCAAGTTGGCTGCTGAAAACAATACGGCTTAAAACCTCCTGGGCATTTCCCAGCTTCCCTTTTTCATGAAGCTTATTCAGCGTAGCTGCAAGTTTCTGTTGCGCCTTCTGAAGTGCGGCCTCATTATTATCATAAACCACCACCGAATGACCGGCCACAGCCGCCACTTGAGCAATGCCGGCGCCCATAGCGCCACAACCGATAATACCTGTGCGATTTGCCTGCATGGTGAAAGATTTTGCTACCGAAAAAAGGCTGCGGGTGAGCACCCAATTAAGCCAGTTCCTTTTTGAGTTTCAAAATGCTCCAGGCTGTCTTTTCCAAAATGATGGTGTTGCATAGTGTACCCAATCCGTCAATCTCCATTTTCACCACATCACCTGGCTGCAGCCATTGCGGCTGATATCCGGGGTCGTTGAGGAGGCCGGTGCCATTGAGTTCGAGGAAGCAGCCGGTACCCACAGTGCCGCTCCCAATCACTTCACCGGGCACGATGTCCACCCCATAAGCACAACGCTCCAGTATCTCGGCAAACGTCCAGTCCATATCGCCCATGTTGCCTTCGGAGACGAGAATATCATTCACCCAGCAGCGCATCTTAAGATTAAAATTTGCGCCGGTATGGCCGGGCTTTGCAGTCGTTTTGAATGGCTCCAATTCATCCGCTGTTACCAGCATAGGGCCGATAGCTGTAGAAAAGTCTTTGCCTTTGGCCGGCCCCAGATTGAGCTTCATTTCTTCCATCTGAAGTACGCGGGCGCTCATATCATTCATGATCATGTAGCCTGCGATGTATTCGTCTGCTTCGTTAGCAGGAAAGTTTCTGCCGCTCTTGCAAGTCACGATGGCTACTTCCAGCTCGAAGTCCAACTTTTGAAGATGGTCAGGCATGACGCGAATAGCACCTGGTCCCTGAACTGCATTATGGTTAGTGAAATAAAATATCGGGTACTGGTCAAACTCCGGAATCATATCCACCTTTCGGTTTCTGCGGGCTGCAGCCACATGCTGCCGAAAGGCGTAGCCATCCCGGCAGGAAGCAGGTTTGGGCACCGGTGCGAGCAGGCTTGCTGTGCTTAATGAAGCCGTACCTGAAACCTTATTTGAGCCACTTTTTATGTCCGTATCAACTTGTTTTGCCAGCGGAGCTAAGACCTCCCATTGCTGCAAGAGCTCCATCATGGCATGGGGCAAGCGGGCATCGGCAAGGTTTGTATCGTAGAGTTTTTCATTGATGCAAAAAGCAAGTTGTTCCCTGCCTTCTTTGGTATAACTGACAAGCTTCATAGACGTTGTTTTTCGGGCGCCAAAAGTAGGCGAGTTTGCCGGGGCGATGCTGAATGATGCGAATCATCCTGAGCGGACACAATCCCGCTGGGCCACTTTGTACCTTGCAGCTCATTATGTCAGCACTCCGGTTTTATGAACTCAAGGTGGCGGATGTTCGCCAGGAAACACCCGAATGTGTGTCTATTGCATTCGAAGTCCCTACCGATCTGAAAGAGCAATTTCAATTTTTACCCGGCCAATATCTGAGCCTGCGATTGAAACAGGACGAGCAGGAGATACGCCGTTCTTATTCCATTTGCGCAGCACCTTCTGAAGGAGAATTGCGCGTAGCCATTAAGGCAGTGAAAGGCGGTAAATTTTCGACATTGGCCAACAGCACACTTCGTAAAGGTGATCTTGTTGAAGTGATGCCTCCATTAGGAAAATTCACACCCAGGCATGTCGGGAAACGCTACCTCGCTTTTGCGGCAGGCTCAGGAATCACACCGGTTATGGGCATCATGAAAGAAGTGCTGTTGCAGGAACCAGAAAGTGAGTTCACCCTTGTGTTTGGTAACAGGAACCGGGCCAATATCATTTTTCGCGAAGAAATTGAAGGACTGAAAAATCGTTACATGGAGCGACTGCGTATCTATCACGTGCTCAGCAGGGAGCTCATGGATGTGCCTTTATTCAACGGGCGAATCAATTCGGAAAAATGCAAACAATTCTTCGAGACACTTATTGACCTGAAGCAAATTGATGAAGTCTTCCTTTGCGGGCCCGAAGAGATGATTCTTTCGCTACGCGAAACCTTATTATCAGAAGGTATGCCTCAAGGCAGCGTGCACATGGAGTTATTCAGTTCACCTGACCAGCCCAAGCGCAGCCACGAAAAATGGAAAGAGGAACATGCGAAACAAGAAGGCCCAACCAGCAAAGTGAGCATCCGGTTAGATGGGGTCACCTTCGATATGGACCTGGCCTATTCCGGAAGCAGCATCTTAGATGCTGCCCTCACGCAAGGAGCAGACCTTCCCTACGCTTGCAAAGGAGGTGTATGCAGCACTTGCCGGGCCAAGCTGATAGAAGGGGAAGTGGAAATGGAAGTAAACTATGCCCTGGAACCGGATGAGTTAAAGAAAGGATTTATCCTCACCTGCCAGAGTCATCCCAAAACGGAGCGCGTGGTGGTGGATTTTGATGCGCGCTAATCGTCCCAGTCTTTCCGCCGCATTTGCTTTTTGAATGCTGCTTTTTTCTTGCTATCCAGGCGTGCTTGAATAGAAGCTCTTGAAGGCCTGGAAGCTTTTCTGGGCTTGGGTCGGATGAGGGCTTTAGCCACCATTGCTTCCAGCTTGTGTTGTGCAATGGCTTTGTTTTCCAACTGGGTTCTGCTTTCAGAAGCACGCACATGCAGGCACCCTTCTTTGTTGATTTTAGAAGTCAGTTTTTCAGCAATTCTGGCTATTTCTTCTTCCGAAAAAATCAGACTGTCTTTCAGGCACCAAAAGGCTTCCACCATCGTCTCTACCTTATTGACGTTTTGCCCTCCTTTGCCTCCGCTGCGGGCCGTGCGGAAACTGAGTTCGGCAGATAGGTCAGGAACGTTCATTGCTTAAAAAATAATTGCCGGATTAGTGCTAACAAATTCATGCTTTGCCAGGTTCTATTTCCTGCTGGTCTTTAATTCAGCAAAAATCTTATCGAGCTGAATAATCTTTTTAGCGCTGGCGGGAATCTCTGAGAGCTTCACATCATAGCCTGTTTGGTCTTCGGCAGAAATCCAGGAGCCTGTATAAGTGTTGTCTTTTAATTCAAGCTCCATGGTTGCAGATGGAGGCACCTCGATGAATTGCCACTTCCCATCTTTAGTCTTGCTCACATCCAAGAGTACATAGTCGTCCTGGTCGCCAAACTTATATATGGCTTCCCAGCCGCAAAGGGCATTAGGACAAGAACCGGCCAGGCCACGCACATAGAGCTGCACAGGAATTTCATTATCGAACATGCCTGAATAAAAAAGGCGACTCACCACATTCGTCGTGACTGGTTTTGCTTCAGGCTCTGAAGAGGCTGCCTCGGATGAATCTTCCGAGGGAACCACTTCTCCGGACGTTGATTCCTGCACCACTGCCGTATCCTTTCTTGTCGCCCTTTCCTTCAATGCAGCTCGTTGGGCTGCCCGCCATTCATCTCTTGAGGTGGCCGGATACACTGCACCTAATTCCCCACCCCACCAGCCTCCGTTTATCTTAAGAATATTCCCAACGAGGATTCCATAATTGCGCCCCGTGGCGATGTCCATAAAAAAGAGATACCCTACAAAGCGAACCGGAACCAGCCTTTCATAAAGCGAGTCGCGGGTTTCGTGTTGCCGTATCAATTCATAGCGTGTGAGCACGATGCCATCCCAGTGAATACCGAGTCGTCGGCCTGAAGCAATTACAGAATCAAAATTCTCCCGAAGCGCTGCTTGAAAGACGGAATCAGCTCGCATCACTTTCAGTGGTTGGCGCTGCAAGGCTGCAGCTCGTCGGTAATCCTTAGAGTCGTATTGGCTGTATTTCATGACCAGTGCGCTGAGCGTATCCAGGTCAGGCCAGAGATCAGTGTAACAATAAGGGTCCGTGTGAGCAAGACAGCCTATGAGCCTATGAATGATGCCTTGTTCATCAGAAGCTTTCTTTTCCTTTTTAGCAAAAGCAGGAGCTGCAAAACATAGAGCTATCAGGCAAAGTATCCATGCTTTTCGGGAAAGGAGCATCGCTAAAAATAGGAAGCACTACAAAATTTCGTGAAGTCGTTCCGGTGGCCTGGCGATGACGGCTTTGCGGCCATTCACAACGATGGGGCGTTCGATGAGCTCGGGATGAGCGACCATCGCAGCTATGCAATCTGCTTCACTCAATTCTTTCCCGGCAAGATTTTCTTTGAAAAATGGTTCCGATTTGCGCATCAAATCCCGGGCAGGGATACGCAATTTTTTCAGCAATTCTATCAGCTCTTTTTCGCTGAGCGGCTCTGTCAAATACCAGCGCACCTGATGCGGAATATTTTCTTCCTGTAAAATCTCTAAGGCACCGCGGCTCTTGCTACAGCGGCCATTGTGGTAAATCGTAATCATGGCTTAAACTCCGGAGGCTATTTTGATTGCGGCTTATCAAAACACCATTTCGGGCACATCATCCGCAATGCTCAGGCGACCGGCAGTCTTGGCTTTGATTTCTTCCACACTTACACCCGGAGCGCGCTCATCGCAATGAAAGCCCTGATCAGTTATTGAAAAGACACCCAGGTCAGTAACAATTTTGCGCACACATCGCACACCTGTCAGTGGCAGGCTACACTTAGCCAGCAGTTTGCTTTGGCCTTTTGGGTTGGTATGCTGCATGGCTACGATGATATTTTTTGCAGCGGCTACCAGGTCCATGGCACCACCCATACCCTTGACCATTTTGCCCGGGATTTTCCAGTTTGCGATGTCGCCATTGTCGGCCACTTCCATGGCGCCGAGGACAGTCAGGTCCACCTTGCCGGCACGAATCATACCGAAGCTGGTAGCACTGTCGAAGATGGCAGAACCCGGGAGTTTAGTCACAGTTTGCTTGCCGGCATTAATCATATCCGGGTCTTCATCACCCTCGAAAGGGAAAGGCCCCATGCCCAGCAATCCATTTTCACTTTGCAATACGACACTGATGCCTTCCGGAATATAATTTGCCACCAGGGTTGGGATACCAATGCCGAGGTTGACATAAAAGCCATCCTGGAGTTCTCGAGCGATTCGTTGTGCTATTTGTTCTTTAGAGAGTGCCATTTGGGAAGATTAGATTCGGTTGGAAAAGTGGTGGAAGAATAGATGGATTAGCTATTCCTTTTCCGGACTGTATGTTGTTCAATTCTCTTTTCATAATTCTTACCCTGGAAAATTCGGTGGATGTAAATGCCAGGCGTATGGATAAAGTTTGGGTCAAGTTCGCCGGGCTGTACCAGCTCTTCCACTTCAGCAATCGTCACCTTTCCGGCAGTGGCCATCACAGCATTAAAATTGCGTGCTGTGTCTTTAAAAATCAGATTGCCCATAGTGTCGCCTTTCCAGGCTTTGACGATGGCGAAGTCGGCATGGAAGGCTTCTTCAATCAGGTATTTCCTGCCATTGCGTTCAACCACTTCTTTGCCTTCAGCGACTTCAGTACCGACACCTGCCAGTAGTGGAACGAAAGGGATACCGAAGCCCGCGATCATACAGCGAGTGGCTAAGGTGCCCTGAGGCACGAGTTCTACTTCTAATTCGCCACTCAGCAATTGTCTTTCGAACTCGGCATTTTCGCCTACGTACGAAGCAATCATCTTTTTTATCTGACGCTTTTGCAGCAGCAATCCCAGGCCAAAATCATCTACTCCGGCATTGTTGGAAATGCAGGTGAGGCTGCTAACATTTTTCTTCACTAAAGCTGAAATGCAGTTTTCAGGAATGCCGCAAAGGCCAAAGCCGCCGAGCATGATGGTAACTCCATTGGTGATGTCGTGAATGGCTTCTTCTGCGTTGGAAAAGACTTTGTTCATAAGAGCACGATTGACTGCGAAAATAGGAAGAGGCCCAGCAATGCTGCCGGGCCTCTGTGATGATTCATTCTGATTATCGCTTCTCGAAGCGCAAAACTCCGGCAGGATGATGTAAGAGATAATGTCCGCTTGACAGATCGGCAATGTCAATTGCATCCGGGCTAAACACTCCGCTTTTCACAGATTGCCCCTGCAGGTTAAAAATCTTCCATGGTGTGCCATACTCCACACCGGAAGCATACAGCCTGTCTTGAGCAGGCAAAGGATGTATGGCAACCGTGGTGTTGGGTTGGGCGCCACTTACCCTAAGTGTATTGCTGTAGCTGATTTGCCCCGAAACTTCATGCATCGCCAACCTGTAAAGTCTGAGTGGCGTAGCCTTCACAGGCAGCTCTAACCGATAGCTGCGTTGGTTTTTGCAATCCCCGGTTTGCGATTCTGCTTGAGCAACCATTTCAAAATCCTGATGTCCATCGCTGCGCTCAAGATTGAAATGACTCACTGTGCTTTGGCAATCTGTATTCCAAATTAGCCGATCAACTGCACCTGCCTGCTGTGCCGAAAAACTGAGTAGGTTGATGGGAAGTGGTGCCCCGGAAGTGGCCGAAATAGAAAAGTTGTCAATGGAAATCCCATTGTCAGAACCTGTGGCATCCGTAGTGATCCATTGGATGCCGAAGCTCTGTCCGTTTGCAATGTTTAGCCCGGTCAGGTTGAATGCAGTCACGGCAGTCGTGGTAACGGTGCCGGAAGTACCTGAAGAACTTCCTGTAAAATCTTTCCCATTCAGCGTTGTGTTTCCCGATAGTTGCCCCGTGCCCGAACAATCCCAGCCGCTGGTGTTTACAAAGCGCCATTGCTCATAGTCCCAGGAAATCGTGAGTGATTGAATCGTACTGCCGGTATTGTTAGTAAAGCTTACTGTGTAGGTAATCTCGTCAGTTATTCCCGACCTAAGTGCCCCCAAGCTAAACTCACCACTGCTGCCGAATCCCCAATAACCACTGTTTGCAGAAGTGCCAGTTCCCCTGCCTCTATACACTGACGAACCAGCAGATGCCGCAGTCCATCCTGCCGGCAGGGTGGACATATTGGAAGCGCTGCTGGGATCGTAGGAATCGAATGTAGTTGTGGCGGGTGTGAAGGGCAAGCTGGTAATTGAAATCTGCGCTTGCGTACTCAAACTCGCGATCCATACGAACGAAATAATCAGGATTTTGTTTTTCATAAAAAATGGATTTAGCGTTAAAAAAACAGGTGAATTGATAGTGGTTTATGGTAAAAGAACATGCGTTTGCCCCTCCAATAAAGAAAACATTTCTCAAATTGGTTAACGATTCATTGACAAAATTTTTTGACGCATAAAAAAAGGTCGAAACGCCCGTTCCGACCTTTTCAAAAATGGCTTCCCGGCTGCTTAAAACAGCCGTACCAAACCCAATTCAAGCCTGCCTTTAGCATGCACCAATCCATCACCATAGTCCTGTGCTACGGGCAGGTTATATGCGAGCTCAGCACCCCATTTATGGGAATAGACATGAAGCCCCGCCGTGGCATACAGGAAATAACCACCCGTGTACTGTGCCAATGAACGTGTCGGGTAATTGTCGTAGTCCTGTTGCGCCTGTTCGAAACGCATGCCTGCATTGGGAATCCAGCGCAGATTGTGCCAGGGAATTTCCCGGAAAGCCTGCGCAGCACTGCTCAGCCGGTTACCATACTTATAGGTCTGATGGTTGGGGGTCGTAAGCGTGTAGCTGCCTTCCAGATTTAAGCCCCAATCAGCATGGCGCAATGTGTAGTTGGCATTTGCGAGATAGTCCCAGGAGCCCGTGCCTGCCTGCATGGAAGGCGCCATGGCGTCACCGCTTCCCAACACCGAATTATCGTAAGCTCCCGTAGGCATTTTCACACCGGCACCGGCTTGCAGGAAATGTTGCCAGCCACCACAATTACCGTTTGGTTTTAGCAATTGCACATTCGCAAGCACCGTAGCATCGCCCATGCCCGACAGGCTGCTGCGAGCACCATCTTCCTGCTTCACGTTGTACTGATATGGAAGAATAGCCAGTAACCTAAAACGTCCTATGGCATAGCTGCCCCATAGTTGCAACGTCTGAAAATGTTCTTCACCCGGGGTCATAGATTGTTCGCTCGCATCGTGATAACTCTCGAACCAACGGTAGGTATGTTGTAATCCCAGAAAGCTGCCGCCGCGTTGCGAGAGGATTCCGAGATAGGGACTTGATGCGGAGCAGCCGCAGGTGTTACATGCATTCGCTGCGCCTGTACTTAGGCCCAGCAGCAGTAAGAGAAATATTCGTTTCATGGAGGTGATTTATTGAAGACTGATCACGGTGTCTATCTCACCGGAAGTCTTGGTGAAAGAAATAGCAGTTCCGCCGGTGTAGCGTTGCTGTGTGAGGGTATCATGCGACACACGATAGAGAAAGTAGTTGCCGCATTTCAGCCGCGTCAGGTGAATATGGTTTTCGCCGGCCTCACCCGAAAAAGCTTTATCGTATTGTGCGGGGTCGGTGCCAGGGCTTTGGCTGGCACCATATTTCACATACACGGTGTCATTACCGGCAGTGTTAAGGATGGTGTCACCACCCCGCGTTGCGAATACC
This sequence comes from uncultured Chitinophagaceae bacterium, assembly GCA_964424655.1. GTDB lineage: Bacteria > Bacteroidota > Bacteroidia > Chitinophagales > Chitinophagaceae > UBA1952. The sequence continues at coordinate 10,233 of CAYRJR010000033.1, forward strand.
ACTACTTGCGTGTTGCCACCATCGCCGGCCTGGCAAACAGCAGCATTGTCGTCAGATTTTTTGCAGGAAGAAATGCCACTGAGTAATGCAGCAGAAGTCAGCAGCACAGCAGCGCCATAGTTGAACATTTTCATAAAAGAAGGAGTATTGAAAAGAGAATAGTACAGGTGCAAGCATTCACGCGCAACCCTTGCGGAGCACGGAATGCAAGACAATTCATTGAATAGTGGTACTAATCCGGTGGATGGAAGATGTCCACACAAAGCGTCTGGAGGAATGGTATCTGATAGGCAAATCCCATCGTCCATTCTTCTGGAAAAAATTGCCGCAAGTGCAACGGTTCCGGCATCAGGAAAGACGGTAGTTCAAATTTTGAAAGCTGTGCCAGCAGCGGCTTATCGGGATGTGTATTACCATCCGCTTTCGCCAATTGCTTGTAGAGGTAGCACTTGCCATTGCAATGCCGCCCGGGACGGTTTCTGTTTTCGCAATGCGTAGTTGCCACGTACGAAATATTGGCTTCATACCAAACCAGGATTCCCAGTTTGAGGAAAGCAGGCGTTGAAAGCAGCGCAAGCAATAAAGCAGCAAGAGCAGCACGCATGGAAGGCCAAAGGTACCCATGCTGCCTGCGGGACTTCTGATGAAAATCAGTTAGTCGAATCAATTCCACTGATATTTCCCCATACGCGGTATTCTCAGGAAAATTTCAGGCTTCTGAAAACCTGATAACGGAGCTTAGCAGCATGAATTGGGAAACTCTTTATGCTGCCCGCCGCAGCGGCGACAAAGCACGTAATGAAAACAATCCGGACACGGCCCGCAATTCCTTCATCCGCGATTACGACCGTATCATTTTTTCATCCGCATTTCGCCGCCTGCAAAACAAGACACAGGTCTTCCCGTTGCCGGGCGCTGTCTTTGTGCACAATCGGCTCACTCATTCGCTGGAAGTGGCTTCCGTAGGGCGCTCATTAGGCAAGGCAGTAGGCGATGCGTTGGTTGAAAAGCATTTCAAACACGATGAATCCCATGCTTCATTTTACCGGCATGAATTACATTCCGTCATTGCTTCTGCCTGCCTCGCACATGACATCGGCAACCCGCCATTTGGCCATTCCGGAGAAGATGCCATCCGAAGTTTTTTTCAGGAATTACCACCACATCAGCGCCGTGAGCTGGAGGATAAACTCAGCCCCAACCAACTTGCCGATTTTGACTGCTTCGAAGGCAATGCCAATGCCTTCCGTACCCTCACCCATCATTTCAACGAAAGTGAGTCGGGCGGCTACCGGCTTACCTACGCCACCCTGGCCAGTATCGTAAAATATCCCTGTACTTCCGAGGCCGGATTCAACAAAAAACCAGGCTTGATTTCGCTGAAGAAAAGTGGCTTTTTCGATAGTGAACTTTCTGGTTTTATGCAAATAGCCGACACCTTAAACATCCAACGCCTATACGGTTATCAGTATGCCTGGGTGCGGCATCCATTCGTCTATCTCGTGGAGGCTGCAGATGATATTTGCTATCGCATCATTGACCTGGAAGATGCACATAGACTGGGCATTCTGTCTTTGCAAGGCTTCAAGGATTTGTTCCTGCCCTTTTTTGAAAACGAGCACTCCCGATATGACAGCCTGGACTATCTCCAGAAAAAGCTGAAGACGATTTCGGACGAGAACCAGCAAGTGCAATTCATCCGCGCCAAATGGATTGGGCTCATGGTGCAAAAACTCTCACATGCATTTCTACAACGAGAAGCCGAGCTGCTGAACGGGACTCTGGAATGTTCCCTGCTGGAATGCCTGGATGAAGGCAACAGGCAATTGCTACAGCACATCAACAATTTCTCAGCACATCACGTGTATCGCCACAAAGCAGTTCTGGAAATAGAAGTGGCAGGCTTCCACATTATGGGCGGTTTGCTGAAAGCTTTTACTGAAGCCGTATTGCATCCAAAACTGTTGCGTGCCCAAAAGTTGCTGGACTTAATACCCCGACAATTCGCGATTCAGGGTGAATCACTATACTCCGATTTACAGTCTGTCGTGGATTACATAGCCGGCATGACTGACCTTTACGCCCTCGATCTCTATCGAAAAATCACCGGTATTTCCATCCCCGACCTACGATGAATCTGGACCCGCGAAGCCTGCATATCTCCGACTATACTTATGAACTTCCGGACGAGCGTATTGCCCGCTATCCCCTGCCTCAGCGTGATGACGCCAAACTGCTTATTTATCGAAACGGCGAATTGGGTGAAGACATTTTCAGACATTTTGCCAACCACATTCCTGAATCAGCAACGCTGGTACTCAACAACGCTAAAGTGGTTCGCGCAAGGCTAATCTTCCAAAAGCCCAGTGGCGGTCTGATTGAAATTTTCTGCTTAGAGCCCGATGCCCGATATGCCGATATCAGTACAGCATTGGCCCAATGCGGCGAGGTGTACTGGCAATGTCTTGTGGGTGGAGCTGCACGTTGGAAAGCTGGCTCGAGCCTCAGGCTGCAAAGCGATAGTATCTGGGTTGAGGCAGAAATGGTATCCCGAAACCAAACAGATTTTAGTATTCATTTCCGCTGGGAACCAGCACATGCAAGCTGGGCCGAAGTGCTGGAAAAAGCAGGTAAGATTCCACTCCCTCCGTACCTGCACCGCGAAGCCGAACAACGGGATGCTGACGATTACCAAACCCTATTTGCAAAGCATGAAGGCAGCGTAGCCGCACCAACTGCTTCCCTTCATTTCACACCTCAGGTACTCGATAATCTTGCTGCAAAAAAGGTACGCAGTACGCAACTTACCCTGCACGTGGGTGCCGGTACATTCATGCCTGTCAAGAGTGAACTGACCGGAGCACATGAGATGCACAGCGAATGGATTGAACTGAGCTCAGAGACGATTTCATCGCTTATTGAAAGTGGTACAGGGCCGATTGTTGCAGCAGGTACCACCTCCCTACGTACACTGGAAAGCATCTACTGGCTGGGCTGTAAGGCCGCGATTCACCCACAAATTTCGCTTCGAGAAATGAAAATCACTCAGTGGGAGCCATACGACACGAACGCACAACATAGCAGACAGGAAGCATTGCAAGAATTGAAACAATGGATGGACAGGCAACAATTGAAGAGACTGATCACTCGCACAGAATTGCTGATAGCTCCCGGCTATAAATTCCGAATGACAGATGCTTTGCTCACCAATTTCCATCAGCCACGCAGCACGCTGCTCCTCTTAGTAGCGGCCTTAATAGGCGATGATTGGAGACAGGTTTATGATTATGCTTTATCACACGACTTTCGCTTCCTGAGTTATGGCGATGCCAGCCTGCTCTGGCGGAGATGACTTTCGCTAAATGCCCATTCAGCAGATTTTTGGCTCACCATTCCCATCCATAATTCCAAAAAAAAAGCAAGCCTTGAACCAAACCGAATTTATCAAAGCAGCGCTGGCCGAAGACCTCGGCAAAGGCGATGATTATTCCAGCCTGGCCTCTATCCCAACAAATGCACAAGGCAAGGCCGTGCTAAAGATTAAAGAAAACGGAATCCTGGCTGGTGTCGCACTGGCTCAGGATATTTTCAGGCAGGTAGAGCCCGGTTCTGTCTTGCATTTCTTTAAAAAAGATGGCGACGCTATTCTGAAAGGAGAAGCTGCTTTTGAAGTGGAAGCACACGTGCAAAGCATCCTCAAGGCCGAACGACTGGTGCTGAATTGCATGCAGCGCATGAGCGGTATTGCCACGCTCACTGCCCAATACGTGAAACGGCTTCAAGGCTACAAGACCAAAATCCTCGATACACGCAAGACCACGCCTCTCTTTCGTGCATTCGAAAAAGAAGCTGTACGCATCGGTGGCGGCTTCAACCACCGCATGGGCCTCTACGATATGGTGATGCTAAAAGACAACCATATTGACTTTGCAGGAGGCATCCGCAATGCCATTCTTCAGACCAACGAATACCTACGCAAACACAATCTGGATTTGAAAATTGAGATTGAAACCCGCTCACTGGAAGATGTAGAAGCAGTGTTGGCAACCGGGCAGGTACACCGCATCATGCTTGACAATTTCATCCCAGAAGACATCGAAAAGGCAGTGAAACTTATTGACGGGAAATTCGAGACTGAAGCATCCGGAGGCATTACGCTCGACAACATCGTGGACTACGCCCGCGGAGGTGTGGACTACATTTCTGTAGGTGCCATTATTCACCATGCAGTGAGCCTGGACCTTAGCCTGAAGGCCATCTGAAGCAAACAGGCATGAATCTATTTTTCATCATCAACCCACGTGCAGGCACTGACCGTGTCAAGGCGATTCAGGCAGCAATTAATAAGGGCATTGATGAACAGATTCACGCAGTAACTCTGCTTTATACAACACATGCCGGACATGGGACGGTGCTGGCTGGCGAGGCAGTGGCAAATGGTGCTGGTGCGGTGATTGCTGTAGGTGGCGATGGCTCGGTGCGCGATGTAGCCAAAGGCTTGCAGGGCACACAAGCTGCACTGGGCATCTTGCCGAAAGGCTCCGGAAACGGGCTCGCACGAAGCCTGGGTATCCCGCTGAAAGAAGAGCAGGCAATCGAAAGAATTAATCTCGGTAAACTACGCCTGATAGACGTGGGCTTTGCGAATGAGGAACTCTTCCTGTCCAATGCAGGCGTTGGCTTTGATGCCCTGATTGCCCGGGCTTTCGCGACTAGTAAACGACGCGGATTAAAGGCATATTCCTGGCTGGTGACCAAACACCTCTGGCAATTCCAGTCACCCATTTGGCAGATTACTGTAGATGGAAAATCCTGGCAGGAGGAAGCCTTCATGATAAACGTAGCCAATGGATCGCAGCTCGGTTACAATTTCAGAATTGCGCCACATGCCCTACCTGACGATGGCTGGCTGGATCTTAGCATCGTCCGAAAATTTCCGAAAGTGATTGGGGGAAGCATTGCCTGGAAAGCCTTTCGGGGAACGATTCATCAAAGTCCGTATGTGAAGCATTTGCGCGTACGAACCATCAGTATTTCCAACCCCGAACTACAGTTCATGCAAACCGATGGCGATGCTCATTCCTGCGGACACAGTATAGATTTCCGGGTAGCAGAGAAAGCACTGAAGATTATTTGCTGAGTACTTTTTCAACTGCTATTTCCACACCTTATTGCAGCAAAAAATTTGCTACCACTGGGTCGTGGTCACTCAGAGTAGTCTGCGGGCTTTCATAGCCCAGAGCCTTAAAAGCTGAATCGTTGTGAAAGATGAAATCGATGCGAAGGGTTGGTGCAAGCTGACTATATGTTGGCCCCAGGCCAAATCCTTTTTGAGTAAATGCATCACTCAGGCTACCCTTCATCCGCCTGTATGTGTAGGAGCCTGGCAGGTCATTGAAATCACCACAAAGAATAACTGGCAGCGGGCTTTGAGCAATAATAGCAGCAGCCCGGTTTGCCTGCGCTGCACGCTTCACATAAGCATCCGCAAAGCGCTGTGCGAAAGAGCGGGAACGTTCGATGACCCATGCACTGTCCTGGTTACTCACTTCATTGATGTATCGCTTTTCACTATCGCTGAGTAAAAATGATTGCAGGTGAGTACAAAACAGACGGAACGATTTGCCATTAGGCAACATAATATCTGCCTTACTCAGCAAAACATCTTCATGGCCATCCTGGCGGGTGTGCAGTGCGTAGGTCTGGAAATCTTTAATCGGATATCTGCAGAATATGGCGATGCCGAGATAGATTTTCGTGCCCAGCGTATTGTCGTAGCGGAAGCGAAATTCCTTGTAGCCGCATTCGCGCATAATCCGCGAGCTGTATGGCTTTAGCGCATTGAGGTAGGATGTATAAAATTCATACAGGCATACTACATCTGGTGATTCCCTGCGGATGAGCCGGATAATATCATCATCAGTATAGCGTCTGTGCGGTCGGTCGAAAATGCCCAGGCCGTGCACATTCCAACTCAGTATTTTCAGTTTGCCTGCTCCATTGTCTAAATCCTGATTGGCGAAAGGGTGGAATCCTATCAGAGATATGATAAGCCGGTAAGAAATGCACAGAGCCAGCAGGGGTAACAATGCGAACCATTTTTTTCTGGAAAAAATCAGCCAACAAATAGTCAGAATAAAATTGACCAGGAGGGCAAAAGGAGCCGTAAGGCTAAAGAGTGCCAGATAGCGAAAACGAAGTGGCGAAATGAAAGAAGCTGCGGCGCAACACAAGAGCCATCCTGCCGCGACAAACGTCAGCACCAGGAGCACAAAGCGCAAGAGCCGGCGGAAGAGCGTTGCTTTCAATCTTGTTTTTGCTTGCTGGCACGCATGAGGATTTCGCGTTCCTCAGCGCTGAGGGATGAATAGCCCCGTTGGTTGATCTTATCGAGAATCTCATCCACATTCCGGTCCGTCAATTCCTCTTGTTGTTGCTTGCGGGTCATGCGCATAATTTCTTTACGCCGTCCGGGGCGTGGCTTGAAATCATCTGGTGTTGCCGAATCGTTGATCTTGTCCAGCAAGCTATATATCCAGGCGCCGGGTTGCGTGCCGCGCTGTAGCAATCTCATGGTCAGAAACCCGGCAAGCAAGCCGCCAATGCAGAGCATGAGCAGCGGTAAAAATGCATAATGAACGAGACCATTCAATGCGATGAAAATACCGACCACTACCATCAGCGGGATACTGAAATGCTCACCAATATAGAAGCGGTATTTAGGTGCAATCGTGATCGTAGCAGCCGCCAGAGCCATGATGCCTGCATTGGCTGTCAGCAGTGACATGGGTGCCACATGCAAGCCGGGGATATACCAGGTGAGCACATAGAAAATACCGCCCAAAATCTCGCCATAAATAAATGTCGGAATCACCTGCCGGTAGCCGACTAGATTCTGCACCACATTCCCGAAGCAATACAACCAGAGCATATTGGTAAACCACTCCCAAAAGCTGTGATGTGCCCATCCATAGGTGAGTAAAGTCCAGGGATGTTTTGTGAATCCTTCAAAAGGCTGGAGCGCTACATAGGCATCCACATTAGAAGTAGCCACCACGGCCTGCTGGCCAAAGACAATCAGCCCGACCCGCACGCAGTGGTACATTATGAAGCCGGCACTCGTAGCTACAATGAGCTGCAAAACGGCATTTTGGTTGTATCCGGGAATCGGTAATCGTTGTCGGTAATTCATAGCAATCTCAGGTTTCAGCTCCGCTTTTTAAAAGTACTTCAAAAGTTACGGCCTCCATATCGGTAGCGCCAGAGTTTCAGTAGGAGAAATGCAAAAAGCATCCCGCCTAAATGCGCAAAGTGCGCCACATTATCGCCGGCTGTATTCCGGATGCCGGAATACAGCTCCAATACAGCATATCCAATCACAAACCACTTTGCCTTGATGGGAATCGGCGGGAACAAAAGCATCAGCTCCAAATTGGGGAACAAGTAGCCAAAGGCAAACAGCACACCGAAAACGGCCCCACTGGCACCTACCGTTGCTTCATCTAAAAAACCATCCACATGCATACCTGCAGCATCTTTTGCACCGTAGATGTATTCATGTAAAAACTGACCTGCAAACTTGGGGAAAGAACTGTCACCCGGGGCATTTGACCAATCATTGTAAAGTGATTGCAGCCGGTCCAGAATGCGCCCATCAACACCACGCGGTGGGTGGTGGCGGATGAACAGCTCAAACTGGGCCAGCGTAGGATTGGCCATGAAATCCTGAAAGCCCCGCACCACCGGTTCGTATTGCAGCGAAAGCACAGCGAGATGACATAAAGCGGCCCCCAAGCCACATATGAAATAGAAGATTAGGAAACGTTTCGGCCCCCAGGTGTTTTCGAGAATCGAACCAAACATCCATAGCGCAAACATGTTGGAACCGATGTGCAGAAAAGTCATTTGCAGGCTTCGTGGGTCGCCGTGCATAAACAGGTGTGTTACGATTTGCCAGGGGCGAAACAGCTCAGAGCGGAAATAATGCAGGCCGAGAAAATCCGCAAGCTGAATATGAAATGAGCTCCATAGCACTTGCTGGATGACGACCAGCAGCACGTTGATAATAATCAGGTTCTTCACCACGGGAGGCAGCACCTGATAGCGCCGGGGGCGAGTGTCGTACATACGGGCGGCAAAGTTTAGTCAAAAGCCGGCAAGGGCAAGAGGCAAGTTCTTCGAATACAAACGTCTTTAACAGCGATTCAGGCAGGCAATTACTTTAATTTTGCGCCACTTTTTAAAGCTCTTATTACGGCCAAACCATGAATTTATTTGCCAGCCAAAGCCGGGAATTTACCGCCCGCCATATTGGTCCAAACGCTGCTGATACCGCTGAAATGTTAGCCACAGTCGGGCTGGAAAGCCTCGAAGAACTCATCGCCCGAACTGTGCCCGCAAGCATCCGCATGAAAGATGCCCTGCAATTGCCCCCGGCCATGAGTGAAGCTGATTACCTGCGCGAGCTAAAAAATACTTCACTCAAAAACAAAATCTGCCGCAATTACATCGGTCAAGGTTATTACGATACCCTTACGCCTAGTGTCATCCTGCGTAATATTTTCGAAAACCCGGGATGGTACACGCAATACACACCTTACCAGGCTGAAATTTCTCAAGGCCGCCTCGAAAGCTTGCTGAACTACCAGACAATGGTCAGCGAGTTGTGCGCTTTACCTATTGCCAATGCTTCTCTGCTGGATGAAGGCACTGCCGCTGCTGAGGCAATGAGCATGTTCTTCCATCATTTGAACCGCAATACGGATGCTCCGGAACGGCCTAAATTATTTGTGGATGAGCAGATCTTTCCCCAGACACTGGCTGTGCTGCACACCCGCGCCAAGCCTCTGGGCATCCAAATAGAAATTGGCGATTATAAATCTCGGACACTTAACAACAGTTATTTCGGTGCCATCATTCAATACCCGAACGACAAGGGCAGTGTAGAAAATTACCTCAGCTTCATTGAGGCCGCTCATGCAGCAGGCGCTTTGGTGGCTATGGCTACAGACCTGCTGGCGCTGACACTGCTGACACCGCCCGGCGAACTGGGCGCCGATTGCGCTTTCGGCAACTCGCAACGCTTTGGTGTGCCACTTGGTTTTGGCGGACCTCATGCAGCCTTCTTTGCTACTAAGGATGAATTCAAACGTGCCATTCCCGGTCGTATCATCGGTGTTTCGGTGGA
>CAYRJR010000034.1:0-3660 GCA_964424655.1 uncultured Chitinophagaceae bacterium
GGAAAAAGTTTGACCATGGTTTTTCTTATCCGAAAACTCCACAGCAGTAATGATTTAAAAAACCTGAAAATTATTGCCATTATTGACCGTGTGGACTTAGAAGAACAGTTGGCAGACACGTTGAAATATGCCAACGAATCACTTTCTATCATTGACAGCAAAACTGACTTAAACCTTTTGGATGACGATACCGGAAATTTAAACCTGGTAATGATTCATAAATTTTTGGCAAACAACAATGTTTCAGCACAATCGCTGATTGATGCCGGAGTGGTGCCCAAGTTTGAAAAGTTTGAAACCATCAACAGCAGTGACCGCATATTGCTGATGGTGGATGAGGCTCACCGGACACAGGGCGGAGATATGGGTGATAATTTGTTCAACGCTTTTCCGCAAGCAACCAGAATTGGATTTACCGGAACACCGTTGATAACCGAACGCCACGAAATCAAAACACATGAACGCTTTGGTGGTAAATTGGATGAAAACGGTGAGCCGTGGATTGACAGCTACAAATTTGACAAAGCCGTGGCGGACAGAGCCACCGTTGAAATAAAATACATTGGCAAAGTTTCCAAAGACCAGCTTGACGACAAAGAACTGTTTGATGCTGAGTTTGAAGACCTGTTTCAGAAACGGACACAGGAAGAAAGGGAAGAAATTCAAAGGCGTTACGGCTCGTTCATTGCCTATCTTGAAAGTAAAGACCGCATAGCCGAAATAGCCCAAGACATTGTAGAGCACTACTACACCGACATTTTGGTGAATGGTTTTAAAGCACAAGTGGTGGCTTCAAGCATTGTGGCAGCCGTTCGCTACAAGTATGAATTGGAAACAGCCATTAAAAACAAGATTGCTGCATTGAAGGCGTTGCCCGATGGTGAAAGAGATGATGAACGCATTAAGCAATTAGGATTTTTAAAGGTGGCTGCTGTTGTTTCAGGCATGGGCAATAATGAACCCGGTTACATCAGCAAGGCAAGAAGTGAAGCAAAAGATTGGGATGCCGTAAACAGTTTTAAAAAAGACTTTGACTATTCACAAGAAGGCGGACAGTACAAAAAGCCCGAATCGGGCATAGGGATTTTGTGCGTTTGCGACCGGCTGCTGACAGGCTTTGATGCACCCGTTGAGCAGGTGATGTATTTAGATAAAATCATGAAAGAACATGATTTGTTTCAAGCCATTACAAGAGTAAACAGAACCAAAAAGGGAAAAACATTTGGACTTATTGTTGACTATATCGGAATTACCAAACATTTGCAACAAGCATTAGGCATTTATACCGACAAAGACAAAGAAAAAGCACAGCATTTCCTCAATGTGTTCCGTGACATCAATAAGGAAATTCCGGTTTTAGAAGCCCGATATAAAAGAATCCTGAACCTGTTTACTGATAACAACCTGAATGAAATTGAGAATTTTCTTAATCAGAAATTTACAGACCCGACAGCCGAATTTGAGTTTGCTGAAAGTTGTATTGAGCAGGCCAAGAATATAAAATTCAGAGCCGAGTTACTCACCTACTCCAAAAGTTTCTTTGATAGTCTGGACCTGCTTTTCAATACACAAGCAGGCGGTGAGTATTGGATTCGGGCAAAGCGATTGGGCTATTTGTTATGGAGAATTAAAGACCGTTACAAAGACGAAACCATGGATTTGAAGTGGGCTTCGCAGAAAGTCCGCCAGCTCATTGACAAGCATTTGTTATCATTAGGCATTGATACCAAAGTGCAGCAGGTTTCTATTCTCTCGGATGAGTTCAAAACCAAGGTTGATTACCTGAACAAAACGCCAAAATCGAAGGCTTCTGAAATGGAACACGCCATTCGCTGGCACATCAAGGTAAATCTTGAAAAAGACCCAACACTATACAACCGATTCAAAGACCGACTTGAAACGATATTGAATTCTTACAAAGAGAATTGGGAGGAAATTGTAAAACAGTTGGACGGATTGCGTGAGGAAATGAAAGTAGAGAGAAAAAAGGATGAGCCGTTTTTCGATTTAATAAATACCTACCTAAATAAACCGACAGAAACAGATATTGAATATTGTAGAGTTCTTACTGAAAATACTTTATCAATAATAAAAGAGTCGGCAACAATCAAAAACTTTTGGGATAAACCTTCAGAAATAAGAACAATGGAAGGCAAACTACAGGAAGAAATTCATTTTAGTAACCTGCATATTTTAAAAGACAGGGCAGCAGCACTGAGTTCCGACCTTATGAAGCTTGCAAAAAATCGAATTGACAAACTGAATTAAAATCATGCTAATCATTTAATCAAATGAATCACAGCTCAGACAGATGAAGTTAGACAGTATCAATATTGACATTGAAAAAACCGAAAGGAGAAAAACGGTAAGCATTTTCATTGAACGAAACGGTTCAGTAAAAGTGCTTGCACCGCTTACAGCCAGCGATGAGAAAATAGAAACTGCTGTAAAAGCAAAAGAGTATCAGATATTTCAGAAACTGGCTAAATGGAAAGAACTGAACCAGGGCAAGGTAAAAAGGGAATATGTCAATGGGCAATCATTTCTTTATTTGGGGAGAAACTACCGTTTGCAAATTTCAGAGAATCAAGATGTGCCTTTAAAAATAACAGGCGGTTTCTTTCATTTGGACAAAAAGTATTTACCTAAAGCAGAAAAGGTTTTTAAGGATTTCTATCGTGCAAAGGGACTTCAAAAAATTGAGGAAAGAATTAAATTGATAGAAGAAAAGTTTCAAACGAAACCAACAGCAATAAAGGTTTTAGAACTTCAAAACCGTTGGGCTTCATGGACACCCAAGAACGGGTTGAACTTTCACTGGAAATGTATCATGGCGCCGGTATCGGTCCTCGACTATATCATTACGCATGAAATGGTTCATTTAAAACATCCCAATCACTCACCTGAATTTTGGAATGAATTAGACAAGAAGATGCCCAGCTACCGGGAACAGGAAGAATGGTTAAAAAGGAATGGCGTGAAAATGGCGTTATAAAAAGAGATAAAACACGGAAGTATGTATTCAGAATGTATCAGGCAAGCCAATACAACACAGCAATGACAGTGAAACTTCTCATCCACATGGCAACCATTCAACAATCCAAAAATGACCTTACTAAAAAATAAAAAAGTTGCCATCATTGGGGGCGGGCCCGTTGGGCTGACAATGGCAAAATTGTTACAACAAAACGGAATTGACGTAACTGTTTATGAAAGAGATACAGACCCGAAAGCAAGAATTTGGGGTGGAACACTTGACCTTCATATAGGTTCCGGGCAGGAAGCTATGAAAAAAGCAGGCTTGTTACAAACTTATTATGACTTGGCTTTGCCTATGGGCGTAAACTTTGCTGATGAAAAAGGAAACATAATAACAACCAGAAACCCAACACCTGAAAATCAGTTTGACAATCCCGAAATAAACAGAAACGCCTTGCGAAAAATGTTGCTTGGCAGCTTGAAATACGATACAGTCATTTGGGACAGAAAACTTACAGAACTTGAAGAGCAAAACGGGAAATGGATTCTAGACTTTGACAACAAACCGAGTGCGACTGCAGATTTTGTTATCATAGCCAATGGCGGAATGTCAAGAGCAAGGAACTTCGCTTCAGACATGGAAGTAGAAGAAACTGGTACTTTCATTATACAGGGCGATAT
>CAYRJR010000034.1:3670-19353 GCA_964424655.1 uncultured Chitinophagaceae bacterium
TCATCAACCCGAAACAAATTGTTCCGATTTTTTTAAGTTATGCAATGGCAATAGGTTAATGACAGCACATCAGGGCAATTTATTAGTCGCAAATCCATTCAATAATGGAGCATTATCTTATGGCATCATTTTCAAAAAGCCAGAAGAATGGAAGAAAGGGAATGGTTTAGATTTTCAAAATGCAGGAAACGTTGCAGAATTTCTTTTAGGCAGGCTTTCAAATTGGAGTAACGAATACAAACAATTAATTCGTTTAACAACATTTTTTGTTGGTTTGCCAATAAGGATATTTCCATTGGGCAAACCTTGGAAAACCAATCGTCCATTACCCATCACGCTGATTGGTGATGCAGCTCATTTAATGCCACCTTTTGCAGGGCAAGGTGTAAACATTGGACTATTAGACGCTATAATCTTGTCCGACAACTTGACGAACGGAAAATTTGAAACAATACAAGGTGCTATTGATGACTACGAACAAAAAATGTTCGTTTATGCGATAGAAGCACAAGCGGATTCAACCAAAAACGAAATAGAAATGCGCAATCCTAACTTTTCGTTTCAACAATTAATGAATGTATAAATCAACAGAGAAACGGTAGCTAATATGCACAGCGAAATCCAGCCGAAGAGTGCGACGCAACGGATGCTCCATCGGGCTACAAAAGCTGGCTACCAAAAAATCATTTGGGTATTGCAACCTGGCTTACAGGATTGCCTGCAGACAGCCATACAACAACATCACCCCGTCTATCAGGGCGAGGTAGATGAAGGGATAATGCCGATGACGCGAAAGTGTGATGGCACCCCAGGCTGCAAGCCCACTTAAAGCGTAGGTAATCAGTTGCTCATGCGAGTAGCGAAAGAGGCAACGAACAACAGCAAAAGCGAAAAATATCAGCAGGTTGTAATTGATAACCCGGTAGGCCATTGGGATGCCCAGCGTATTGGGTAGTGTGTTGATGCCTCTGGCCTTATCTGCAACTGCATCCCGGATATCGAAGGCAATGCAGAGCGGGAAAATCAACAGGCAACGAATGATGATTTCAAGCCAATACGCACGCAGCGGGATATGGTGAAACAAGGCCGGAATCACCGTGCCTACGGTCACCCACACTGCCGTCAGGATATGAATTTTCAGCAGTCCAAAGTCTTTAAGCCTCGTCTTGTATTTGAACGGGAGCAGGGGCGTAGAATAGGCAAGCGCCAACAGCCCTAAAGCGGCACAACCTCCCAGTACCTGCCAGGGAAGATGCGGCAAGGCCCACAGACACAGGGCAGCGCCAGACAGGCATACCGCCCAGTGCCAACGTACGGCATGGGCAATCCAGGGGGCAATATTCCGATTGCGGTTGAAGAGGTGATGAATGTTGTAATCAATCAGTGTGCAGCCGAAGATGAGGGCATGCAACGGAGTGATAAAAGGTGGTACGTATCCCAGCATCACATGCTCGGCACCGAAGCAAAGCGCTAGGGCACAGAAAGCAGTATAGATGCTCGTATTGAGGAAAAATCGAGCTGCAGTAGTAGCCGTTGCTTTGAGCTTTTGACTCACAGTTTCTGTAGCGGCTATGCTATGAAGCAGCCAGGGTTCGGCACCTGAGAAAGGCAGATTGGTAGTATGGAATTTCCTCACAGGCACATCAATATCATTTTCGTCAGAGGCACTCCGGAGCACCAGTTTTCATTTCATTTTTTGGAGCAGAATCATTTTGAATTGTTTCGGCAAAGACTACAAAGGAATGTTTCCATGCTTGCGTTTAGGCCCGCTGAGTGCTTTGTTGCGAAGCATGTCATAAGCGCGGATGAGGCGTTCCCGGGTTTGTTCGGGCAGGATGACTTCATCAATATAGCCGCGGGCCGCAGCGCCGTAAGGATTGGCAAACTTCGAGGCATATTCTGCTTCCTTCTCTTTCATCTTGGTCTCTTTGTCGGCAGCTTCGGCAATTTCTTTTTTGAAAATGATTTCGGCAGCACCCTTTGCACCCATGACCGCTATCTCGGCAGAAGGCCAGGCAAAATTCATGTCGGCACCAATGTGTTTTGAGTTCATCACATCGTAAGCGCCTCCATAAGCCTTGCGGGTGATGACAGTCACCTTGGGCACGGTGGCTTCGCTGAGTGCGTATAGCAGTTTGGCTCCATTGGTGATGATGCCGCCCCATTCCTGGTCGGTGCCGGGCAGGAAACCGGGTACATCCACCAGTACGAGTAGCGGTATGTTGAATGCATCGCAAAAGCGGACGAAGCGGGCTCCTTTTTTACTGCTGGCAATGTCTAAGACACCAGCAAGCTGAGCAGGCTGATTGGCCACGATGCCGATGCTTTTCCCTGCAATACGTACGAAACCGACGACAATATTTTCAGCATAGTCTTTATGCACTTCAAGGAACTTTCCTTCATCAGCCAGCTCGGCAATCACCTCTTTTATGTCATAAGGCTGATTGGGATTGTCGGGGATGATTTTTGCGAGCGATTCGCGGCTTTCGTGGCCGGGTGTGTAGGGCAGGGCAGGGACTTCTTCTTCGCAGTTTTGCGGGATATAGCTCAGCAGGTCTTTGAGCCGCAGGATGCATTCTACCTCGTTACTGCAGGCAAAATGCGTGACGCCGCTACGGGAAGCATGGGTATGTGCGCCGCCCAGTTCTTCGCTGGTCACTTGCTCATGTGTGACTGTCTTCACCACATTAGGCCCGGTGACGAACATGTAGCTGCTGCCTTCCACCATCAGGATAAAGTCGGTAATGGCGGGCGAATAGACGGCGCCACCGGCACAAGGCCCCATGATGGCACTAAGCTGAGGAACGACTCCCGAGGCCTGTACATTTCTATGGAAAATATCAGCGTAGCCGCCCAGGCTGACGACCCCTTCCTGGATGCGGGCTCCTCCGCTGTCATTGAGTCCAATGACAGGTGCCCCGTTTTGAAGGGCCAGGTCCATGATGCGGCAAATCTTTTCGGCATGAGTCTCGCTTAGGGAGCCGCCAAACACTGTAAAGTCCTGAGAAAAAACATAGACAAGCCTGCCTGCAATACTTCCATAGCCGGTGACGACGCCATCACCGAGATAGACTTCTTTTTCCATGCCGAAGTCGGTGCTGCGGTGGGTGACAAAAGCACCTATCTCTTGAAAAGAACCTTCATCGAGGAGGATTTGGAGCCGCTCACGAGCCGTTAGCTTTCCTTTTTTATGTTGGGATTCGATGCGGGCTTTGCCGCCGCCCAATTGCGCCGCTGCGATCTTTTGCTGCAGCAGTGCTGTGTTATCGGTCATAGAGGACAAATGTAGCGGAGGAGGAGGCGCTAAGAGTTTTTAATGTCTGAACTGTTCTGAAATATCAATGGCAGAAACAGTCAGTTTTCGGCAACTTTAGTGCTTTAAGCCCACAGCATGATTCGCCGTTTTCTGGAGCATCTTGGCCGATATGCGCTCATGCTGAAAGACAGCGTCAGCAAGCCCGAGAATTACCGGGTTTACTGGAAAGAGTTCATGGTGCAATGCAATGATATTGGTATTCGTTCGCTGCCTATTGTGTGTATTGTTTCGGTCTTTTTGGGTATGGTGTTGACGGTGCAGACGGCCTACCAGCTTGTTTCGCCCATTGTGCCCAAGCCCATCATTGCCGGTATCATCCGCGACTCTATGATTCTGGAGCTTTCGCCTACGGTGATTTGTATTATCCTCGCCGGTGTTGTCGGTTCGAAGATTGCTTCTGAGCTGGGCAATATGCGGGTGAGCGAGCAAATTGATGCTTTGGAAATAATGGGTATCAATTCCAAGACTTACCTGATACTTCCCAAGATGCTGGCGGCACTGGTAGTGATTCCCTGCCTGATTATTATTTCCATAGCTATTGGCATCTGGGGCGGATTCCTGGCAGGCACTTTTTCTTCCATCCTGAATCAAGAGCAATTCCTGCGGGGTTTAGTAAGTGGTTTTTTGGCCTACAACCTGTTTTTTGCCATGAGCAAGGCCGTCACGTTTGCTTTCATTATTTCCTCGGTGCCGGCTTATTTCGGTTATTATGTAGAAGGCGGTGCGCTTCAGATTGGACGGGCATCTACGACGGCAGTAGTGGTGAGTTGCATCTTGATTTTGCTGGCCGATTATGGCTTGTCAATTGCGTTGCTCTGATTTGCGTTCGACAGCAATTCAGGAATCAATATTTCGCTTCGAAATGCAATTGTTTCCCCCTTGCTGCTGCTTTCTGATCCATGCTGGTGCCAACTGCAATTCCAATTCCTAAGCCAATCGGGATGCCGATTGCCATTAATCCCACGTTATGACTCATATTGCTAATGGCAGCCCCCAAAGGAATCCCGAATGCAGCCATGCCAATCGCCATCCACAGATTGCGGTAATAGTTTTTGGGAACGATTTTGAGTTTCTTCTCGATGAGTTGAATGATTTCCCTTTGTTGTTTGCTGAATGATTTGCTCAAGGCTTTTCCCTCAAGAACACTTTCGTTTAAGGATTTGATTCTCTGGTTGAGCAAGAGAATCACATCATCCGGCAGTGCTTTAGTGCCCAATTCTTCAAGGAGGGTATTTAGTTGAAAATACCGTTCGGAGAGCTGCTTATCTGAAGACACCAGCAGAGGCTGATTAAGTGTTGTAATCTCCATGGAGTAGGCGTTATTCAAAAATCACCGAATCAGTTGAGAAAGGGGGGCACATGTACGAAAATAAATGAGGATGCATGCTCATCTTGGATTCTTTCTCTTGCAAAAAAATGATTACTCGCACACCTTCTGCTTTCAGAAAAACAATCTGTGCGAAATCAGGAATAGCCATAGTTGATGCTGGGAAAGTTATGTCAGGTCACATGGGTTGAGCCTCATGATGCCGATAGATTTGCGCCCCAAAATTGAACGCTCAATATGCTAAAAGCACAATGCCTGATGTTCCTGGCCTGGATATTCCTAATCGCACCGGCAAAAGCTCAAATGAATGCAAGCCTCGATTCTGTAATCGTTCAGGAAAATAGATTCACAGGCATTCTTTCAGAACAGAACAACAGCATTCAGGTTTTGAGTAAAGAAGAAATAGAGGCGCTTCCGGTAAAGTCAGTGTCTGAACTGCTCGCCTATGTCAGCGGAGTGGATCTCAGGCAGCGTGGCCCTTGGGGTACTCAAGCCGACCTCAGCATCTATGGTAGCAATTTCGATCAGGTGCTGGTGCTCATCAATGGAGTGAAAATGTCCGACCCACAGACGGGTCATCATTTGCTGAATCTCCCCATTCCACTTTCTGCCATTGACCATATTGAGGTGCTGCGCGGTGCCGCCGCACGCAAGTATGGCATCAATGCGCTGGCAGGAGCAATCAATATCATCACGCAAATCCCTGCTTCATCTGGCGTCAGTGCTCAGGTGTATGCCGGTTCTTCTTTTGAGTCTGACAGCAGCAATGGTGAAACTTTTTACAACTGGGGCGCTCAGGCTACAGCCTCGCTGGTCAGTAGGAAAACGGCACAATTGATCTCCGTAAATCATGACCAGGGTAATGGCTATCGCTACAACACGGCTTTCGATGCGTACAGGCTTTTTTACCAAAATCAATGGCGCATTTCGGATAAAAGCAAAGTGGATGCACAGGCAGGTTATTTCTACAATCATTTTGGCGCAAGCTTGTTTTATGCCGCACCCAACGATGTGGAAGCAACGGAAACTACTCAGACGGCTGTGGGCAGCATCAAGTGGACACAACAACTGAATGACCGGATTACCATCAGCCCGCGCCTGAGCTATCGCTACAACAAGGACGATTATATCTACCTGCGCCAAAATCCAGAACTATATCACAACATCCATGAGACGAATGTGCTGGATGGCGATATTCAGAGCACCATACGCTTGGGTAAAGGCATGCTTGGCCTGGGATTAGAGCAGCGCCAAGAGGGAATAGGCAGTAATAATCTGGGCCGTCATCAACGTGACAACAGCGGGGTATTCGCGGAATACAAACACCGTTTTTCAGAAGTCTGGTCGGCGGGTGCGGGTGTGTATGTCAACTATAATTCAGACTATGGCTGGCAGGCTTTCCCGAGCCTCGATCTGGGCTATGAACCCCTGAAAGGACTGAAGTTTTTTGCGAATGCCTCCACAGGTCAGCGCCTGCCTACCTACACAGACCTTTATTACAATGGTCCCAGCAATATTGGCAATCCGAGCCTGCAACCCGAGTTGGCACAGTTCGGCGAAGCAGGCCTTAGGCTGCATCATTCGGGCTATAAACTGGAAGGAAATTATTTCTACCGCCACAACACCAACTACATTGACTGGGTGCGCACCGATGCGAGTTCCAAATGGCAGCCACAAAATTTCCAGACCGTCAACACACAAGGATTTTCGTTGGAATCAAATTGGGATTTTGCCCATTACCTGCGGCTGCGGAAGGGTGTCGCTCTCGACCTGAAGCTGAGCTATACCTATCTGGATATGGACATTCAGAAGCCCACAGAACAACTGACCCGTTACACGATTGAGGCCTTGCGTCATCAGGCAATTGCTATGCTGCATGCTCAGTTTCTTCAGCATGTTCAGGTGACGGCTACTGCGCGCTATCAGTACCGGATCAGCCAAAATGATTACACCCTGTTGGAT
This sequence comes from uncultured Chitinophagaceae bacterium, assembly GCA_964424655.1. Lineage (GTDB taxonomy): Bacteria > Bacteroidota > Bacteroidia > Chitinophagales > Chitinophagaceae > UBA1952. The sequence goes on from CAYRJR010000034.1 coordinate 10,276, forward strand.
GCTCGGCTGACTTATGTGTGGCATCAATGGAAAGTGTTTGGCGAAGCCAATAATCTGCTGAACACAGCCTATAAAGAGAGTGGTGCCGTGCCCTTACCCGGAAGATGGTGGTGTGTCGGTATCGGATTTAGTGGGGACTGAATTACCTAACCTTAGTGAATTCCCCCATGAGCAGGCTCATTTCTTTTCTTCAAAATCCACTTCTTGTTCCCAGCCTGCTTTCAGATGAATAGCTTGTCGGTAGGGGATCACCAACTCGGGCTGCCGCATTAAAAAGAGATTGCCCGCATCCCATATGCCGTTTTCATTGGCATCAGCAATCACCCGCAAGGTGTACATGCCTGGTACCAGCAAAGGCAATACAACCATTGTGTCGCGAACCGGTTGTTGATAGACCGTGTCTTTTTCATTTGACACCTGCAGCAAAAATTTCTTCCCAAAATATTTCGCCGGAAGGTGGATGCTGAGCTTGCCATAATCCTCATCGCGTTTGGTGCGGAAGGAATAATGCCCGGGCATCAGGTCGTGCCCACTGCTGTCCTGCGCAAAGCCTTTCTGTAGCCGAAGGGTATAGACTGTGTTTTGAAGCCAGGGTGTTTGCAATGCATAATTCTGGCTGTCCGAATCTTTCCTGATGGTCAAAGCAGCCTCTAATGTGATGCCCGAGCTGTCGTAAGAGAGGAATAATTTGTCTTCCCGCAGGCCGATGGGCGAGTGTTGTGCCAGGCGCAGCATCAAAGGCTCATTCAGATCTTGGGTTCTTCGCTTCAGGTCACTGGTGTCGGCACTCAGGCTATAACCATTCAGAGGCTGTGTTGCATTGCGGGCCGAAGTGCTAAACACGCCTGCCACTTTTCCTGTGATGACTGAAGCCGTATCCGAAAGATGCTCCTGAAAAGTGCGCAACATGATCGGCCCCCTGGCAGGACGAGCAGGGGTAATCAGGCTGTCAGAAAAAGCGATCCATTCATTTCCGCCATCGTAAGTAAGGTTGTTGTTGCCATCGCGCAAGGCATAGATGCGGAAAGGGCGCTCGGGCAAACCTTCTATCAAAAAGCGTCCATCCGCAGACACATGCACCGAGTACATTGGTTTTTCGCGCACCACAGCACTATCACTGGAAGATGCCGGATAAAGCATCACGATTGCGGTAGAATCAGGTAGGCCGGTATTGGCGGCAAGCACACTACCAGTCACGGCTAAGGAATCGAAATATGCACCTGTACTGAAGGTGTAGCCCTTGCTCAGAAAGGCATTGCCTTCATGGATATCGCGAATGGCATTACCGAAAGTGATGTGATAGGTCGTGGCATCTTGCAGCAGGCTGTCCGGGATGCTGATGCTGACATGCCTGCCAGAGGACGTTACCGTCAGCGGAATGCGAAGTAAGGGTGCCATCTGAATCTGAGCCGATGCATCGCTGAGCGTTACAAATTCATCGAAGCCCAGCCGGATTTTCTGAACGCGGGTATTGAGTTGTGAATCCGGTGGAGAGAGGCTGATGAGTTTTGGTGGGGTCAGGTCCTTTTCACCGCCGGTAGGTGCTACAATGTTGGCACAACTGCAAAGCAGGAATAGCATCGCGATTGCAGGAAAATAGCGGAGCAGGAAGACATTCATGGAGCGGCGCAAAAGTAACCCCCGGTTGGTGTTGGTATGCCCCAGGAAACGCTGCAATCAAATTTGAATAGCAAATTCTTCTAACAAATTATTTGCATGCAGAGGCTCGTTTTATGGATACCCATAGCTGTTCAATTATGAATCATGAAACGCTGTCTCTTTTCCCTGATTTGTGGCATTTCCGCCACAGCTTTCATTGCATCTGCAGATGTATCATTAGCGCAGACAGCCCCATCGCCAGTCAACAATTTTGGCCCGCCAACTTTTACTGGCGTAACTGTTCATGCTCCTGCTGAAAGCTTCGCTTGGTTCCAGCAGCAGGTACCAGTAGAGGAAGGTGTCTTTCAAAACAATGTTCCGACCATACTGCAAGTGTGGCCTAACCCTTCAGCGGGCATGCTCCGCATTTCACTTGCTACAGCCTTGGCAAACCCTGCTCAGGTGTCTCTGGTCAATATGAATGGCGAGAGGCTGATGACTGAGTTCTTTAATCCCGGAATGCAAACCCTTTCAATGGATGTCTCATCCTTGCCAGAAGGGCTATATGCCTTGCAAATAGAGGCAGGAGGCGTTGTGCCCCAAAGCATACCATTTATCAAGGCCACCGAATAATCAGGTAGCAGCATCTTGCTCTGTTTTTGGTACTACTTCAAGCGCAGTTTCCATTACTATTTTTAGGAAGTTTCAATGTGCTGCTCCAGCCAATTGTTGTTCGCGTAAAGTACCACGGGAAGTATCCACCGGATAGCCTAGGGCTTCATATAGTGCATCCTGAACCGTAGTTCGTGTGTTCAGGATATTGATGCGTTTGTTTTCAGCACTTGGGTTCACACGGTTAGAGAGGAAGACAAACACGATGCCTGTACCCGGGTCAGCCCAGGCGCAGGTGCCTGTGAACCCCTGATGTCCGAAGGCAAAGCCTGTGCAGCGATTGCCTGCAGGCCCGCCATCATTTGGCTCAGGCAAGGGCTTGTCGAAGCCCAGCCCCCGGCGGGAAAGTGTGGAGCTATAAGCGCTGAACAATCGAATCGTTTCCGGCTTAAAAAATCGTCGCCCCTGCCATTTCCCACCAGCCAGCAGCATTTGAAAAATAGCAGCCACATCATGTGCCGTTGCAAAGACTCCGGCATGGCCCGCCACACCACCAAACAAGGCTGCCCCGGGGTCGTGCACATATCCGCGAAGTACCTGACGACGAAATATGGTCTCGTCTTCGGTAGGTGCAATGTCGTCCAGGCGGCAAAAGCTTAGGGGTAGGTAGCCAATATGATGCAGCCCCATCGGACGATAGAATTGTGTGGCTACATACCGGTTGAGTGCCTGCCCGCTCACTCGCTCAACCACGGCTGCCAGGAAATAGAAGTCCAAATCGGAATAGACATAGCGCCCTTTGTTTTCTAAAGGGCTATTCAGAATCACTTTCCAGACACTGTCTTCATAATCGCCCCGCAGGAATAAATCTTTGGCAACAGGCACACAAAACTGTTCGGACCAGGTGTTGCGAAACAAAGAATCCAGGGGTTTGCCTGTGGAGTCAAGGAGTGCTTTGTAAAAAGGAATCCAGGCCTTTAGGCCAGCCTGATGCAAGAGCAATTCGCGCAGCCGGATGGTGTCTTTATCGCTCCCTTTGGTGATGCTCAGATAGTCGCCCAAAGTCTTGTCGAGGTCAAGTTTTTTTTGCTCGTAGAGCTTCATGACTGCGAGCGTAGTGCTGACCACTTTTGTCAGCGAAGCCAGGTCGTACACGGTTTCTTCTGTCACAGGCTGCAACCTGTCATAACTGAGGTATCCGAAAGATTTATCGTAAAAGATTCGCCCATCCCAGGCTGCTAAAACACGACAACCCGGATAAGCCTGCTGGTCGAGCCCGAGCTGCACCAATGAGTCTGCCCGATGCAGTGCTGCCGAATCAATTTCTTCATGAAAACCCTTTGTACCGATGGGCCTGAGGTTGCCATGCCAGGTATGTGGAAGTGCCTTCGGGCCCGCATCCGGATATTCCACTTTGATTTGTGCAGCGGCACGGCTGAAGGCGAGTAAGGACAGAATCAGAAGGCAATATTTCATCTGAAAAAATTGAGTGCCTTCAATGAAATAAAATCATTGAAAGCTGCTTCAAAGAAGGGTTTGGGATTATCTCAGGCAGGGTGGGGTCACCGGCAGGCTGCCCTTAGCTTTCAGGTGCCCTGTAAGCCAATTCACCAAGGTGGCATTAGTCCATTCATTGTCTTCAAAACCGCAGGCCAGGCCACCGGCATCACAGACATATTTTATGGCATAAGCATTGCCCATTACGGCAACAAATACCTTTTCATTTTGGCTCGCCTGATTCAAAAATTTGAGTTGTTCATTGCTCAGCCCATAGTCTTTCCCCGGATAGAAACTAAGCCCCCTCATGGCAATGATGATGCAGTCCCAACCGTCCCGGGCAATTAGTTTTTGTGCTTCCTGCAATGAATCGTTTTTGGAAAGGGACAGATACTGAAATGAAGCAGCGTTTTCGCGCAGCATCCGGAGCTGCGAGTCGGGCCGTTGCTTCCCGCCGAGGTCAATAAACAAGACACGTTGTTTGCCATTCAAAGGCAAAAGATGTTGCCGGTCGCGCACGAGGCAGAAGGATTTGTTGGCTACCCTTTGGTTGAATACAGGCGTAAAACGATTTAATGTCTCGGTCAGATTCTGGGTGTTGATGGGATTAAAATGGCTTAGCCCCGCATCGTATTTGGCAGCGAGAATCTTGTGGACATGCATGCTGAATTCTGTTTCAGAAAGCTGGTTGGTGTGCAAGGCTGCTTTGATTTTTGCAATAGCGGTAGGCACATCCTGGGAAAACAGCAGGACATCATTCCCGGCTTGTAAGGCGAGCAAATCCACTTCGCCGGGTGCATAATATTTTGTCACGCCTTTCATGTTGAGTGCATCGGTGAAGACAAGCCCCTGAAAGCCGAGTTGCTGCCGCAGCAAGCCTGTCACCACTTTGCGGGAAAGGGTAGTAGGTACGTGACGGGCAGGTTCTAAGGCGGGCACAGCCAAGTGAGCCACCATGATACTTTTCACACCTGCGGCAATCATTTTTTTGAAAGGAAATAATTCCAGTGTGTCTAACTCCATCCTGCTTTTCGAAATCAGAGGCAGGTCTTTGTGCGAATCCACCTGCACATCACCATGGCCCGGGAAATGCTTTGCACAGGCGATGATCCCCAGGAACTGTAAGCCTTGCATATAAGCGATACCCAGTTTGGCTACCCGGTTTTTGTCTTCACCGAAAGAGCGGGCATTGATGATCGGATTTTCAGGGTTGTTGTTCACATCCACTACCGGAGCAAAATCAATATGTACGCCCATTCGCTTGCATTGATAAGCAGCCAGCATACCCATCACTTTGCAAGTAGCACTATCGTTTGCAGCACCCAGAGTCATTTGTTTGGGAAGGTCAATCACACTGTCGAGCCTCATGCCCAGCCCCCATTCGCCGTCCATGCCAATGAGTAGGGGCACTTGCGCCATCTCCTGATAGCGATTTGTAAGCACAGCCTGCCGAACAGGCCCGCCCTGCATGAAGATGAGCCCGCCAATTTGATGTTGCTGCAATAGCGATTCTATTTGCTGTGTGTTTTCTTTCGGCCCACCACTATAAGCCGCCACCATAAAAAGCTGGCCGATTCGTTCATCTTCATTAAGCTGATGATAGACGCTGTCCACCCAATGTTGCCTTGCTTTTAGATAGGCTTCGGAATAACCCGTGTCTTTTTGAGGTTCAGCCTGGATACAGGCACAAAGAAGAAAGGAGCACAAGATGGTCAGGCGGAAACGCATCCTTCAAAAGTAGGAATGCTGGCACTTGAGCTCAGAAGGCAGTATCCTCAGCATGATTTCTAATTACCCAAATTTTAATCTTATCGGTATGCATTTTTCAGAGGGGAATTGGAGATATGGCTAAAACATTTTTTAAAAAGAAGGATGGGATAAAAACTTCTTTGCTGAGCTTGATTTGTAAGCAGTTTTGACGACTTTCACCCGGGAGCTACGTTATATTCGCGAAATAAATTTTTCCAGGCACCCAACCTTTTCCAACAAAATACAGTCTGTGTATGTGCGGTCTGAGATTTATCTCCTTTAAGATCCAAATTCATTCAGAAAAGAATTCCACTAAACTCTTTATGAAAAAGGCAATTAGAATGTCTTTTGCAGCAGGGAACCTGCTGAAAAGCCTGGTACTTCTTGTGTGCTTGGGCTTCCTGCACACCTCGGCAGCGCATGCACAGGGTTCTGTCCCCTGCCCGCCAAATATTGACTTCAATGATGGCGACCTGACCAACTGGATATGTTTTACCGGCCAGTCAACGACAGGCAGTACAGGTAATCCGGTTCAGGCTACGAGCATGACTCAGGTTGCTCCAATAGGAGGGGCGCCCTTATCTGTTGCTCGTCAAAGCGTCACCAGCGGTACTGATGTGGACTACTATGGAGGTTTCCCAGTAGTAGCACCTGGTGGTTCTCCGTTTTCTTTATTGCTTGGCGATACTACCCGTTTGGCGAAAGCTACCCGTGTCCGGTATTTTGTGCACGTACCGGTTGGGATGAACGACTATAGCTTCAATTTCCGCTTTGCGGTTGTGTTGGAAGACGTAGGGCACCCACGCGAAGTACAACCTGCTTTTACCATTCAGGCATACGATTCTGCCCTCGCCGCTACTACCGGAGTAGTAACTCCATTAGCCTGTGCGCAACAGAACTATGTGGCCAGTGCCCAGCTAATCCCTCTGGGCTTTAAGAATTCCAAAAAGGCACCTTATTCCGGTGACACCATCCGTTATCTACCATGGACAGGCTCTGCTCTGCCTTTAATTGGCCAGGGCGGCAAGACGATTGTGATTGAAGTAACATCATTGGACTGCTCAGCAGGTGGCCACTTTGGTTACGGCTATTTTGATGTGATTAGTTGCGGAAAGTATAAGGCTGCCGTTTCTTATTGCAACCTGGACTCTGGCCTGGTTCGTTTTATCGGTACGGGCATCACACAGACATACAATTGGTACACGAGTAGCTGGCAGTTTGTAGGAAGTGGTCCATTTGTAGATGTGCCTATCCCCAATACACCTGACTTTTTCTGGGGTGTTTTAGCCAATGGCTCCCCTGGCTGCCTGGATACGATTAAGACAGACACAGTCTCCAACTTCACCTTGAATACAGTGCCAAAAACTACTTGCGTACAGTTTGGTACTCCCTTCAACTTATCCACGACAGTAGTAGGAGGGCTGTCTGGCAGCGCATACAGTTATACCTGGAGTGGAGATATGGCAGCATCAACATTATCCTGCCTTAATTGCCAGAATCCGGTAGCAACTCCTTATGACACCACCCGATATTTTGTGAATGTTACCGACAGAATTGGTTGCTTCCGAAATGATACGGTTAATGTTTTTCAGGCGCCCAATGCGGGTCCGGACCTAAAGGTTTGTCCTTTGGGTGATCGTCCGGTTCAGATGCATGTGGCGGGTCCTCCTGGTGCTAATTTCCACTGGTATGATTATGGCACGACCAACCCCGGTCAGTATTTGAATTGCACCAATTGCCAGGATCCGATATCAGCGCCCAAGCCGCCGGTATATACCTATACAGTAGGCTATGATGGTTGCCCGGTATTGGATACGATTGTGGTATATCACGACACGACGAACTACATCGTCACGCCACAGGATGTGATGGTGCAGTGCCGTCCCGGCTACCGGACCTTGCTGAGCGAAGCCAAAGGGCCGAACCCGAAGCTGAACATACCCTGCGGGATACAGAACCCGATTACCTGCACGACGCCCAGCACGGCAGACGTAGGTATCGTAGGCACGCCGCCGAAAAACCCGAAGAACTCCCCCTTCAACACCGGGAACGTCTTCATGAAATATCAGTTCATCATCAAGAAGCAAGATTTGCTGTATGCAGGCTTATACAGCGGCACCATCAACTCGATCTCCTTCTACATCCTGAACAACGTAATCCAGGCGAAAGGGCCACTGGACTTCATATTTGTATCGCTGGCCTGCACGGATCAGAGCGATTTTCCGGATCCTGCGACCAACAACAGCTTCATGAGTGCGACAGCGCTGACCCCGGTAGCGACGATTACCGACTATGCCCTGACGGGGGGCTCCTGGAACGAGCTAAAGTTCGGTACTCCCTATAGCTGGGATACCTCCAAGAATCTGCTGGTGGATTTATGCATTGGCCCGTTGACGAAGGCGGATACAGGCTCGAAAGACATTGTTTCGATGGAAGAAGGCACGGCCATCCAGCGCTACAGCAGCACGATGCCGGTATGCGACAACAGTGCGCCCGTGGTGTATAGATACAGTCAGCATCCGACCGTACGCTTCAACTACTGCGAGACCCCCGACCTGCCCTTCGAATACACCTGGCAGCCCGGCAACAACCTGAACGATTCAACGACACAGAACCCGACTACCTACATAGCCCATTCGCAGGACTACTACGTGAATAGCATCGGGCGCAATGGCTGTAAGCTACAGGCACCCCTGCACATCATCGTGCCGGATCACAAGCTGGGCCTGGGACCTGCGGACAGCTTCATTTGTCAGGGTCAGCCGGCATTCATGTATGCCAGTGGCGGGCAGGCCTACCATTGGTATGAAGTGCAAGGCGGGGCCTTCAACAGTGCCTCCGGGTCGCTGTCCTGCACGGACTGTGCTACCCCGATAGGGCATCCGATGCAGACGACCCAATATGCCGTTGTATTCGACAACGAAGTTGGGATGGGCAACCCCACGAACCCCGAATATGCGACCGGCTGCCCGGACACGATGTACGTAACCGTGAACGTGCGCACGCTGCCCGAAGTGGTGGTGCCGACCGCCGACACACTGATTACGATAGGGCAGAGCGTGCCCCTGTACGTGATGGGTGCGCTGCACTACACTTGGTCGCCCTCCGGCTCGCTGAGCGATCCGAATGCGCCGGCGACCTTAGCGACACCGACGGTGACGACGACCTACGTAGCGACAGGCTATGACCAATACAACTGCTCCTCGAGCGACACTGTGAAAGTGAGCGTGAACTACCACACGAACCTGTTAGTGCCGAGTGCATTCACGCCGAACGGTGATGGGTTGAACGATGTATTCCGGGTGGCGAATGCGAACGTGCAACGATTGTTAGAGTTCCGGGTATTCAACCGTTGGGGGCAAGAGATCTTCTCGACGACCGATATCCGCCGGGGCTGGGACGGCACCTGGCAAGGGGAGCCACAGCCGACAGGTGTATATCAATACCTGATACGGGTAGGCTATGCCGATCAGACGATAGAGACGTACAAGGGTGATGTGACCCTGATTCGATAGTGCGAAGCAGGAGCCACAAGCCCAGGCTTAATAAGAGCAATCCCGGCCAGCGTGCCGGGATTGCTCTTGAATGTGGGCAGTGGATTGTGCAAACCCCAATACTTTT
>CAYRJR010000035.1:0-2204 GCA_964424655.1 uncultured Chitinophagaceae bacterium
ATAATTTGTTGTTTCAATTTCTTTTTTATTTCAGGTGCTTCAAGTTGTAAATATTCAAGTCCTACAAATGAATTACCTTGTTTTCTGTTTTGTCTTGGCTCAATACTTTCAATGAGAATAGCTTCCAAAATGTCACCCAAATTTTGAATTGTAAAGTCTTTAAATTTTACGTTCAAATTTAGTTTTGCGTCCTCTGTCACTGGGTAAAAACCAAACCAACTAAACCTGTCCCAACGTCCAGCAAGTCTGTCTGTCGTGTGGTCTTTTAGTCTTTTGCCAAGCGGTTGTTCAATTGCTTGTCCAACGTAAACAGTTTCTCTACTGTCGTGTAGTAAATAAATGCCGATTTGGTCCTTAAAATTTACTTCGGTCGCACCGACTTGTTGAATGCCCAATAAGTCTGGTTGAGATTTCCAATGAACAAGATTTCTGTTCCAGTAAATTCCAAAAGCGTTAATTATTTTATGGCTGTCTTTAGTTACAATTTTGTCGTTAACAATTTCAGGTTCGTTGTCGCCAGTGTCGTTGTCGTCTGGCTGATTTAAATACTTGCGTAAGATGTAATAGCCTTTGGCTGTTTTTGCAAAGATTGATTTCTCTTTCTTTGTATTAATGTCTGTTGTCAAGTTTGCACTTACCGTGTCCTGCGGTGTTGCTCCCAATGATTTTCTATAACCTCTTTCAGCAATAAGCTCAGCAATTTCTGTGTAGTGAAGTTGTTTCTTTTCTTCATTCAGCACTTTTTCAATTGCTTCTTTCCATTTTAATTCAGCCATATTTTCTGTCTATTAATTCTTTTCGTTGTGTGTCGTCCTAAACTGACCGCTAATTCATAAATATACGCAAGTTTACTTCTCCTTCGCAAAATGAAACTATTACCCTAACCATCTATTTATCAACATACTAACCCAAAATTAAGTACTTATAAACGCATATTTGAATTGCGCTATTTACATATTCCCCAATGCCTATCCCCCCTCACAAAACAGCCACCCCTCCTGCATCTTCCTCAGCCTTATGCTGTCGCACTTGTTCCAGCGCATCGGGTATCACATCAGATATGATTACTATAAAGGAACCTTTCTGAGCATGCTTCAGTGCAAAGTCTATGGCCTCCCGCTCTTTGTGAATGGTAATTACTTTTTTATCGGGTGCTACCCGGCGAATGCCTTTGGTAATCCAGTCAATAATATCATCCGGGGTACGGCCTCGGGTATTCTTATCCTGGCGGATAATGATTTCATCAAAAATCTTCGCACTCTCCTCACCCAGATTCATCAGGTCTTCATCGCGGCGGTCGCCTACGCCGGCAATAATGCCCACGCGGCAGGTAGCATCCACATGTGTAATCATCTTGCCCAATGCCTGAATGCCATGCGTGTTGTGGGCATAATCCAACATCACCGTGTAGTTCTTAAAGTGGAACACATTCATCCGGCCCGGAGTGAGGGCAGCGCCTGGCACGAAGGTCTGTAGCGCCAGCTTGATGTCTTCGATTTTAAAATCACGTACATACACCGCCAGGACAGCCGCCATCGTGTTGGCCACATTAAACTCGGCAATACCACCAAAGGTGATGGGGATATTCTTCACATGCTCCACCCGAATGCGCCAGCCGCCTTTGATGAGGGTAATGTAGCCCGCTTCATACACGGCGGCCAGTCCGCCTTTGGCTGTATGATCCTTAATCCGTTTATTATCGGGCTGCAGGGCATACAGGGCCACTTTACAATCCAGTTCTTCCCGCATCTTATATACCAGATCGTCCTCGGCATTCAGGATCGCATAGCCTTCATGTTGCACGGTCATAGGGACGGTGCTCTTGAGCCGTGCCAGCTTCTCGATGGTGTCAATGCCGCCCAATCCAAGGTGGTCTTCTGCCACATTGGTGACCACTGCCACGTCACAACTGTGAAAGCCCAGGCCGGCCCGCAACATCCCGCCCCGGGCCGTTTCCAGCACCGCAAAATCAACAGTGGGGTCTTTCAATACAAACTCTGCCGATACCGGGCCGGTACAGTCGCCTTTCACCATCAATTGGTTTTGGATATAGACACCGTCCGTTGTGGTATAGCCCACCTTATGCCCCATCTGCTTGACGATATGGGCAATCAGTCGGGTGGTGGTCGTTTTGCCGTTGGTACCGGTGATGGCTATAATCGGAATTCGTGCCGATGAACCCGTGGGATATAGCATATCAATCA
>CAYRJR010000035.1:2214-18875 GCA_964424655.1 uncultured Chitinophagaceae bacterium
TTACGGGGCAGTCCTTCGGTAGGTTCTAAGTGCATCCGGAAGCCGGGAGCTGCATTCACTTCCAGGATAGCACCGCCATTTTCCTGAATAGGCACAGAGAGGTCTGGCGCCATGATGTCAATACCACAGATATCGAGGCCGATGATGCGGGCAATGCGTTCGCAGAGGAAGACATTGCTGGGATGCACGATGTCGGTCACATCGGTAGCTGTGCCGCCGGTGGACAGGTTGGCAGTAGGCTTCAGCCACAACTCTTCACCCTTGGGCAGAATGGTATCCAGTGTGTATTGCTTCTTCGCCAGGATGTCTTCTGTGAAAGCATCCACCTTAATCGAAGTGAGCACTTTCTCATGGCCATAGCCGCGCCGAGGGTCGGCATTCACTCCGTCTATCAGTTGCTGAATGCTGCTTTTGCCATCGCCCAGTACGGCTGCGGGCGTGCGCAGGGCTGCGGCTACAAACTTGTAGTTGATCACTAAGCAACGAAAGTCGCGCCCCACAATAAACTTTTCGCAGATGACTGAGCGGCCATAATGCTGCGCTGCTTCGAGGGCAATAAGGGCATCTTCCCAAGTCTTCACATTCGTTGTAGCGCCTTTGCCGTGGTTGCCATTCACGGGTTTCAGCACGATGGGGTAACCGATTCGGTCAATAGCTTCCTGCAGGCCTTCGCGTGAGCGCACGATGCGGCCCCGAGGCACTGGAATTTCGGCTGCTTCCAGCAGGCTCTTAGTCTCTTCTTTATCGCAAGCAAGCTCCACGGCAATGGAAGAAGTGGTGCTGGCAATGGTGGCGCGAATTCGTTTTTGATTGCAGCCATAACCCAATTGCACCAGCGAAGTATTGTTGAGCCGGATGTAAGGGATCTTGCGCCGGGCAGCTTCTTCTACAATGCTACCCGTGGAAGGCCCGAGGCGTTCATCTTCCCGGATTTCGCGCAGGTTCTGAATATCTTCTTCGAGGTCGTATGCTACGTCATCCACCAGTGCCTGAGCGATGCGTACGGCAGCCTTAGCAGTGTATTGTCCGGCTTTGGCTTCGAGGTAAGAAAAGACAACATGATAGACACCTTTCGGATATCCTCCGGCCTCGCGGGTGCGACCAAAGCCGGTGTCCATACCGGCTAATGTCTGAAGCTCCAGTGCGATGTGCTCTATCACATGGCCCATCCAGGTGCCTTCATCTACGCGCATATAAAAGCCACCCGGACAACCTTCGGAACAGCGATGTTCGTAGAGCGAAGGCATCAGTGCATTCAGCCTTTCCCGAAAGCCGGGAATCGTGTTGGTGGGCCTTTGTTCCAGCGCTTCGAGATCGAGCAACATGACGATGAGTTTGTGCCTCCTGACTGACCAATAGTTGGGGCCATTCATGGTGCGGATATCGAGTATTTTCATACAACGTTGAATTTTTGAAGTGCCGCAAAAGCTACGTAGAAAAATTTCAGATGGAAATATTTAGCCCTGATAATTCGGCGGATAAAACATCATTTTTTACTGGAAAGCGGCGAGAAAATTGGCTGTGTAAAAATCATTGCTGCCATTTTCTTTCGAAAAGGCAGAAATACCGGGCGATTTTCAAAAAAGATTCAGGCTTTTGCAAACACCGCCGCTGCATTGCAGCCACCAAAACCGGAAGCCGTCTTAAGTGCAAAGTGAATTTCTTTTTTCGCGGATTGCACACTCACCAGCACCGGTTGCGAGACACCGAGATGCTCAAAACCTGCCGAAGCAATGGTGATGTTGCGGCGCAGGCTCTCTATCAATAAAGCAGATTCTACCATGCCAGCGGCACCGAGTGTGTGGCCGAGATAGCCTTTGATGCTGTGCAGCGGTGCATGCAACAAGCCTGCGTGGGCAAAGGCTTTGCTCTCCATCTCATCGTTGTACAGAGTGGCTGTGCCATGTGCAGAAATCGCATCAATCTGTGCAGCCTGAATACCACTTTCGTCCAAAGCTTTTTGGATGGCAAATGCCAGTTCTTCACCGCTGCGCGAAGGGCCTGAAATATGGTTGGCATCGTTGCTGGTGGCACCCCCAGTCATCCTGGCAAGTGGCCTGCTTCCGGCGGTGCGCGAAAGGATAATCGTGGCTGCTGCTTCCCCCAGATTGATGCCACTACGGGCAGCATCGAATGGTTTGCAAGGGCCTGAGGCCAATGCCTGAAAAGAGGCGAAACCTGCCAGCACAAAGGGTGTCAGCCGGTCAGCACCACAGACAATGGCGGTGTCGAAACGGCCACTTTGCAGGCAGCGGAGGGCATAGTTCATTGCCGCTACACCGGAGATGCAGGCTTGTGAAATGATGGCGCAGGCAGGCGGCAATCCGCAGGCACGGGCAATCTGTGTTGCACTGGTGCTGAGTCGGAGCCGTTCATCAGGCACGGCATCCAGCCATTCAATATTTCCCTTCGTACTTGATAGGATGAAGCCGCATCGTTCAACATCCAGCCCTTCGCAATGATTCATCGCTTCGCGGATGGAGAACACGCAGAGTTGTTCGAAAGGCGAAAGCTGTTTGTCCTGGCCTTCTTCAATGGCAGCCCATTGTTCTTCCCGGATTGCAGAAGCTGTGATGGGGCGCGGGAATAAATATTCATCTTCGATTTGCCGCAGGCCCGAATTGCCTTGTTGCAGATTCGTCCAAACCTCGTAAGTGCTCAGGCCCATAGGCGAGCAGATGTTGCTGGCAATACAAAAGGCAGGACTCATGATTTCAAAAAAAGTATCAGGCTTCGTCCAGCCATTTATGTTTCCATTCTTCCATGAATGGTGGCAGGTTCAACATCAACTCCAGGGAGTTTCGATTCAGAAACACCTGAACGGAATTTCCGGAAGCAATATGCTCTTGCGTGGCCAGGTCGGTTATGGTGTAGTTGAAGAGTAGCTTGGCTGCGGGCGTGTCCAAAAAAGTAGTTTCTAAACGGATGGAATGGCCATAGCGAAGTATCCTTCGGTAGTCGCATTCAATATGAACGACGGGTACTACGATATCGTTCCGGAAGAGGTCGAGATAACGTAGGCCATAAGCAGCGCCAAAGGCTTCCCGCCCGTCTTCAAAGTAGCGGATGAAATGCCCGTGCCAGACGATTCCGAGCGGGTCGGCTTCGCTGAACTTCACGTCCATTTCGATAGTATGGGTCAGGCTCTTTTTCAAGGCAAAGCTCAGATGTCATCTGCTTTTTTCAGCAAATTCAGGAAAGCTTTAGCCCAATAGTTGCGGAAACCAAATCCGCCGGCGTCACCGGTGACACGGCCCGTTTGCAAGAGTTGCTTTTTTCCCATATCCACAAAAGCAATCCAGCCGCTGGCTTCTTCCTTGCCCTTGCTCATGCCTTCGATAAAGATGATCATGCCTACGCCTTTATTCCCTTTGAAATCGTATTGCTTTACGGCCTTTTCAATATCAGCACGGCTCAGCCTGCTGTAGTTGGATGGGTCGTTGCTGAAAACGTCCTTTCCGCTTTTATAATTTGCCTTTTCCGTCACATCGGTAGCATAGTTCACCGAGCTGCGACGGACATACTTCGCCACATCATATTTCTTCTGTTCATTGACAAAAAGCTGATTCCAGGAAGGATAATATTTATCCCGCATCTCATTTGGTGTAATCTCGCCGGCATCCTTAAACTGATGCGCATCGCCGATGAATCTACACATCGTAAAGTCGAGGCCCAGCCAGGTGATAGGCTCATCTGAGCGAATTACTTCTGTGTTTTTTTGAGCAAAAACAGTACTTGCACACAAGCATAGGCAAAGCAGGAGGCTGAAAGTCGTTCGCATGATAAAAGTGGTTTTAGTTGGGTTGTAAAAATATTTTGAGTTCGCAGGAAGCCAGGGTGTCACTAGAAGCATCACGCACGATGGCATGGGCAAGATGCACATTCATCACCTGATTCAGGTACTTGACTTCGGTGTGAATTTGCGAGCCCACCTGGGGCAGCTTGTTGATGCGAAGCTCTTTGATTGCACCAATATACCCCACAGAAGGAGCGCTGCCATCTATGGGCCTGGGTAGTCCTGCACCGGCTGCCTGTGCCATATGCTCTATTAATCCAGACTCACTGAACAAGCCGTCACGAACCAGTACATTATCTGTATTGATATGAAACTGAGCAGCAGCGCCAGATTCCAGAGCAGAAATCTGGTCAATCATCACGAATGGTGGGCGATGGGGCAGCAGCAGCAGAATGTCTTCCATGAGTTCGTCAGGGGCGGGCTTTCCAGAAGTCATAATAATTAAACCACTGGTCAGGATAACTGTGCAATTCTTGCTCCAGAAGCGTTACGAATTCATCCAGCATCTGGCGTGCACCGGTGTCGCCACGGCCTTCAAAAGTTTTCGCTGCCCAGCTTTTATAGTGGTAGTGGAAATTAGTTTCTTTTAGCGCAAACACAAAGCATACGGGAGCGTGCAGCTTGGAAGCCAGTAAAAATGGCCCTGCTGGGAAATGAGCTTCTTCGCCTAAAAAGAGATGCGTAAATGTTCGGTTGCCGGGCCGGAAGCGGTCGGCGTGTAGGCAAATCAATTCGCCACGCCTAAGGGCAGCAGCCATTTCATACACATGGCTCAGGTCGTCGCGGAGGTAGATGATGTTGAAAGAGCGCTGCTGGTCATAGCGTGCCATCAGTTCCTTGAGCTGTTCCGCTTCACCGTCATACATCAGCACATTGATGCGGGCATTCACACGCTTCAGCATGTGGCCTGCAATTTCCCAGTTGCCCAGATGCGCCGACACGACCAGGCCCCCAGTACCACTGGCAGCCAGTTGTTCCAAATGATGTACGCCTTCGTGCGTGAAACTGAGCTGGCCTGCTGAACCCGTCAATACAGCGATTTTATCAATCAGGGTTTGGCCGAAGAAGTAAATATTCCTACGGATGAGCTTCCTGCTTTTCTGTGTCGAAAAACCCAGGCGTTGTTCATAGAGATATCGAAGTGGTGTAGTAGCTGATCGGGCAAAAAGCCGGTAATAAAGTCCTACAGGATGCAGCAAGGCATAGGCAGTTTTCAGTCCGCCACGGCGCAGAAGCGCAATGAAAATCCGATAACCCAGACTGTTGCCACGCGAGCGACCAGCCCAGGCCTCTTTAGGCTTGTCCGTTTTGATGGCTTCGGTTTCATGCATAGGCATGGCTTGGCAATCTGTAGTATCCAGGAAAAATTTCGGGTAAGTTCAGAGGGAAATTTTCCCGGCCACTGTCGCACTGAAAATGAAATACTGCCAATACGTTTTTTATTCTGGCAATTTTATTGAAGTCAGGCGCGGGCTTCGACGTAGCTGTAAAAGTCATTCAGCGTATGCATCGTCTGAAAATCTTCAGGCTTCACCTTAAAACCAAAGTGTTGTTCGATGGCAACCACGAGGTCTATATAGTCAAGTGAATCCAGGTCTAGCGCTTCTTTAAGTGGCGCCTCAGGCTTCAGGCCTACTGGGTCGGCTTCAAAATCTTCTTCCAGAAATGAGTTGATTCGGGTAATAATTTCCTGACGGTTCATGTTGTGTTTTTTCGCCGCATCCTGCGACTCGTGTGTGTGAGTGTAGATAAGCAATTGCTGACATATCTACAGCAAAATGTTTGCAAAAATACAGCATCAAAGGCTGGTAAGCCATGAGATGGCTTACTCCTTTTCATGGTGATGATATTCATTGCTGTTTATTTCCCAATCACACTTCGATTCGCATTTTATCAACCGCCTGCCAGGTTTTCAATCCTGCTGATTTCCCATTTCATTCGGGTATTCTAATCCATATCGGATTGCAGCCACGAGGATATCTAGATGAATCTCCCGGATTGTTTTAAAACGGATGCAATAGCCACTCACTTTGGCTTTGCCTAATTCCGCACCATAGGTTTGGGCTAAGTACATTTTATTCTTTATTCCCAGGATATAGACTGAGATTCCCGTCATGTTTGCACTCAACCCAATGCGATAAAATGCGCTGCTTGTCCCATCGGCATATTGTAAAGTATAAGCCCCATATCCAATGTTCGGGTTCGACACGATTTTACCTGAGCTGTCTTTGCCATTCAGAAACCACAATTCACAGTCAGGTTTCAAGTTCAGGATGAGCTGGTGCAGCGTGAGCAATTCGCTGTGTTTTGGTTCGTCCAAACTGGCCAGATAAGCTTTGATTTGTTCTGTTGTTTTCATATGTGATCAGTTTGTTGAAGACATACCCTTTACCCGTTTTTTGACGTACCCGACAATAGCTTTTCAAGGTTTTCCAAAGAAGCCGTAAATCCTGCCTGGAATCCGGCAAGCAGGCGTTCCATGCGTTCAAATGATTCATTGAAAACGGTGATGCGAACGATTGTTACACCATTTTCTTCATTGAATTGGTAATCCCATTCCGAACCCGGTAATTCAGGATTACCATTTTCGTCAGCGAAGGCATTATGAAGTTTGAAGTTGGTTTTCGGGCTGATGGCAGTATAGGTCTGGATAGCCCAGCTTTCGCGGCCTTCCGGGCTGACCATCGCATAAAATCGTTTGCCGCCCACTACGAAATCCATATACTTTGTTCGGGCGGAATAAGGGGCAGGAGCAACCCACTGATCCAATAATTCTGCCTTTGTAAACGCATCCCAAACCAATGAAAGGCTGGCATCGAAAGCCCGCATTATGAATACCTTTTTGGCAGCTTTATCCACCGTGAATTCGAAGGGCAATTGTTGTTTCATCACTTGTTTTTTATGGTTTTTAATACCTGGTCGAGCTGACTGAATCGCGTTTCCCAAAGGCTTCTGTATTGCGCCAGCCATTGGTCTATCTCTTTCATTTTTTCAAGTTCTAGCGTGTAGAAAATTTCTCTGCCGCGAGGCTCTTGTTTGACCAGGTCACATTCCGTCAGAATGCGCAGATGCTTGGATATGGCTTGCCTGGTAGTATTGAAATTTTCGGCAATGGCATTAGGTGTCAAAGCCTGAATGGCTATCAGGGCAATGATTGCTCGCCGGGTCGGATCGGCTATGGCTTGAAAAACATCTCTTCTCATCCTTCACTATATTATGAAACCAATAGGTTGCAAATATATACGCAACCAATTGATTTCGCAAATTTTTTTTAAGAAGTGATGCTATGCGCAATTCAAAATGATTCGTCTATGCCATTCAGAAAGCTGATTTTCTATAGCTGAATTTGCGTGAATAATGTGCCCTTGAGCTGCGAATTGCATAGTCACTTTAGGAGCAAAAACCAGCCCCTGAATCGGGCAGCATTATTCCATCTTTTCTTTGTCAGGACGGCCATGATGCGGCCAGTTGAATAATAGCGAACTGAGCACAGGAATGAAAAATATGGCCAGGCTCAGGCCGGAGGTAAGTATATCGCCCCAGACCTGTGGATGCTCGCCTTCAGGCAGACTCTTTCCCTGTGAAGCCAGACAATCCATAGGTCCTTCCATAAATAAAGCAAAACTTCCGCAGGGATGGAAGTGGGAGATACCTGCCAGCATGAGCTTCAAGCCCAGTAAAGCGATGACGCAATAGGCACAGGCTTCCAGAAAGGGATATCGCTCCATCAGCTTCACAAAGCTTTGCGCTACAAATCGCATGGCCAGGATGCCGATGAACACACCCACCCAAATCAGAATAATGTTGCGGCTGTATGCATTTGCAGCGATGACGTTGTCAATTGAGAATGCCACGTCCATTAATTCCACCATTACCACCGTAGCCCAAAAAGGGCCCAGCAGGCCGAGTGTTTTTTGATACAACCAGCTTTGTTTTTTTTCCTGTAATTCTTCATCCGGAGTCTGCAATTTTTTTTGCTGAGCCTTCCTGAAAAAATATCGTCCGGCAAGCCAAAGCAGATAAATACCGCCCAGGGGTTTCACCCACCAAATGCTGATAAGCAAAGCAGCGAATAAGAGCGCCACACCCCGAAACAGATAAGCACCCAGCAAGCCATAGCGAAGGGCCTTGGGGCGCTGGTCTTTGGGCAGGTCGAGTACCATTGTAGCCAGCACGGCGGCATTATCTACAGAGAGCAGACTTTCGATGATGATGAGATTGGCTACTACGCTCAGTGCTCCCAGGGGCCGGTTGGCAATTTGGGCTATCAGTTCGTGGAAGGATTCTAACATACTCAGTGTCTTTCCTTCTGCATCTTGCCCCGCTGAAGTGGATTGGCAGTTGCTTCCAGATAGTTGAGGCGGTTGCGCCAAAGGTCTATCGCCGTAAACACGGCTTCACGGAATGATGAAGGGTTTGCCCGATCCTGGCCTGCGATGTCGAAGGCCGTGCCGTGATCGGGTGAGGTGCGAATCACAGGCAGGCCGGCTGTGAAATTGACGCCATCCCCATCTGCCAAGGTCTTGAAGGGAATCAGGCCCTGATCGTGATACATGGCCAGCACCGCATCGAAATGTGTGTAATGCCCACGGGCAAAGAAGGCATCGGCACTGTAAGTGCCGAAGACCAAATGGCCCTGATTGCGCCATTGCTCCAGCAGTGGGCGGATGATTTCTATTTCTTCGCGGCCAATCTGACCTTCATCGCCGGAATGAGGATTCAGGCCCAGCACGGCTATGCGTGGCTTTTCAATCGCAAAATCTTTGACTAATGTGTCGCGAAGCAGGCTCAGTTTGCTTTGCAATAATTCAGCAGTGATGAGCGAGGGCACCTGTTGCAAAGGCACATGCTCTGTGGCCAGGGCTACCCGGAGTTGGCTGTTGCCCAGCAGCATCAACACGTCTTTGGCGCCGAATTTTTCTTTGAGAAAAGGGGTATGGCCGGTGAAAGGGAAATCGGGAAGCCGGGTATTGGCCTTATGAATGGGGGCAGTCACCAGCACATCTACTTCTGAATCTTTGAGGCATTGTGCAGCAACCATCAATGAGCGCACGGCATACTTGCCACCAATTTCATTGAGTGTGCCCGGTTGCAAAGGCACTTCTTCATCCCAGCAGCCAAATACATTCAATGCCCCTTCCCTGAGTTGCGAAAAATCTTTAGTTACATGAATTGGGGTCTCAGCAAGCAGTGGTTTGAAAAGCTCCATAAAACGACCTGAGGCAAACACCACAGGCGTGCATTGCTGCATCATCCGAATATCTGAAAAACACATGGCTATTACCTCTGGGCCAATACCGTTTGTGTCGCCTATTGAAATACCGATTCTGGGCTTATTGCTCATTGCGTAAAAGTAGGTCCGATTCAATCAGGGCTGCCGCCGGGCTACTTTTACCACATGTACGCCGCCGAGCAGCAACAACAGCTTTTTCAAGACGCCAAATCCCTCATTCAAGCAGAAAGCTCACCAGACCTGATGCCACGCCTGGCTACAGTATTGCGCTGGGCCGACTGGCGCTATTATGTGCAAAGCGACCCGGCATTGGCCGACTTTGAATATGACACTCTGTTCAAGAAATTAAAGGCATTAGAAGATTCTTACCCTGAAAAAATTGCCCCTGATTCGCCAACACAAAGGGTAGCCAAAGGCCTGTCGGAACGCTTCCCTACCGTGTCGCATCTGGTGCCGATGTTGTCACTGGAAAATACGTACAATGCTGAAGACCTCCGCGACTGGGACCGGAAGGTGCGGGCCGGCGCAGGAGCCGAAACCACAATTGAATATTGCGTAGAACCCAAGTATGACGGAGCTTCCATCTCGTTGATTTATGAACATGATCATCTGGTTCGCGGTGCCACCCGAGGTGATGGTGTGATGGGCGAAGACATTACGGCCAATATTCGTCAGATACGCTCCATCCCGCTTTCGGCACCTTTCTCAAAACTGGGTATCCGTCAAATTGAAATTCGTGGCGAAGCCGTCATTCATAAAGACACTTTTGCAGCCTATAACGAGCAACGCAACGCAGAAGGCCTCGCACCTTTAGCCAACCCACGTAATGCGGCTAGTGGTACGCTGCGCATGCTCGACCCTGCTGAAGTGAGCAAACGAAAACTCAGCGCTATACTCTATCATATCTCAGAGCAGGAGCCCATTTCAACAACATTATTTGAGCACAGAAATGAGCAGGAGGTTACTGCGGTCGGAAAGGCGACAGATCATTTCCATGCCATTCAGCAACTGGCCACTTTAGGCTTCCCTACTCCTGCGCAGGACATGCATCTTTTCAAGTCCATTGATGCAGTGATAGACTATTGCGAAAGCTTTTCCGCACACCGTGATGCGCTGCCTTTTGAAGTGGACGGACTCGTGATTAAAGTGAATGATTTTGCCTTGCAGGAAAAGCTGGGCATGACGGCACATCATCCACGTTGGGCCGTGGCTTATAAGCTGGCGGCCCGCCAGGCTACGAGCACACTGCGTCAGGTTGTCTTCAGTGTGGGGCGCACCGGCTCAGTAACGCCCGTGGCTAAGATTGACCCTGTGCCCATTGGTGGTGTCACTGTCAGCTCGGTATCCTTGTTCAATGAAGATGTGATTCGGGAGAAAGACCTGCGTGTTGGTGATACGGTATTGGTGGAGCGTGCCGGCGATGTGATTCCTTACATCGTGAAGCCCCTGACAGAAATGCGCGATGGCAGCGAAACGGAAATTATCTACCCCGCCAACTGCCCCGAATGTGGACATAGCCTGGAGCGACAAGAGGACGAAGCGGTCTGGCGTTGCATCAACATTGCCTGCCCGGCACAGGTGCTGGAGCGCATCATTCACTTTTGCTCGAAAGATGCCATGGACATAAGGGGCATGGGCGAGAGCAACGTGAAAAAGTTTTGTGCATTGGATATTCTGAAGGACATACCTGGCCTGTATCATATCGAATGGCAGCAGGTTGCTGCACTGGAAGGCTTCGGAGAAAAATCAGTAACGAACCTGCGGGCAGCACTCGAAAAATCAAAGACGCAACCACTTGCCCGGCTCATTTTTGGACTCGGCATCCGGCATGTGGGTGAGACCACAGCCAAGACCTTAGCTCAGGCTGTAAGTCATATCCGTGAGTTTTATGAATGGGATGAGGAACGCTTCATCGCGCTTGATGATATTGGCCCGAAAGTGGCGGCATCAGCCACCCATTTTTTCAGCCGCAGCGAAACCAGAGCCACACTCGATGCACTCGAAGCCGCAGGTGTCAGCCTGGCCAACGATCAGAAGGCCATACGGGTTTCGGAAGGCGCTTTCAGTGGTAAGACGTTCCTGTTTACAGGCACGCTTTCGAAGCTCAAGCGCAGTGAAGCCGAGGCTTTGGCCGAAGCCAAAGGAGGCAGTATTCTTTCAGGAGTCAGCAGCAAGCTTAACTACCTCGTAGTGGGTGAAGATGCCGGTAGCAAGCTGGAAAAAGCGAAGAAGCTGGGCAGTGTGGCGATACTGAGTGAAGAAGCTTTTTTAGACATGGTTGAAGGGGCATAGAACTCGTGAAAGCCTTGCTCTGATTGGGAAAGAAGGCAAAGACCGATTTTTTGGAAAGAAGTTGATTTCGGTACAATCATTACAGCAATGGCCCCCATTCTTTCACCACACCCATCACAAACACACTCTGCACCTGGGCTACATTCTCCAGTGCGCTGAGCTTGTTGACATGAAAATCATAGTACGCATCCATATCGTGTACGAGCACTTTCAGCATGAAATCAAATTCACCTGAGATGGTGAGGCATTCCTGCACTTCATTCATGTCAAGGATACTTGCGATGAACCGGCTACCGGCTTCTTTGTTGTGCTGGCGCAGGGAGAGATAGCAAATCACCATCAGCCCGCGTCCCAGTTTGGCCCGGTCTAATAGGGCCACATATTGCCGGATGATGCCTGAGCGTTCCAGCCGCCGCATGCGCTCATGCACCGGCGTTGGGCTGAGGTTCACTTTTGCTGCCAGCTCTTTGACCGTGATGCGTGCCTGCTTCTGCAACTCCCTAAGGATAGCCAGGTCGGTATCATCTAACACAGTTGATTGTTCTTTTTCTGTCCCATTTGCCATAAGCACACAGAATTATTTTTCAGAAAGACCAGTAATTACAGAAGATACTGCCAAAGTTTGGTAAATGTGCAGCCGATTTTTCTGAGCTGGTAAATTTGCGCTTCCAAAAGAAATATCGCCATGAGCAATTCTCTCACATCAAAGCTCGATTTCAAGCTTGCACATAAGGTCAAAGACCGCTCATTAGCGGATTGGGGCCGAAAAGAAATTCGTCTTGCCGAAGCAGAAATGCCTGGCCTGATGGCACTGCGTGCTGAATATGCCGGCCAGCAACCCCTCAAAGGCGCCCGCATCGCAGGCTGCCTGCACATGACCATCCAGACTGCTGTGCTAATAGAGACCCTCGTAGCTCTGGGTGCAGAAGTGAAATGGAGCTCCTGCAACATCTTCTCCACGCAGGATCATGCTGCGGCTGCCATCGCGGCTGCCGGCATCGGCGTGTTTGCCTGGAAAGGACAGTCAACTGATGAAGCCGACTGGTGCATTGAGCAGACTTTGTTTTTCGGTAGCGAAGACCGCCCTCTGAACATGATTCTGGATGATGGCGGCGACCTCACCAACATGGTCCTCGATAAATATCCTGAGCTGGTGCAGCACATCCGCGGCCTGTCTGAAGAGACGACCACCGGCGTTCATCGCCTCTACGAGCGCATGGCGAAAGGCACTTTGCCCATCCCGGCCATCAACGTCAATGATTCAGTAACCAAGAGCAAATTCGACAACAAGTATGGTTGCAAGGAATCACTGGTGGATGCCATTCGCCGTGCTACAGATGTGATGATGGCCGGTAAAGTGGCCGTTGTAGGTGGCTATGGTGATGTAGGAAAAGGCTCCGCGGAAAGCCTGCGTGGCGCCGGTGCCCGCGTCATCGTGACGGAGATTGACCCCATCTGTGCTTTGCAGGCCGCAATGGATGGTTATGAAGTAAAGAAAATGATAGATGCCGTTCAGGAAGCAGACATCATCGTCACAGCTTCCGGCTGCCGCGACCTCATCACCGAAAAGCATTTCCGCAAGATGAAGGACAAGGCTATCGTCTGCAACATTGGCCACTTCGACATCGAGATTGACATGGCCTGGCTGAATAAAAACTACGGCCACACCAAAGACACCATCAAGCCACAGGTGGACCTCTACAATATCGAAGGCAAAGAAGTGATCGTGCTGGCAGAAGGCCGCCTCGTAAACCTCGGTTGCGCCACCGGCCACCCTTCATTTGTGATGTCCAATTCATTCACCAACCAGACCCTGGCACAAATCGAACTGTGGACGAACCACAGCCAATACGAAAACCGCGTCTATGTGCTTCCCAAGCACCTTGATGAAAAAGTTGCGCGGCTTCACCTGGCCAAAGTGGGCGCGATGCTCGACGAGCTGAGTGAGGAGCAGGCAGCTTATCTCGGCATCCCGAAGAACGGACCGTTCAAGGCAGATTTCTATCGGTATTAAGGCCAGTCCGCTTCCGGCATTATTGAAAACTGTCTCATTGGGTTGAGGCAGTTTTTTTTTATCGGCTGCAATGCATCGCCAGGCATCCGTTGCGTCGCACACTTCGGCTATATTTCGCTTTTCGGCTTTGCCCGGAAAAGCTGCCCGACAGCATCTTTGCGTTCCTCCTGTTGTTTCCATGCGTCGCTTTTTTGCGAAAAACCTACTGTTCGTCATCGCGCTCAATGCGCTGGTGAAACCCGTATGGATTTTTGCCATTGACCGTACGGTGCAGAACCGCGTGGGGCATGCCAGTTATGGCACTTTTCAGGCACTGCTCAGCATGAGTATCATCATGCAGTTCGTGCTCGATTTCGGACTCAACAGCTACAACACCCGCGCGGTATCCCGTGACCCGGCCAGCTATGCGCAACGCTTCCCGGCCTTGCTGGGCCTGCGTTTGCTATTGATGGGTCTATACTTTGCGGTGGTGTTGGGCATCGGTTACAGCATCGGCTACCGCGGGCATACCCTGGCCTTGCTGTGTGGCACATTGCTCATCCAGACGCTAACGATTCTGGTGCTGTTTATCCGCAGTAATGTGGCGGCCTTTCAGCGTTTCCGACTGGATGGCGTGCTCAGTGTGACGGACAGGCTGCTCATGATATTAATCTGCGGCACGTTGCTGCTGCTACCTGCTACAGCTTCGCGTTTTAAGATTGAATGGTTTGTCTGGTGCCAGGTGGGATGCTATGCAGCATCGGCCTGCCTTGGCTTCTACCTGTTACGACGCATTACCCATCAACCCATCCGTTTGTCGTTTCATTTGGGACGTGTGGCCGGCATGATGCGTGCTGCAGCTCCTTATGCCTTGCTGATGTTTCTAATGAGCATCTACATGCGTTCCGATGTCCCTCTGCTGGAAAGGCTGCACAGCCCCGAAGAGGCCGGGCGCTATATGAGTGCCGTGCGCCAGCTCGACATCTGCAATCAGTTTGCGATTCTTTTTGCGGGCATTCTCCTGCCACTCTTTGGGCGGATGCTGGCGCGTGGGCAGAATGTTGCACCGATTGCGCGACTCAGCACCAACCTGCTCCTGCCATTTGCTTTCCTGGCAGCGGTGATTGCCTGGTCTGCCGGAACGGGAATCATGCAGCTATTATATCCCACAGCCACCGCCAGCGATGGGCGCATATTCGCCTGGGTGATGAGTTGCCTGCCAGCCTATGCGCTGATGTATGTGTATTCCACGCTGCTCACTGCCAATGGTGCTATGCGATTGCTCAACACGCAGGCAGGGGCGGCAGCTATCCTGAGCGTGACCGTGAATTGCTTTGTGATTCCACGATATGGTGCAGAAGGAGCGGCCATCGTTTCTTGTGGTACGCAATGGAGCATTGCCGCTTCGACCCTGGTGTTTTCCAGCCGGCGCAACAAGCTGCCCTTCAGTCCCAGATGGATTGCTGCACACCTGCTTTATCTGTTTGGAATATCGGCGATAGCCTGGGCTGCATTCAGCTTCTGGCCCGGCGAATGGCTACGGGAAAGCCTGATATTACTGGCTGCTGCAGCGCTGCTGATTCCTGCCTTTCGCTTCATTAGCCTGCGGGCATTGGCGCAGCTTATTTCGAATCGTTGAGCGTGGAAGATTCGGTGCTGTGGTGCATGAAAGATTGCTCTGGCAATTCTTTTGAGTCGCGTTTCAGGATGAATACGGCAGTCTTGTTGGGTTGTATGCCATGTCCACGCCGCAAGGCCCACACCTTCGTGAACTCGGCACCGAAGTAGAGGATGATACCCGAGTAATAGACCCAGAGCAGAATAATGATAATGGAAGTAGCGGCACCATAAGTGCTACCGACACGGGAATTGCCGAGATAAAAGCCAATCAGAAACTTGCCCAGCAAAAACAACAAGCCGGTGAAAGAAGAGCCTACTACCGCATCGCGCCAGTGGATTTTTGCATCCGGCAGCACCTTGTAGATAATTGAGAAAAGCAAGGTGATGATGATGAACAGGATGAAGAGTCCGGAGCCTTGCAAAAGAATCACCTGACCCTGGCCCAGCAGTCGGGCGATGCGATCAGTGAGCAGGTCGGCGAGTGTGTTGGCCAGCAGTGAGACGGTCAGTAGAAAGCCCAGGCCGATGATGAGCGAGAATGAAAGCAGCCGATTGGTGATGATACGCAGCCAGCCTTTTTTGGGCTTTGCCCGAATGCTCCAGATGTAATTGATGGAATCCTGGATTTCTAAAAAAACAGCCGTGGCTGAAATGAATAGGGACACCAGGCCGATGATGCCAAACTTGTGTGCATCCTGCGATTTCTGAAGTGCAGAAATGATGCTCACGATTTGCTCGGCTCCCTGTGCGCCCAGCAGCTTTTGGATTTGCCCGAAGAGTGACTGCGTGAGTGTCTGTTCATCAGAGAAAATGCCTATCAGCGAGATAATGACCAGCAGCAGCGGGCCAATGGCAAACACCGTGTAATAAGAAAGTGAAGCACTCAGCTTCATCGCATTGTCTTCAATAAAGCCCAGTGCAGACTCTTTAAGGATGCGGAAGAACCCTGGTTTATTGCCGTGGTGAAGGAAAGACATTGAAGAAGCAGAAGCAATCTGATATTCTGATTATGAAGCGGCTATTTCCTGGCCGGATGTGACGCAGGCCATTGCCTTTTCAACCATATTTTTTGAGCCGATGAAAATAGGAACACGCTGATGCAGTTTTTCAGGTACCAAATCGAGGATGCGCGTAGTGCCAGTGCTGGCTAACCCTCCTGCCGCTTCTACCAGAAAAGCCATGGGGTTGCATTCGTAGAGTAAGCGAAGCTTGCCATTCGGGTTTTTACTGTCAGAAGGATACATGAATATGCCTCCTTTGATGAGCGTTCGGTGCATATCGGCAACCATTGATCCGATGTAGCGTTGGCTATAGGATTCATTCATGCAATGTGTGAGGTATTGCTTCACGCCTTCGCTGTATTTGTTCCAGTTGCCCTGATTGACGGAATAAATCTTCCCATCCGGTATTACCTGAATATCGGGATGTGAGAGGCAGAACTCGCCGATGCTGGGCTCCAGCGTAAAGCCATTAGCGCCCCGCTTGGTGGCATACACCATCATGGTGGAAGAGCCATAGATAACATAGCCGGCGGCCATCAGGTTCTTGCCAGACTGCATGAAGTCTGCCTGTGTGCAGCGCTGTCCCAGTGGCGTCACGCGGCGGTAAATGGCGAAGATGGTGCCGATGCTGGCGTTGCAATCAATATTCGAAGAGCCATCCAGGGGGTCGAAGAGCACTACATACTTGCTGTTGATGCTGAATTCATCATCGAAGCAAAGTGTCTC